>JAEEPF010000044.1 GCA_016284635.1 Prevotella sp.
CTGAAAGGTCATCCGATGGACAATGCCCGTGAGACGGTGGACGACATACTGAGGGAAGTGGCCACTCACGTGGGCGATGCCGAACCCAGCGATGACATCACGCTGCTGTGTCTTCAGATTTGAAGATAGTCACATATCCCGCATCGTCTATGACCTCTGCGACGGCGTCAAAGCTGTCTGGCAAATCAATCCTGTCTTCAAATTAGAGGCTGACTTCAGGGACCACTTGACCGTCGAGGAGATTCACTATTCGCTGGGCGTAGCCGGCATCGCGCTCGGAGTGGGTTACCATCAGGACGGTGGTGCCTTCCTGGTTCAGTTGGGTGAGCAGTTGCATCACCTCTAAGCCGTTCTTGGAGTCGAGGTTACCTGTGGGCTCGTCGGCGAGAATCAGTTTGGGATTCATCACGACGGCACGGGCGATGGCGACACGCTGTTGCTGACCTCCGGAAAGCTGCTGTGGGAAGTGATGGGCACGATGCGAGATGGCCATACGTCGCAGTACTTCCTCTACACGCTGTTTGCGTTCCTTCTTGGGAACGCCTAAGTAGGTAAGCGGCAGTTCCACGTTTTCCTCTACGTTCAACTCGTCAATCAGGTTGAAGCTTTGGAACACGAAACCGATCTGCCCCTTGCGAACCTTCGTGCGCTGGCTCTCCTTCAACTTGCCCACTTCCTCGCCATCGAGGTAATAGGTGCCACTGGTTGGATTGTCGAGCAAACCCAATATATTTAATAAGGTAGACTTGCCACAGCCCGAAGGCCCCATAATGGCCACAAACTCACCTTTCTTCACTTCGAGCGATACACCGCCCAATGCTACGGTTTCCACTTCTTCCGTGCGGAACACCTTCTGAATGTTTTCTAATTTGATCATAATTTCCTATATTTTATTGTTACTATTCTTTTCTTGAATCGCAGCGGGTCAGTCCCTAATAATGACTGTCTACTAATTAATGATGAAGCAGGTAAACATAAGTTATCCAGGAGCTGAGCCCGATGCGAATGATTCATATTATTCTGTCTTGATACTTTCTACGGGATTGGTGCGGACAGCCTTGATGATCTGGAAACTGACGGAGAGGACGGCCACGAAGAGGGCGAAGGCACAAGTAGCGGTGAATATCCAAGGGCTGAGCGCGATGCGATAGCTGAAGTTCGTCAGCCAGTCGTTCATGACATACCAAGAAATAGGTATGGCAATGACGAACGACACCAACAACGGAGCGCAGAACGTGCGGAGCATCAGTATCATCACCTCACGAGACGAGCTGCCCATGATCTTCCGGATACCTATCTCCTTCTGCCGCTGCCGGATGAAGAAGAGCGACATACCCACATAGCCCATTACAGAGATAATCACAGCGATGATGGTAAAGAGCGTGATGATCTTCAGTGTGTTCTGATGATCCTCGAAGGTCTCGGCAATTGAATCATCCAGTTTGCTGACATACCACTTCACATCTTTCTCAGTAATGCCCACCTCTTTTATGATCTCTTCGAAAGCAGCCCTTGCCTGTTTGTCGCCATTTGTCTTCACCAGGAAATTGCAATCCTCTATTTGATCCATCACACGGATGGCAAAAGGTTCAACGCCTTGCAGCACATTGATACGATGGAAATCTTTAAGGATTCCTGCGATAGGGTCTTTCTTTTCCCTTCCCCAATCTATGATACGTTCTTTTTCCGTATATTCCAACCGACGCATAGCTTCCTCTGTCAGGTAGTAGCCATCGTTTGTGGGGCCATAGTCTTGAAGGATTTCCAGCCCGTAAAGGTTGAAGGCTGTGCTGTCTAGGTCTGTCAAGTAAAGTTTTATCATCTTCTCATCTTTCATGATGGTCCGCATACTGGTATTATAGCTTGAGAATGTAGTACCTTGACAAACACCAATTTCCTCGACGAATGGCATCTTCTCCAATTGGTTCCTGATAGCTTGGCTCTTGCCCTGTGGACTAAAAAGAAAATAGAGGTTCTTTGTGTTGAATCCGAGTGGCGCATGGATGAGGTGGTTCAGCTGGAGCCAGATGACAAGGGCGGCTGTGAGCATCGTGACGGTGACGACATTCTGCAGGATGATAAAAAGCTTGCCCAATACCATTTTGGAATGGAAGCGGAAGTTGCCTTTCACAATGTCGATGGGTTGGAAGCGGGAGATCTGCCAAGAAGGCATGATGCCCGAGACGATACCTACAAGCAGGATGAAGCCAAGGCTGACGCTCACTGTACCAACGCTGATGTCGTTCATCAGCGCGATCTTTCCTCTGAACAGCTCAATAGCATTGTCTTGGAAACAGAGAGCCAAGGCAAAACCAATGACAAAAGATATGCCCACCATCAGCATTGACTCTGCTATCAGTTTCAACGATATCTCATGCTGGCTGCTGCCGAAGAGCCTGCGAGTAGCCATCTCCTTGGCACGGAAGCCCGTATTGGCAACGGTCAGATTGATGTAGTTGCTGACGGCAAAGAACAGGATGGCCAGTACAGCTGCGAACAAGATGTGCAGTCGAGTCTTATCTCCTTTCTGCAGTCCGCTCCCATTGTTCTGTGGAGCAAACATAATATCAGTCAGTGGTGTCGCGGTAAACTCATGATCTGTTCCAAAACGCGCCCAGAGCATATAGTTATTGGTCAGATGGTCGTCTATCGTCTTTTTCTTGGCATCAAGTGTTGTTCCCGGCCGTAGCATGAGGAATGCCTTGCAGGCTCCTGTCCCACCATACGCGAAAGCATTGGGTTTGAGCGTATATCCCATCACCTGGGGGAAGCGTTCCATGCTGACGATGAGTTGCGTCTCATTGGGCAGCACCGTATGGTCGAATTCCTTGGCAACGGCACTGACGGTATAGACCAGCGTCGAGTCGAAGGGATCTTCATTGTTTATATACACAGACCGTTCACCCACAATCTGCAACGACTCGCCTATGGGATTCTTCTCGCCAAAGAGCCGTTGTGCCAGCCGCTCTGTGATGACGCACTTGTCAGGAGCGTTAAGAGCAGTCTTTCGATCTCCATTAACTAATTCGAAGTCAAAGAACTGGAAGAACGTCGAGTCAGCCAGCATGATGATGCCATTCTCGTTCTCTTCTTGCCTCACCTCACGCTGCCCATACTTAATCCTTCCGTTCTGACTCATCACACAACAGGTCTGCTCCACTTCCGGACACATGTCTCTGATCTCCTGTGCAGCCTGTGGCCACATGAAAAATTCTTTATTACTACCCGTCAGATAGATGCGGTCGGCATTCTTGTGCCAACTGTCGATACTGTATTGGCGCCAGGTGTAGTCACCCATCAGGATGATGAACATCAGCGAAACTACCAACCCTGCTATATTAATTAAGGTATATAGCTTGTTGCGTGACAGAAATCTGAAATAACTCTTCATACGTTCTTATAAATATGTTCTTATGTCCTTATGTCTAAAAGATCTATGTTCTTTTGTCTCTGCAAAGTTACGTCAATTAAACGAATCCGCCAAGGCTTTTCACCCTGGCGGAAGCAGATTGTCAAATAATTAGACGGTTCGGTGTATGATTTATTGACACATTTTTGTTTTAGTTTATAAAAACCTCTTTCTGAACCATAATCCAAAGACAGGGTCTGTAAGATATAACTGTCGCATTTCTGAATAGATGAGATCGCGCTCGATAAGTGCGTCACGCAATCGTACTAGATTTGACGGACTGCCTAAGTCGAACATGGAGCGGACGCGTTTCTCGTTATAACTAGAATGAATGCCAGAGACGATAGCCTTTATTAGATTCATCTGATAAGCAGAAAGGGGCTCTATTTGTTGCATATACAATGCTTCATTGGTACTAATCAGTTCAGAAACGGCAGACGACATCATTTCTTCAGTTACGCTTCCGCCCTGAGGCAGATGGTTGAGAAGAATAGATGACAGATGCTGAACGTAGGAGGGATAGTTGTCCACTACTTCGCAGATGCGCTCAACGATTTGTTGAGAGACGTGTTTCCCCTCTGCCTCGAAATGATTGATGATATAATCCATCCAATCACTGGTAGGTATCTTCTGTAACCACAACAGATCGCCAAATTGATAGAACGGCATACTGCGATTGAGAAAGATATTACTCATCATGTGACGCTTGCTGCCATAGAGACAGTATGAAGTGTAGTGATGATGTTGCCAAGCGGAACGTAGTCTTGCTTGTACTTGTTTCGTGTTATCAAACTCTCCCACTTGCTGGAACTCGTCAATACACACCACGACATGGCGGTTTTTACGTTTTGCAATGATTTCCACCATATTAAGTACCTCCTCTGGCGAATGCGTCTCAGGGGTTATCCCAAGCGAGACACTTATTTCAGAGACAGGATCGACAGGTATTCCAATTTTTGGAGTGAGGCGGACAAGAAAGTCGCGCGCCTCCTCCATCCACAGTTGTATCTTTGATGCTGTCTGCTTTAAAACCGCAACCGCCAAAGCATTATAAAAATCATATTCTGTCTTACATCCGAAGATGTCAAGTCTGACAATAGTGATATTCTCTCTGTCCAAATTACGGCAGACGTGATCTACCAGCGAAGTCTTTCCATAACGGCGGGGGGATATCAATATTGAGTTGATTCCAGCTATAAAGTTGGATTTCAGACGACGAGTTTCTTCTGTCCTACCCGTGAAATTGTAGTCTGTAACAGCAATTCCATAAACAAAGCTCTTTTCCATAACTCTCTCATTTTGAGCACAAAGATAAGTATTTTACTATAATTACACAAGTTTGTGAATCACAAACTTGTGTAATTTAAGAATTCTTAGAAAATAAACAAACTTTTTGGGCGAAATCTATGTCATTTGAGGTAGATTTCGCCCGAATTAATTGTGTACATGTAGTCGTATGATTTCACTTTTAGTGTGACACCTTTAGCGTGATGCAAAGGCGCAATTTGTGTTTGAAACTTCAAAAATGGCGCAAATATGTTTAGTTTGAATTACAAATGTCTAAAGTGCAGATTTCATTTAGGCATGCATAACTACATTAAATACATTCTAATTTCCTTATTTTGAATAATTTGCGGAGAATTAAAACTACATGATAACTACATTTTAAGTACATATAACTACATTGGAACTACACAAATACAGCCAAAAAGGCGGTGATAACGATGCAAATGGTTAGCAGCTGGCTGAGACTTTCAAATAAGTAAAGTCCCTTGAAACTCTCTTTGCGGCACCAGTTTCTCCAAGGCTTCCTAACAAATTCTCGAGAGAATTTCAGGGTTTACCCTAATTAACGTCTGACTTTACCCTAACTAAACTCCTGAATTCTCTCGAGAATTTATTAGCCACCCCTAACCTTTCCTACGGTTCTAAGCATCCTTTCCTGGACTTTAGTCAGCCAAAACTGCGACGCTCAAGCCATGTAAAAGGCATTCATTTAGTCCCTTTCATGTATTTTTAATGTAGTTATATGTACTTAAAATGTAGCTTCAATGTAGTCTGAAAACCGTGTAACCATCGGTATTTCAATATTACAATTTGTGTAGTTATGTATGTCATTTTGCTATTTTGTCTATTCATTCTTAATGCTGTTGACGGGATTTTCCGTTGCAGCGCGCCAGCCTTGGAAGGCGGCAGTGAGCACATTGACGATGAGGACAATGAGAAGGGAGAGCAACAAAGGCAGGAACATCATCTCAATGTGAAGGCCGGAGATACTACCCACCATCGGCGCTAACCAATATGACAACGGGATGGAAATAATGGCAGAAACGACAGACTGGATGACCACCGTGCGGAGCAAGCGCAGGGTGATGCTGCTGATTTCGGCTCCAAAGACACGACGCACAGCAATCTCGCGACGGCGCTGGCCTACGAAGTAGCTGTTCATCGCCATCAATCCGAGGATGGCTATCAGCAAAGCTACCCCAGTGAAGACCATCAGCACACTCAGGAATCGCTCGTAGTCCTCGTACCACTCCTCATGACGCTGGGTGAGAGAGTGAACCTCAGATGCCTCATGACCTGTGAGTTCCTGGATCAGGCTCCTCATTGCCTCTTCCACCTTTTTGCGATCACCATGATATTTGACGAGTGCCTCACGGGGTCTTCCATAATTCCGTTGTGCATAGTCCTCGCTACCATCCACAAACTCATCCTCCTTGATAATTGTATAAGGTGTAGGATGCTTTTCCTCGTACATCACGTTCTGATAGACCATATCGGGATACACAGCACTCACATGAAAGTTAGTCGATCCATTTGACGATACTATCTCCTTGGTGTCATCGCTCTTGCCGAATTGGCGCAGCAACTGATGGTTGACTCCCCAACCATCTTCGCTATAGGTCTTTTCAGGGTGGATGTTGAGGATATTGAAGAAACAACTGTCGCCTATTAGCTGTCGAATGCTGACCACCGTGCCGTCATCAGCGGTAGTCGTTTGGTTTGTCAACATTTCTACTGGTGTGCCATAGCCGAAACCTACAGACTCCACTTCTGGCAGTTCCATCAGTTCACTACGGAACGTCTGGCGCTGGTTTTGGGTGAGAGCGCCCGTGCCCCACATACTAAGAATATTCTCTACATCATAGCCTAATGGCTGGTTCATCTTTTCGCGGATACCGCTACTGAGCAGGAATGTTACCGTCAGCATGACGATGGCAAAGACGGCCTGCATCACCATCAGTACATGGCTCCAACGCTGCCGCACACGACGGCGGAACGTGCCGCGAACGATGTCGATAGGCTCATAACCACTCAGTATGGATGCTGGCACAAAGCCTGCCAACGCACCAACGAGGATGATGGCAAGGATGAAGCCCGCAATCGCCACGAAGCCGGTATCCTTCAACAAATCCAACGGGCAGTTGGCCATCTCCACAGCCTTATCCTGCAAGGCGAGGGCTATCAGATAGGCAATGACAAAAGCAATCGCCGTAAAGAGGATGCTCTCTGCTATCAGTTTGGCAAACACCTGTAGGCGCGAAAGTCCCAAGAGTCGCCTTGTAGCCATCTCCTTCGAACGGTCTGTGGTCAGCGAGACGCTCAGGTTCACGTAGTTGAAGATGGCGAACACGAGCACTAGCAGGGCAATGACCACATAGAGATGGGCCATATCGCGACTGCCGTGATTAAGGTCGTCACCTTCAAACGAACAATCCTTCGCATCGTAATAGAGCGTGGAGAGTGGCGTGAGCGTCAACTCCTTCACGGCCCCTATCTGATAGATCCAGAAGAAGGTCTTCTGATAGTCGCGCATTTCTGTCGTCTTGCTCCGTAGGTCGCAGCCCTCCTTAGCCATCAGGAACAGCACGCAACTGGCCGCATTGTTCATGGTCTCGACGTAAGCAGAATAATGCAGATGGCGCAGATTCTCCAGATTAACTACACATTCATAGTCTGAAGGTATGACAGAACGGTCGAAGTCGTCCATGATGCCACTGATCGTAAAGGTTAAGCGCTCAGCATCCTGACTGTTTTGAAACACGACATCCTTGCCAATGGCATCTCCATGAGGCCAATAGCGCTGGGCGAACTTCTTGCTGACGACAATCTGATTAGGCGCGCTGAGCACCTTGTGCTTATCGCCCGAAAGCAGGCGGTAGTCGAAGAACTCGAAGAAGTTAGGAGCCGCCAACAGAATCTTTGTTGGAGCCTCCTGACCTTTGACGGAGAATGTAATGCCTAAGCCTGACACAGAGCACCAGTCCTCAATCTCTGGGAAACGGTCTTTCAACTTCTGCCCCACACGGAAGTGCGACATCATGAATTCCTCGTTGCCCACGACAAAGGTACGATCACCTCGCGTCTGGTAGTTTTCTACGGTAGTCTGGCGGTAGATGAGATCGCCCAACAACAGCAGGAAGGCCATCGAGAGGCACAGCCCTACGATATTGATGATGGTAAACAGCCGATGTCGGCTCAGAAATTTCAAATAACTGTTCATATATCATCGGTTGACATCTGTCAGATAATTGTCCATATTAATGGGCTGGCATTCCGTGACTACCTCCCACTCCAGTTCCAGAGGAGCGTTCTTGTGATGGCGGTAGTAGCAGGCGATGCTTTCTGTCGACTCGTTGGGCCGCAGTGTGTAAGTCATCCTGCCGAGCGGAAGGTCGTAGTCGGCTTTCTTCTTGTTCCATAGAGAGAACTCTACGGTATAGGCATTTTCTGCAAGCGTGTAGGCATGGCGTCCAGACTGCTGCCAGTCTCCCTTGCGCCATACAGACTTTGTGCAACTGCTCAACAGACCATCGGCTGTATAGACATACTGATAGCGGCAGACGGGCTTCAGATCTACAGCACCTTTGCGTCGGGTCTTTTTCTGATAGACGAACATCGTGGTGATGTCGCCATTGTCATTGTGCTCTTTCTCATAGGCAAACTTGTCGCCGCTTTCCTTTATGGCGTTTAGGTACGCATGATCAACTGTGGCTGAGGTGAGCACTTGTGCCTTTGCAGCCAGAGCCATGAGGCACATCATCGAACAAATCATAAACTTCTTCATAATTGTAATTTTTTAATTGTTTGACTTACTTGTTTCTTTTTACAATGCAAAGTTAAGGGCATTTGTTTGAATGTGCAAGCATTTGAGGCTCCAGAGAGGCTGGTTGTCTAAATATTTGACGCTCCATCGTATGATTCTTTGACAATGACTACCACCAGAAGATGGTGGAAATGGATAATGCTTATTCGTTCTTGATGCTGTTGACTGGATTCTCAGTGGCATTCTTCCAGCTCTGATAGGTCACCGTCAGCATCGTGATGAGGGCGATGAGGAGGAAGGACACCAGGAACAACAAGGGCGAGATGGCGGTGCGGACGGCAAAGTCTTCGAGCCAATGCACCCCCACCATGTAACCTATGGGAGCCGCCACCGCGAAGCAGGCCAATAGGATATACAGGTATCGGCGGTTGAACATCGTCAGTATCTCTTTCGTGGAACTGCCGAACACCTTGCGGATGCCTATCTCCTTGCGACGGTATTCGCTCTCGAACATCGTCATGCCAAACACGCCGATGATGCTGATCAGGATGGCGAGCAGAGAGAAGAGCAGGATCTGCTTGGTGAAACGGTCTTCACGCTGGTAGGTCTGCTCCAGCACCTCGTCCATATAACGCAGACCGCTGATGTCGAGAGGCTGCCCTTTCTCATGCTTGTTGACCACATCCATCACTTTCTGCTTGGCTTCCTGCTTATCTACACCTTTTGCCACTCGCACCAGCAAGACATTACGCCAATAGCCATTCCCCCAGTTTTCGCCATTCGGGCTGGGGATAAAGAAGGCGATGGGCATCTGGGTGTCATCCACTCGCAAGGAGGCATATTTGATGTCGCGGCAGAAACCAACGACGGGATGGTTACCTTCGGCGATGGGCTGATCTACGGCGAGCCAGGGATATTGTTTCTTCGCCGACTCATTGAAGATATAGACATCGCCGTCACCCCTCTTGAAGTTGCGACCCTCTACGATGTCGATGCCCATGACACCAAGGAAGCGCCAGTCTACGAAGATACAGGTAAAGCTTATATGTCTGTCGCCTTCGCCTCTGCCCCACGTCATATAACTGTCGCTACTGCCCAAGACGTTCATCGCCAGACTGGCCCCCTCTATGCCGGAAACGGAGCGCAGTTCAGTGTCGATGGCATCCACCTTGTTGCGAGTGTCAGGTGCCGTCCGTACCACCAGCACTTCATCCTTGTCGAAGCCGTAGTCGGTGTGATAGATGAGATAGCTCTGCAGATACATGATACCCACGCCGATCACCAGCATGAAGGAGACGATGAATTGCAGGCAGACCAAGACTGAACGCAGTATACGGCCTTTGGATGACAGACCGAATGACCCCTTCAGCACTAAGGCTGGCGGGAAGGAGGTGACGTAGTAAGACGGATAGGCTCCTGCCATCAGACCCACCAGAATGCTCAGTAGCAGGGTGATGCCAATCAGCGAATGATGGTCTTGCAACAAGATGCTGCCCTGAACCAGTTCCTGCAAACCCAGGTCGTGAGCCAGATACACGATGAGCAAAGCCAGAACAAAGGCAGTCAGGCTGATGAGCACAGCCTCTGCCAGCAGACTGCCCCTCAGGCTCGCCGTCGTTGCGCCCAGCACCTTCTGGGTATTGATGCTGCGGATGCGCATGGGTGTCTCTGCCAAAGAGAAGTTCATGAAATTGACGGCTGCTATCACCACGATGAGTAGCGAGAAGCAGATAAGCAGATAGACGGAACTCCTACTGGGAGCAGCCTTATTCAGGAGTTTTGAGAAGTGGGCATCGGCAATGTTGGTGAACACCACCTGCAGGGCTTCTTCCTCCTCCTTGGTTGTCAGGTCAAACTTTTCCTTGAAGAGCTCAATGGCTGTCTGACGCAGGCTGTTCTGTACCGTTGGGAGGTTTGCGACATCGTCCACACGGATATAGGCGTCGTAGTTCCAATTCTGGTAATTGTCTTCATTGGAGTTGACACCTATAAAACTGGAGCCATGCAGCATGTTGTTTTCCGGATAATCCTCAATCACGGCACACACATTGTAGAAGTCATTGCTATCCCATTTGTATTTCAGAGTCTTGCCTGCTGCATCGGTAGTGCCGAAAATACGCATGGCTTCTGAACGAGGCAAAACGATATTGCCATTTAGTTTCAAACCTTTCACATCGCCACTAATGACTGTGGGCTTGAATGCGCTGACGAAGTCTCGGATGCCGTAGACCAGATTCAACGTATATTCCTGATTATCTGCCAAGAACTGATCGTAGTTTGTCCACCCGTTTCTGATGCTATAGCCTGTGACGTGAGGTGAAGCTTCCGCCAGACGCTCTATCACCGGACGGGGCAGATTGATACCATAGGCATCTTCGCCTAACTCCAATGTCATGCGGTACAGGTTCTCGTGGTCGGTAATGTTTTTGTTGTAGCCCAGGTCGAAGTTCACCTGCGTCATGATGACGAAGAATGAGGCGAAGGCCAGGCTCAAGCCCAACAGGTTCAACAGGTTTGCCGTAGCAAATTTGCGGAATATCGATGTAAAGTTTCTGATAATCGTTTTCATATCTCTTATTTAATGACTAATACCTCATTGTCGCGGAATGCCTCGTAGCCGCTGGTGACGACACGTTCGCCTGGCTCCAGGCCCTCGAGGATCTCGTAGTGCTGAGGGTTCTGGCGACCTACGCGGATGGGGCGGCGATAGGCTTTGCTGCCGTCGGAGGAGAGTACGAAGATCCATTGGCCGCCAGTGGTCTGGAAGAAGGTGCCGCGAGGGATGATGACGGCCTGCTCGGGCTGGCCCAGTTCGAGGTCGATGTAGTAGGTCTGGCCTGTGCGGATGTTCTCCGGGCGCTCGCCCTTGAAAACGAAGTCGCAACGGAACTTGCCTTCGCGAACCTCCGGGTAGACCTTGCGAACCTGCAACTGATACTGATGGTCGCCACGGGTGAAGGTGGCAGATAGTCCTTGGCGAACACGGTCGATATAGTGCTCGTCGATGCTGGCCTGCACCTTATAGTCAGAGAGGTCGTTGAGTTGTCCGATCTTCTGCCCGGGCTGGATGCTCTGTCCCAGCTCCACATCGAGCAGACCTAACTCGCCGTCGATGGCTGAGCGCACTTCGAGTTTGTCCTTGCGCTGACGGACCAAAACGACGTTGCGACGCATGTTCTGAAGGTTGTCCTCCATCTGGTCCATCTGAACGGTGCGATAGATGGAGTCTTGCTTCAGGCGCTTCGTCACCAGCGAGCGTTTCTTGGCAGAAAGCTGGTAGTCCTCCTGCGACTGCAAATAATCTTCCTTGCTAATCAGTTTTTCCCCATAAAGTCGTTTGTTCTGTTCGAAGGTACGCTGCTTGCGCTGGGTGTCCATATCGAGTTGGGCCTGTTCTGTCTGGTTGTTCAGGCGGTCTTGCTGCATAGCCACCTGAGTGTTGCGAAGCAGGTTCTGCTTCTCGGCCAGCTCGGCCTCTGCGTTGAGGATCTGCAGGTCGAGGCCGGAATTGCTCAGGCGGACGATGACATCGCCCTTGTGTACCATCGTTCCTTCCTCGACGACCTTCTCCACGACGATACCTCCTTCCTCTGGCGAGATCTGTACCACCTGGATGGGCAATACCTGTCCGTTGGTGCGCACATAGTCCTTGAACTCTGCCCGCTGCACATCGCTAATCGTCAGTTCGTCCTTGCTGACTCTGAGTGTCGAGGCGTGATTGCCGAACACCAACCAACCCACAACAACCAATAGTCCGATGCCACCAGCCGCATACGGCCAGTACTTCATCAGCCGCTGTGTCTTTGTCTTCTCAATTACTCTATCCATATCTGTTCTCCTTTGTAGTAACGTACTAATTGTTCTTTCACCATCGCCATCAGCTGACATTGCAGCAAGGTGGCCTTCGACTGTAGCAGCTGTGTTGAGGTGGTATGCAGGTCGATCGCCGTCGAGAGGCCTTCGTCGAACTGTCGGCGCGTCAGCTGGTAGGAGATGCTGTCGGCCTCCACCTTCTTTATCATCTGCTCCGTCTGTTTCTGATAGCCCAGCCAGTCCTGCCAGGCCTCAAGGCTCAGTTTCTCCAGCTCTAGTTGCTTCTGTAAGTAAGCCTCGCGGGCTTTCTGGTAGTTGTTCTTTGCCCGCCGGATGCTGGTGACGGTCTGCAGACGGTTGAAGAGCGGGATACTCAGCGTGGCACCCACATACTCGCCCATGTTGTTCTTGAACTGATTGCCAAACGACTCCGTGGCATCTGAGTGGAGCGTCCTAAAGTAAGTGGTGCTCAGACCCGCACTCAAAGAGAGAGAGGGATAAAGTGAGCTGCGGGCCTGATGCCACTCGTGTTTGCTGGCCTCCATCTGATAGCGCGCCACTTGGAGTGAAGAATGAAGAGTGAAGAGTGAAGAATTTGCTGCCGCCATTCCTTCAACAGAATCTACGGGGACTTCGGTAGGAAATTCTTCACTCTTCACTCTTAACTCTTCACTCAACGGTAAGCCCATCTCCTTCTTCAGTTCCAATAAGGAAGAGGCATAGAGATTACGCTGGCGCGTCAGTTCGAAGGCTGCCTCGGCATGCTGCGACTCCACCTGTGCAACGTCCGCAGCACTCTTGCGGCCCACCTCTTCCATCAGGCGTGTCTGCCAGAGCAACAGCTCCGTCTCCTCCAGCTTCTCGAGGGCCATCCTTACCAGACCGTCGTAGTAAGCCACGTAGGCATACGCCTGAAGCACATTGAGCGCCGTGAGGTCCTGCTGCCGTCTTAAAGCATGGCGCCCCATCAGCTCACTGGCCTTGGCTGCCTTTAAGGCATGCAGACGGCTGAAACCGTCGAACACGGGCAGCGAGGCCGACAGTTGGTAGCCATTATAAAAGGTGCTCACGTCGGTATAGCCGTTGGTCTCAGGGTCGATAGCACGTCCAAAATTGTAATTGGCTCCGATGCTGGCGTCGACAGCGGGGAGGAAGCGGCCGATGGCTCCTGTCTTCTGAGCCTTGAAGTTGTCCAGATCCAGCTCTGCCTGCTTCACCTCATGGTTGTGCTCCACGGCATACTGCATGCATTGCTGCATCGTCCACGTCTGCGCCTTTATCTGAAAAGAACACAGAGACGCAGAGACGCAGAGGGATGCGCATAGAGAATAAAATCTCTGTGCCGCTGTATCTCTGTGTCTTGAATTTAGAATTGACTCTATCATATCCGTTTCAAATTTTGTACTGCAAAGGTAAGGCATTATATCTTATCGTGCAAGCCTTTTGTGACGGCGGAATGCGGATTGTCTAATTTTTTTACACCCCTTTGTATGATAATTAGACAGAAAGTCGTAACTTTGCAGACAAAAAAGGTTGTATGAACAATTACGGAACTATACTGATCGCAGACGACAATGCCTCTATCCTGACGGCGATGCACTATCTGCTCGACGATACGTTTGAGCATGTGATCACCCTGCAACGGCCTGACGACATCCTGAAGACGATGGCTCAGGAAACCGTCGACCTGGTGCTGCTCGACATGAACTTCACGCTGGGTGTGAACAGCGGTAGCGAGGGGCTCTTCTGGCTTCGCACCATCCATAAGCAGCATCCACAGACGCCTGTAGTGCTGTTGACGGCCTACGCCGACGTGAACCTGGCGGTGAAGGGACTGAAGAACGGTGCTGCTGACTTCATCACCAAGCCGTGGGACAACGACGAACTGATACATAAACTGAAGGATGTGCTTGACATGAAGAACGAGATCGTCAGTCTCGACGAGATGGAGAAGGAACACATCCGCCGTACCATCGACCACTGTCACGGCAATCTCACCCAGGCCGCCGAATTATTAGGCATCACCCGCCAAACGCTTTACAATAAGATGAAACGGTTATGATGTGGGCGTATATTATAATAGGTGTAATCATTGTAGGCTTCGCGGTGTGGTTTGTGCACCATCAGCGAAGGCTGCGGTTGCGGGCCCACCTGATGCAGGAGGCCATCCGCAATCGTGACTTCACCTTCCGTATGCCTACTCACGGCCTGTTGCCTGGTGAACGTGCCATGCAGGAAACGCTGAACCAGTTGGGTGATACCATCCGCCAGCAGGTGAATCAGAATGAGGTGGAATCGTGGGAACGGCTCACCCGTGTGCTGACCCATGAGATGATGAATGCCACAGCCCCTATCACCAGCATCAGCCAGTCTATGCTGAACCGTTCAGATGTGAAGGGGACACCCCTCGAAGAAGGCATCCAGGCTATCTACGAGACCTCGCGCCATCTGAGCGACTTCGTGGTCAACTACCGCAAGATGTCGGAACTCGAAAAACCTGTACTGACGGACGTCAGACTCTATTCCGTCATTGATGAAGTCAGCAAGGCCTATCCGCAACTGACGTGGGAGGTCTGCGTCCCTGCTGATCTGGTCGTTCGTGCTGATATCGGCATGCTGCGACAGGTGCTGATGAACTTGGTGAAGAATGCCATAGAGGCCAACGCCACTAAGATGGTTGTAGAGGAAAATAGTAGTTCACTTTTCATCGGCAACGATGGCCTTCCCATCCCTGCAGAGAACCGCCAGTCGCTCTTTGTGCCATTCTTCACCACCAAGCGGAGTGGCAGCGGTATCGGCCTGTCGCTGAGTCGTAGGATGATGATCCAGCAAGGGGGTATGCTCGAACTTGCCGAAACACCCCGTCAAGGATGCCATGTGGCTTTTATCCTCTCCTTTCAATAATTACGATTAAACCAATCAACAAGATGATGAAGAAAATAGCATTAGCCATCGTATTAGGATTGCAACTGACGATGGGACAGGCACAGGGATTCAAGAACCCTGTGCTACCGGGATTTCACGCTGACCCAAGTGTATGCAGGGCAGGCGACGGCTTCTATTTGGTGAATAGCACGTTCCAGTATTTCCCTGGTGTGCCTGTGTTCCACAGTAAGGATCTGGTGAACTGGGAACAGGTGGGTAACTGTTTGTCGCGGCCTTCGCAGGTAGACCTGAAAGGCACCGACGGCAACAGCGGTATCTATGCGCCGACCATCCGTTACCACGAAGGGCGGTTCTATATGGTGACAACGGTATTCCCCTCGCGCCGTCATTTCTATGTGTGGACGGACAATCCTGCAGGGGAGTGGTCGGAGCCCATCGTGATAGACTTCGCCATCGGCAGTTGTGATCCGACACTCTTCTGGGATGATGGCCGCTGCTATTTCCTCTGGAAGGAAGGCGATATCAAGATCTGCGAGATCGATGTGACGACAGGTCGGAAGATTGGCGAGATCCACCACTTAGGCACGGGCCTCGGCGGACGCTATCCTGAGGGACCGCATATCTATAAAAAGGACGGCTACTACTATCTGCTGCTGGCTGAGGGTGGTACGGAGCATGGCCACCATGTGAACATCCTGCGCAGTCGTAGCCTCTTTGGCCCTTACGAGCCGAATCCTGCCAACCCCATCCTCTCGCATTTCAATATGAAGATGCAGAACAGCAACATCCAGGGACTCGGACACGCCGACTTGGTGCAGGCTCCTGACGGCTCTTGGTGGATGATCTGTCTGGGCTACCGTACCAGCGGCTATCTGCAGCACGTGATGGGCCGCGAGACGATGTTGGCCCCCGTGCAATGGGAAGAAGGCGGCTGGCCAGTAGTGAACGGCGACGGCACGCTGCAGACGGATATGAATTGCAAGACGCTGCCCTTGGTCCCGATGGCGCAGGATCCACAAAAAGAAGGTTTTAATTTTGTGGAGCGAAAGGCACCTCGTGACAGTTATCATTCGCTGGGCTTGCCGATGGGCTGGATGAGCCTCTGCAATGCCGACTATACCAAATACTCGCTGACGGAGCGTCAGGGCTTCTTACGCCTTCGTCCTAGCACGACAGATCTCAGCGAGACAGCCTCGCCTACGTTTGTGGCTCGTCGTCAGACGGAACTGAACTTCTCTGCCACCGCCTTGTTCGACCTCTCTCACCTGACGGAGGGCATGCAGGCTGGCATCACCGCCTATGCTGCTCCGCTGAACCACTACGATGTGGTGGTCGAGCGTCGTGACGGGAGGCTCTTCGTCAAGTCGAATGTGAGATTGGGTCAGACCAGCCATAGTGATAAGGAGATTGAACTGAATGGCAACCAGGCTTATCTGCGTATCACCTCTGATCGTGACTTCTACTACATGATGGCATCGGCAGACGGCATCAACTTCACGCCGTTGGCCAAGATGGAGTACCGTTTCCTCAGTACCGAAACCATCGGCGGCTTCACAGGCGTAATGCTCGGCCTCTTCGCCCAATGCAGGGAAGAGACAAACCAAGGCTATGTGGATGTAGACTGGCTGGAATACTTATAAATCTCCGCTAAAGTATAAACTATGAAGAGTCAGGTATGCAAAGACAGAAAGACACACGATGACAAAGGGCAAACTATAAAGCAAAGCCTGGAGAAACGTCGTGTGGAAGGCGTATAAGCATACTTGCATCGGTATGTATATGCTTAGGAATCCGGCCATGAAGCTATACTTAAACCCTGGTCTTGGTTCTTTCGCCAACTTGATGCTCCTGTCGCAATGATTGCAAACGGTATCATAGTCTGTACCCCTCAGCAGATATTTGAGGCATCGCTTCAGGGATACAGTCTGATGACAATATGGACATTCCCGATTCTTCATATTACTTTTTGATTCGAGCGTTCAGCAGATTGCAGATTTCTTGCGGTTTCAACGATAGGAAGCCTACGTAGACTTCGTAGGGATAACCTTGGAGGGCTGCTTTGAAACGCTGTTTGCGATCCTTGGCAATCTCCTCGTCCGTGATACCTGCCTCAACATTGTCTTTATAGCGTATGCCAATAAACTTGCGGCCTTTGTACTTGCCGACGTAAAAAGAATCAACACCTGACAATTGTACGACCCATGGTTCTGGAGCGTTCACTCTCAACTGAACATCCGTGATAACAAGATGAGTCTTGCGTTTAAAGTATGCAGGGACCAAATTGAATGCAGCGATGCAGACAAAAAGCGTTATCATATGATACTTATTAGCCCCTATAGCCCCTGGACCTCCTATGGCGGCGCTAACACCCATGATAACTGCAAATACAACTATCATTACCAATAATATGTAAATCCACACCTTGGGGGACATGTTGATTCTTATCTCTTTCATATATTCAGATACTATTTTACGATGATTCTGGGATGATAATTGAACAGTTTCTGGTTGTCGCGGAGCTCCTGGACGTCGAGGGAGAGCACACAGCCCGACCAGTTGGCCCCCCATGCGTTGAAGGGTTCTCCTTCAGGAACGATGTAGGTGACTTTCGTCAGTTCCAGGGGTAAGGGGTCGAAGACGAGCACGTAGGCCACATAGTCACCGGCATTGCCCTCCATGAAGAACAGCTCGTCCATAGGAAGACCCTGTATCTCACGGATCTTGTACTGATGACCTCTATCATCGACCAGTTTGGTGTCGTGTCCGAAACTCCAGTACTCAGTGGTCCAGTTCTGCTCGAAGCCTATGGCGAGGTAGGTTGCCTCGGGTGTGCGCCACAGTGCCATCGTACCATCTTTCAGGGGCTTGATCAGATGCGCATCCCTCATCACCTTCCAGGTGTTCCAGTTCTGTGCGTCGTAGGGTTTATCCTCGCTCATGTGTTCTTTGTGCACATAGGGCTTACGGAACTGTGGAATGGTGTCGTAGTCCAAAGGCTGCCACGTGGCGAATGCCTGATAGCGGACGGTCACGGGCATACCCATCATGCCCCAGTTAGGAATACCATAGATCCTCACCTCCTTTGTCGATTCGGCCAGCGGTGCGAAGAAGATCTTCAGGTCGAGCACGTCGCCCTTTTTAGCTCTGACGGTGAAGTGCTTGCGGTAGGTATCAGGCTCCGTACGGCGAATACGATACTGAGCACCTGTCTCCTGATCCACAAGACATGTCTCTTCGGAGGTCAGCCACAGGTTGGTCACCTCGTCGGCAGGCATACGGAAGTAGCAATGGAGCACCGTCTCGTTGTTCTCCTCCGTCAGCCGCCAGCTCATAGGTATGACGGAATTGGTTTCCTGCAACACGTTAGCTATCTCAGGGAAGAGCCTCAGGTAGTTCTTCTCTATGGCGACATCCTTGGCTTCGCAATAGTCCTTGATCCATTCCATATTCGTCATGTGCCACGCAGCGGTGGTCTTCTTCGTATTCTGGTCTGTCTTGACTTCAGGACGCGACACGAATATGCCTGCGCTTTTAGCATACTCCTTGGTTCCTGTCGTTTCCGACTGATAGGTGAGGCCTGTCATCGCCAGGAGGCTCAATAAAAAGATTTTTTTCATACGGCTTCGTTTAAAATTGTAATGTACTCATGTTGGTATGCGTCAGCTGTTCGCGATATTCTTGGAAGCAGGCCGATGAGACGTTAGCCTCTATCGGTGAGTGGGTACTGTAGAGCAGGATGCGCCCACCAATGATGCGCTCTGCTATCCAGAGGTACTTTTCGTTCTTGTGCAGATCCTTCAGGGTGAAGAAGAACTGCTGGTGGGAGAAGGTAAGGAGATAGCCAGGTGTCTTTGAGTCGTACCAGCAGGCGGCTTGCAACAGTCGGCCGAAGAGGTCCAGCTCCTGTTTGTCATCGAAGACGTAGGCCGTGCTGACAACGGTACAGTCGCCGTCATCTGGGGTGCAGTCAAGTGTCACTGCCTTTACCTTATTATAGTCAGCCATCTTGGCGATGAACTCGTCCATACGGCTGGGGGCCTGATAAGCGGAGTCTTCCGCTGGAACATAGGCAGCATAGTGCAGGTTTCCATCTACTGCGACGGGCCCAACAATAGGCTGCGCTGGGGCTTTCATTACGCTTCCATCGACCTTTGAAGCCTTGTTGTCGTTTGTCCGGACGGTCTGGACTGTGAGTCCGAGCTGGGCGGACTGTGAGTCCGGGCTAGGCGGACTGACCGTCCGGGCTTGGCGGACTGTCGGCGAATAGGCATCTGACTCCGACTTTCCTTGCTTTGCCGTCAGGCTTCCGCCCGTCTTCGTTCTGTCGAATTTGTAATTCGACAGAGTTGAGTTGCGAATTTCAAATTCGCTTCTCCCGTCAGCCGGATTCCAAATCCGGCTGAACTGATACCCTATACCTATTATCATAATAAGACACGCTGCGGCGGCCACCCAGCGCCAGAGCATCACTCTTCTGGCTGGCTCAGGCTCCGTCTGCTGTCGCATCTTCGTCATGAAGTCGGCAGGCAGCTTGGGCGTATCGGCATACTTGCGTCGCAATGCCTCGCGCAGGTCCGTGTCCTTATATCTTTCGTTCATCTCAATTTTAATTCTTCAATCTTCTATTTTTTAATCTTTTAATTTCAATAAGAGTTTCTTTCTTGTCCGATAGAGGCGGTTGGCTAGGGGGCCTGGCTCGATGCCTGTAATGTAGGCGATCTCCGACAGCGGACGGTCTTCGAAGTAATGGAGCGTCAGCAGCATCCGCTCTTCGTCTGGCAGTTCGTCTATGATCTCCTGCAGTCGCTGGATGCGCTCTTCGCGTCCTGATGAGAGTTCCGACTCCAACTGCTCGTCGCTGATGTCCGTCTGCCATACCTCGCTGTCCTCGATGGGGACGATGGACGGACGGCGGCGTTTCAGGAAGTCGAGCGTCAGACGGTAGGCGATACGGCAGAGCCAGGTAGAGAGCGATGCCTTCTGCGGGTCGTAACTGTCGATGTGGCTGAAGGCTTTCAGGAAGGTGTCCTGTGCCAGTTCCTCGGCATCCATCACGTCAGACACTTGGCGGACTATCATCGCAAACACTCGCTCAGCATAGCGACAGACCAATGCGTCCTGCCCCTCGCGCCGTCCTCGCCGGACGGCTTCCACGATCTGCTGTTCTGTCAGTTGTCTCACTTCTACTTGTTATACGACAAGTTCAGGGAAATATCTCGCACTTCCCTGAACTTTTTTCAAAAAACTTTTATTACTTCTTCGGCAGATCACCTATGCGGATGAGTTTGAAGTCTGTGGCAGAGAACCACTGGGCGCGACAGGGCTGGCCCGTGAAGTCTTCATCGGAAGAAAGGCCGTAGGCTATGGAGTTGCCAGTGACCAGGATGTTGTCGATGCTGATGTTAAACCAACCCATATCAGGCACACCGTTTTGGGGCTGCTCATAAACAGGGATGGACTTGAGCATCGTGCTGTCGCCGATGGCATATACGCAGGGTCCGGGACCTTCCGCTCTGACTGCACAGTCCAGACGATATACGCCAGGCTCAACGGCCTCCTTACGCTCTGCCTGAAACACTTGCTCACAATTCTCATTATAGACATCCAGGAAGCGCACATTATGATTGCCGTTATAGTATCCGCTGTACGTATAGTGGTCGCAGTTCTCTGCTTTGATCAGGTCCCAGCCGCCCTTGCGCAGGAAACGCTTGTCCTGATGGCTCATCGTCACACCTTGATAGGAATAGATCTCCTCCATTTCTACATTATAATGCGTTTTCTCCTGCTGCTGAATCCAGATGAGTGCGGGGAAGAGACAGCACAGCGACGCTACCCACAGTACAATCCACAGGATGCGCTGTCCGATGCTCATGGGTTGCACCTTGCCGGCTCTGGAGAATAGCATGTGGCCGATGGCATAGAGGGGTATGGAGAGGGCGAGCAGCACACCGACGATGAAGACAATCACCACCCAGGGATGGATGTTGATCAGTTCGCCCAGATTCAGATACCCAATGTCGAAGGGCAGGCTCACATGAGTTGCCGAAGGAACGGTAAAGACAATGACAAGTGACACGATAACGAGCAACAGGGAAATCAACAGTCCTACCCCTACTATCGAGGCGATGACCACGAAGAAGGCAGCGACGATTGAGAATAACACGAACAGGATCGTACCCAAGCATCCGCGGTTGGGTCGTGCCGTCTGCTTGTTCTCTACTACAACATCTGCCAGATTCTGGGGCGTCACTTCCTTGCCTTCCATCTGCAACAGTTGTTCTGGTGTCTTCGCCTCAGGCACGATAATGGCCAGCACGATGTAGGCGATGATGCCCACACCATATAACAAGACGAGCAGCATGGTGAGCAGTCGCCACCAGACAGCGTCTGAATTCGTGTAGGCAGCCAGGCCTGAAAGCACACCTGCCACCATCTTGTCATTAGGGTTACGGTAGAGCTTCTTGCCGGCAGTCCTTGCGCGTACATTATCACATATATCCTGGGCAGCCGAGCGGAAAGACTCATACTTATGTCCGTCTTTTCCATCGCCCTGCTTCTCGTTATCAGTTCCTTCGGAATCTGTCAGTTCCTCTGGCTTGCCTATACGAGTGATGATGTTCTTCACATGGTCGATGGTGATGGCCTCGATGCCTTGTTGGTTCAGTTCTGTAAACAATTCCGCGATGCGGGCCTCAATGTCGTTGACGATTTCATCGCAGCCCTCTTGCTTTCCGAATGAGGAACGGAGCGACTCGATGTATTTCTGCAGCATTTCATAGGCATCCTCATCGATCTGGAAGAGTCGCCCACTAAGGTTGATGGTAATGTTCTTCTTCATATCTTTACTTTTTTACCTTTTTACTTTTTTACTTCTAATAGTTGGGGGTGGATGATCTTAAGATAATTAATGGTGTTGGCGAGTTCCGTCCAGGCGCTGTCGAGGCCTTCGAGAAACTGTTCGCCCTCAGGGCTGAGGGCATAGTACTTGCGGGGAGGTCCCTGCGTTGATTCCTGCCACTCGTAGTGCAGCAGTCCGTCGTTCTTCAGGCGGGTGAGCAGCGGGTAGAGCGTTCCCTCCACCACGAGCAGTTCCGCTTTCTTCAGTTGTTGGATAATGTCACTGGCATACGAAGGACGGTGCTTCAGGAGCAGCAACACGCAGTACTCCAGCATCCCTTTCCGCATCTGTGACTTGGCAT
>JAEEPF010000212.1 GCA_016284635.1 Prevotella sp.
TGATACCACCCTGAGCAGCGATAGAGTGAGCACGACGTGGAGAGTCCTGAATACACAGGTTGATAACGTTGAAGCCCATCTCGCCGAGTGAAGCAGCTGCAGAAGCACCAGCCAGACCGGTACCTACCACAATCACATCCAACTTCAGCTTGTTCTTGGGGTTAACCAAGCGCTGGTGAGCCTTATATTCCTTCCATTTCTCAGGTACTGGACCTGCGGGAATCTTAGAATCAATTACTTTTGCCATAATTCTTTCAGATTTAAAAGTTGATAATTAGCAGAGGCTCGGAGCGCACTTGAATGCGAAAGCCAGAACAACAATCAGGAAGCAGATCATGAGCAGCGTGACATAGATCATGCCGATCATCTTCCAACGGCAGAGCCAGATCTTACCGCTCCAGCCGAGGGTCTGCATAGCCGACCAGAAACCATGAGTGAGGTGGAACCAGATGGCAGCGAGCCAGATGATGTAAAGCACCACGAACACAGGATTAGAGAACGTCTCCACAATCCAGCCGAAACCGTCGGCGGGATCAATCTGCTGATAGGAACCTACCAACTCGGCAAACATCATGTTGTACCAGAAGTTGTACAGGTGCAGCAGCAGGCCGATCACTACGATGATACCGAGAACGAGCATGTTCTTCGATGCCCACTCCACCTTACCAGCGTTGACCGTCGTAGCCACCTCGTAGCGGTTGTCGCCGCGAGCCGTACGGTTCTGCGCCGTCAGGATGAAGGCGTAGACGATGTGAATCACTGCCAGGGCAGCCAAGCCAAGTGTAGCCACAACGGCATACCAGTTGGCACCCAGGAATTCGCAAATCATGTTGTAACCCTCTTCCGAGAAAAGCGCAACCATGTTCATGCAACCGTGGAAGGTCAGGAACAAGATCAGCGCAATACCCGTTACGGACATTACAACTTTTCTACCAATTGATGAATTGATTAACCACATAAGTTGTTGAAATTAAGTTATTTATATATGAATAATTGTTCTTGTTTCTTTACACTTTAAGGCCGTTAAGCCCCTCCAAACCGTTCTGTCCATACCTTATTATAGGTATTTAAAGACTGTTTTAGACCGCAAAGATACTATAAAATATTGATATTTCAAAGTTTTTTGAGGTAAAAATGCATTTACTATTCAATTTTTTTTGTTACTTTTGCGGAAAAATAGCAAATAAGGATGAAATTCAAGTATGATGTGATAGTCATTGGAGGGGGTCATGCGGGTTGTGAAGCGGCTTGCGCAAGTGCCAATTTGGGAGCCCAGACCTGCCTGGTGACGATGGACATGAACAAGATTGCACAGATGTCTTGTAATCCTGCCGTTGGTGGCATTGCGAAAGGTCAGATTGTTCGCGAGATCGATGCCTTGGGCGGACAGATGGGACAGGTGACGGATGCCACCTCGATTCAGTTCCGTATGCTCAACGTGGGCAAGGGGCCTGCCGTATGGAGTCCAAGGGCTCAATGCGATCGTGGGAAGTTCATCTGGGAATGGCGCAGACATCTTGATGCTACCCCAAACCTCGACATCTGGCAGGATCAGGCTGATGAGTTGCTCGTTGAAAACGGCGAGGCCATCGGTATCCGAACCATCTGGGGCGCTGAAATCTATGCGAAGTGTGTGGTGCTAACGGCAGGAACCTTCCTCAACGGACTGATGCATATCGGACGGAAGATGGTTCCTGGTGGCAGGATAGCAGAGCCTGCTGTCCCCAATCTGACGGAGAGCATTACCCGTCATGGGGTCAGTACGGCGAGGATGAAGACGGGCACCCCTGTCCGTATCGATAAGAGAAGCGTTCATTTCGAGGATATGGAAATCCAGCCAGGAGAGAGCAGACCCTATCAGTTCAGTTACCTCAACAAAGGCGGAGCCCTGAAACAATTACCCTGCTGGACTGTGAACACCAACGAAGATGTGCATGAGATCCTGCGAAGTGGTTTGGCAGACTCCCCACTCTACAACGGACAAATCCAATCGATCGGCCCTCGTTACTGTCCTTCGATAGAAACGAAACTGATGACCTTCCCTGATCGAGAGAAGCATCCGCTGTTCTTGGAGCCAGAGGGTGAGGATACCAACGAGATGTATCTGAACGGCTTCTCGTCATCATTGCCGATGGATGTGCAGATCAATGCACTCAAAAAGATTCCGGCCTTGAGGGATATGAAAGTATATCGCCCAGGCTATGCGATAGAGTACAATTTCTTCGATCCTACACAATTAAACCATTCGTTGGAATCGAAGATCATTAAGAATTTATTTATGGCTGGTCAGGTGAATGGTACGACGGGTTATGAAGAAGCCGGAGGCCAAGGAACGATGGCTGGTATCAATGCCGCCTTGAAAGCTGGGGCTGCTAGTGGAGCTGACTGCAATAGCACAACGGCAGAAACAACGAGGTTTGTGCTTCATCGAGACGAGGCCTATATCGGCGTGCTGATCGATGACTTGGTAACCAAGGGCGTTGATGAACCCTATCGAATGTTTACCTCAAGAGCAGAATATAGGATTCTGTTGAGGCAGGATGATGCCGATGCCCGTCTGACGGAGAAGGCCTACGAACTCGGATTGGCAACAAGAGAGCGCTACGACTGGTGGATGGAGAAGAAACAATATATCGAAGAAATCGAAACCTTCTGCCAGAATTTCGCGATAAAACCAAAACTCATTAATTCCGCTTTAGAGGCACTCGGCACTACCCCACTCCAGTTTGGCTGTAAACTTGTAGACCTGGTAAACCGCCCGCAGCTCAACTTACAGAACCTGTCGGAGATCATCCCTCAACTGAAAGAAGTGCTGAATCGTCCGCAGAACCGTCGCGAAGAAATCGCAGAAGCAGCGGAGATCAGGATGAAATATAAAGGCTATATCGATCGAGAAAAGGTCGTGGCTGATAAGATGCACCGCTTAGAAAACATCAAAATCAAAGGGCACTTCAACTACAACGAACTGCAAGGCCTCTCGACAGAGTGCCGCCAAAAGTTGGAGAAGATCCAGCCCGAGACGTTGGCGCAAGCCTCTCGCATCCCAGGTGTCTCACCCAGCGACATTAACGTCCTTCTGGTGCTCCTCGGGCGTTAGCCTTTCCCCTCCTGAGTTCTTGCGTCCCTACGGTAGCAAGCGGCATAGCCGAGCGAGGAGGGGTTAGGGGTGGTCTGAACAACCACTAGTCTATGATTTACCAACGTTCCACGTGAAACAAATTAAGCGTTTAACAATTATAACTCACTGATTATGAACAACAAAGTACTATTGGACAATCTGCGTTGTGTACCAGATTTCCCCAGAAAAGGAATCAACTTCCGTGACGTGACAACTCTCTACAAGAATGCAGAGTGTATGAAGATTATGCTCGACGAACTCGAGGCACTCTACAAGGACAAGGGCATCACTAAGATCGTAGGCGTAGAGAGTCGAGGGTTCGTGATGGCTTCTGCCCTCGCCGGCCGTTTGGGTTGTGGCGTTGTGTTGGCACGAAAGCCTGGTAAGTTGCCAGCTACGGTCATTAAGGAAAGTTTCTCGAAAGAGTATGGGGTCGATACCGTTGAAATGCACATCGACTCAATCGATGAGAACGATATCATTCTTATCCATGATGACCTCCTTGCAACAGGTGGTACAGCGAAGGCAGTATATAACCTCGTTGAATACTTCCACCCAAAGAAGGTCTATATGAACTTCATCATCGAGATCACAGACGAAGGCCTCCACGGCCGAGACCTCTTTAAGGACATCGACCTCACAACGCTTATGATCGTTTAACCAGGTAACCTCTTCCCCTCCTGAGTAGGAGGGGTTAGGGGTGGTCTGATCAACTTACATATCTCTATGGATAATTTCTCACATCGAACAAATATTAAAGACCAGAAGACCCTCCGTCAGAGCCTCCGAAATAATACTACAGCTCCTGAGGCTATCCTGTGGCGTGCCCTAAAAGGCAAACAAGTAGATGGTTTAAAATTCAGAAGGCAATTCGGATTGGGTCTTTATGTATTGGATTTCTATTGTCCAGAGATACGTCTAGGTATTGAGCTTGATGGTGGGATACATAAGACTTTCGAACAGTCAGAGTATGACGAAGCAAGGACAAGGATTATAGCCAGCAATAATATTAAGGTTATAAGATTTGAGAATGATGTGGTTTATAGAAATATAAACAGCATCATCGAGGAAATAAGAAAGCTAAAGATTCTTTGGGAAGATAAAGGGAAGAGATGGAAGGCGGATCAGACCACCCCTACCCCTCCTACTCAGGAGGGGAAATAGATACCACACAAGGAGTGTTCCACGTGGAACAAAAGGAACGAGAAACATAGTAAATAAAGGGGAATACAGAAGATGACAAAAGAAGAAAACGAGAAGCGATTAAGCCATCTGAAAGGTATAGTAAGCAGACTACCAGACAAACCTGGCAGTTACCAATTCTATGACGTCGATAAGACCATCATCTATGTGGGGAAGGCGAAGAATCTCAAGGCGAGAGTCTCCACCTACTTCCACACAGAGGTGGATCGTTTCAAGAC
>JAEEPF010000045.1 GCA_016284635.1 Prevotella sp.
CCAGACGACCCTGCAACACATCGCTCGTCCAGTGGTAGCGCGACACGCTTCTGTTCAGCGAGAAACTATTCGCCGCCTTCAGGATCCTGTCCGACCTGTACGGGTACGCCTCCATCAGCATCATCGCAGCACAAGTGATACCACCACTATGCCCACTCGGGTAAGAGTTCGCAAAGAGATTCCGCTTCTGCATCTCCTCATACTGTTCAGGCGACGAACACTCCTGCGGCTTCGTCCACACACCGTTCTCGTCGTAGTAACCCGTCGGACACCCGTCACCGTCCTCAATCACGAAGTTCGCCAAGGCATTCTCGCGGTCGTCCGTCTGCGAATGTTTCGTAGCTTCCTGCGTCCACGAGCACCCAGGGCGCAACCTTCCATACTCGATAGGCCCATACGCCGAGTTAGCATGCTGCAGGATGCCACGCGCATTACTGCCAGCCGTCTTCGCCCATGCAATCCACTGAGCCAGCTCACACTCAGGGTCAATCCTCATATCAATCGTCTCCTGACCGAACACCGCATGGAAATCGTACAACCCACCGACATCGCGACGGTCGTAACCATACAGATGGTGCTCGTCCCACTCCTTGTCGGCCACCGCCTGAACCGCCAGCTGCCCCGGCAGATTCGAGCGCGACACAATCACCTCGTGGATCTTCATGTCCATTGCGAGACAACCGTTCGACACCTTCTCGTCGGTGAACGTCCCTCGCAGCTGACTGCGGTCCTGATAGCCCGGCGCATACGGCCCAGGAGCCGACACCATAAACCGTCTGAAGTCGATATAGAACCCATCGTCAGCCACATTGTAACGACTCTCCTGGTCAACGATGTCCTCCAGCGTCCGGTCGTACCCCTTGCCGCCAACCTCACTACGCATCCCCTCGATGTCAGGCTCAGCCACCCCGTGCATCACCGCCAGCAGCGAGCCGCCAATCAGTCGCGCCACCGTCGGGTCACTCCTGAACTCATAGCCGAAGATATCACTCTCAGCCGAATAGCCGCCCGCCGTGTAGCCGATAGGCATCAGCTCGTTACGTTTCATCGGACAAAGCTCGCTCAGGTGCAGCGCACACACCCAGCCAACCAACGTCCTGAACGCAGCGTCCTCGTCGCGCCGACCCTGATAGATGTCCGTAATCGTCGGGAACAACTCAGGCCGGTAGAGTAGGGGAAGGCCCCAACCCGATTCGCCCTTGTAGAACTGCCGCCAAGCCTCAGTCGCCACCTTCACCAGATAGTCGAACGTCATGCTCTGCTCCGATACGTTGATCACCGGATTAAACCTCGTCAGCACCTCGTCGACCACCTCCGCCGCCTTCCCCTCAGCAGGGTCAAGCTCCGGCGTCTGTGAATCTTTCGGTGACTGCGTTGCTGGGGACTGTCCCTCATGTGAAGCAGGGGGGACTGTCCCCTCTGAATCACCCTTCTGCGAATCAGCGGGTTTCTCCGAACCAACGGGCTTCTGTGAATCCTTCGGCTGCTCCTTTGGTTTTGAGTTCTTCACCTTCTTCACCTTTGTCCAGATGAACGCACCGATTCCGACTACCCCCGCGATGATCACCATCGTCAATACAATTTCCAAATCATTCAGCATAAAATATGTTCTTTTGTTCTTTTAGTCGGCTATCGCCTTTGTAAAAGCGGCAAAGCCGAGCGCTTTTGTCTAAATCTGTTAGTGCGTAATAATGCGGATGCCGTCAATCTCCATAATCAGATAATCCCTCACTCTGCGGATCTGTTTCGACTCGACATATTGGATCATCCTTTGCTTGATTTCCGGATAGACCTTCAGGCAGGTGCAGAAGCCCTCCTCCACCTGACCCTTACCCGTAATGTATTTGATATGGAATGGTACACGGCTGACACCCTTCCCGTCTTTCCCGCCAGGTGGATTATAACCACGAGTCGTGACACCAGTCTTCGGGTCTCGCCACTCGAACTTCTCCGTGAGGTCTCTCACCTCCACCCAGCTCATTGTTGGTTTCATCTTTGGCATATCAAACTATTTATTTGGTTTCACACTCCAAAATTACAAATCGTGTTTTTCAAAAATGGGACATAAAAAAGCCCCACAGCCGGCTCAGGCTGCAGGGCGGGTGTGATAAGAATATTCCTCGGCTTTTACTAAGCTATCTGGAATGAGCCAATTTTCTGTCCTAATTCACGCATGGCTCGGTTGAACGTCTCCTTCTGTTCACCGCTCAGCGTGTAAACCTTACCCCTCACTGGGGTTCCATTGATGCGTTGCGACAACCACGCCGCACTCTTCTTGAAGTAATACTTGGCGATATACGACAGTGGGATTACCCTCTTCAGATCCTCGTCCATCTGCTCAGCGATAATCAGATTGTGCTCCTCTGTCACAAATTTGTCCACAAAGTCGATTTCATCTATTAAAAACTTATTGAGCACCTTACTAACATCCTCTGGCTGCCTATTGAACCAGTCCATTATTTCGTTAACGCAGCGTATACTCTCACAATCGTGTTTTGTCATCAGTTGCTTCAACTCTGCAATTTTCTTTTTTGCTTCTTCCATAATACTTATTTCTTATTAATGTTTATAACTTTCCTTTTCCGCATACAGACAAGCCAGTTCTAATCTGATTTTCTCTATCATAGATTCAAACCTTGCTTTGTCCACGAATGGCTGCTGCCTTATTTGGAATATCTTATCACGCTGCAAAGTTACATAAAAGTTTTGTTATGTGCAAGAGTTTACATAAAAATTTCATTATGTTTAACTATTCATCATAAAAAAAGAGCCCGCGACCTTCTCAGGCAGCGGACTTATTATAACAATTTAATTCTAAAGATATTAATCCACTCACTCGTCCGATTTGGGACTGAATTTCCATTCGGCCATTCTGCCTATCTCGTCAGCGAACGTCACGCAGTCGTTGTCAACAGTCAGCAGGCCCTCGCCCACGGCCCTGACAATCACCTCGTCGGCCCTCTCCTGCGCAGTCTTTCCTCCACAAAGCAGAGCATCCGATGCCACGCTGTAAATTGTATCCATCGTCACCCGATTACATCCAGCCTGCACACGCAGCCTGTAAACATCCTCTATACATTTCGTCCCGTGCTCAATCATGTGTGTGGCCATTATCTCCGCACACATCACCAACTCCAGGATCTGATGCTCGTAGTATTCATCCTTGACCGTTATTGTAGGCCACTCCACACCCAACTCCAGCCAGTCGCGCATCTGACGCGCCAAGTCCACGACAGGCATAGTCGTAGCACCATTGTCGAGCTGTACGAACATGGCAATCCCATCGTCGATCTCCAGATAATACTCATCCCACGTCCTGTAGCCGTTGTTCTCGTGGCGATGCCCTATGCGGGCCTTCATATCCTTGAACTCCCCGCCGGCATTTCCCTTTGCTATTTCGTCAGCCAACGTGTCGTACTTTAACCCTGTTGAATCGAAATAAGCGAAGATGTCTTTCGGGTCGTGGCTATTGTCGCCCGAACGATAGTCTATCCTGCGCATGGTGTTGATGGCCTTCAGTCCAACCTGGTCGCCCTCGAACCCAAGCGGGAAGATATCACTCTCCATGACGTCGTTATACCCTACGAAGGCATGGTCGAAATCGAGCATCCACCCCTTATCAGGGTTGCGGAACACCGGCACATGTTCGTAACTTACCTTGCCCTCCTTCTCGTCATCCTGATAGATGTTGATGATGTTGCCTATCAGCTGCCCAGCCTGCAGGAACGGACCTTCACTCACGTATGTAAAAACCTCATAAGGCTTCTCCGCCTTGATAAAATGACTTTTGACTAATCGTTTCATAATCTTATTGAATTGAATTATTAATACTCTGTTGATATATTATATGTAAATGTATAATGTCTCTTGAAAAACGAGACTGCCGATCTGTCGCAGACGGGCAGCCTCTAAACAAACTTTTAATTAAAAAAGATAGGTGGGGTAGGAGTACCCCAGGCTATCATGGGTGCGAAGTTAGGGAAAAAATCCCAAACCCGTATGTCTTTGCCCGAAGTTTTACGATAAATTAAAAGAGTTTGTCCTGATGCCTGCCGCCTGATGGCAGCGACGGTCAGTCGCCATACAGATGCCACCAGCGTGCCGCCTGGTCACGTTCTTCGTGTATCAGTCTGATCTTCTCCTTGTAGTTCTGCTGCGTGGCTCCCAGCTCGCCCTTGCAGCCCTGGAACACAATGATGAAGTCCAGTCTGCCCTCCACGTAGATGGGGCTCTCGTGCATGCCCAGCAGGGTTCCCAGATGCGAGTCGAACTCCTGCTCGCTCTTGGTCTCGATAATCTGGAACACCATTCTCGGCTCCCTTGTGCCGACGATTAGCTTCACGTCGCCCATGCCTGGCACGTCGTGTTTCACCTCCACGTCGAAGTCCTGTCTTGCGGGCATCTGGTCAGCGTCCTTGCAGTCGATACCCTTCAGTTGTGTTCTCGGAAAGAGCACCTTGGCTCCCAGCTCCTCTTTTGTCAATCGTCTAACTTGCATAATTTTTCAAATTTTGCGAATCACGTCACGACTCGGCATAGCCTGAAAGTGTGGCTTTCGTCTCTGCTCTCGCTGCTCCGTGATTTCCATTTCTCCTAACTTTTAAAAGTCTGTCAATTATATAACGTCGTATAACGTAGATTTATTGTATATGATTCTCTAAATTAATCCATCCTTATGCAGTTTGTTTTTATAGCGTCGGTGATCTCTCATAACATCGGCCCACTGATCCTTAGTGTACTTGTACCGTCCTTCCTGTCTAAGCTCTTTTGCCCTGATTTTGTTTCTCTTTTCCTTTTCAGGATCAAGGATGAATGTTATCAGCCGTCTCGACACTCCGAACATCGCTGCCAGTTTCCTTTGCGAAAGTCCTTCTTCCTCACGCAGCCATCTGATGTACTCCTTCTGGTCCTCGGTCAGCTTGCGCCTACGATCCAGCTTCGTACCCTCGATTTTGATTTTCTCCGACTTGTATGGCATAATGCTCTGATTTTAGATGTTCGCTATAATTACTTACTCTGATACTTCTCCAGTTCCCAAGCCGATGGTTTACGGCCACGGCGGAAACAATCGTCATAGACCTTAACCAGCTTGCCTTTGCTGAACACTCTGACTACATACTTCTCGGCTATATATTGCCGTGCCAATGCTTCCACCTCTTGCATGGTGTTGCAGTCATCCTTGTCATCGTCACCAATTCCACGTTGCCATGTCACTAAATGATATTTCTTTTCCATATCTCTCTGATTTTAGAAGTTCGCTATAATGGAGGTCAGGCAACTGTCTGACGCTCCTTTTCCAGTTTGCGGAAGTAACGGCGGCTCTTCGTGTCGCAGTTGTACTCGATGTCACCCAGATAGGCGCGGTGGCGGTAGTCGTGCTCGTAGCCCTCCTTGCCCTCTTCCAGCATCACCTCCACGTCGTTCACGATGGCTACGTGGTCAGTCCACTCCCAGCCCGTCGTTTCGTTCTTATGGTGACGATGCTCCAGCGTCAGCCCCTTGTGCTCCTGCTCCAGATGCGGGTCGTTCTTCACAGCCCTCATAACTGCGTCGAAAGCCTTATAGACACGCTCCACGTCCACCTTCCGCTGCCAGTCGGCATACATCTGGAGAATCACCTCGCGGCTCACGCAGGCCATTTGGCAGTGCTTCTCGTCGTAGCGGCAAATGCTCCGTCCGAAGTCGTAGGCCGATGGCGACGGCAGGCTGTGACCATATTTCTCGCCTGTAATCGCGTTGCAGATGGTGTCGGGATCCCATATACGGTTGATGCCCTCAAACAGCGTCTTAACCTCCTTATAGCCCTCTGGCACCTGCTGCTCGGCACTGATCACGCAGTCGCTCCATGTGCCGTAGTATTCAAAGCCCTCCTGATAGAAGTAGTCGCCGCCGCCCTTGATTCTGCAAGTCGGGTCGCTCGTCAGGATGGCCAGTGGATTTTCGTAGCCCTCATAACGCTTGTGCTCCTTCTCCCACTGCTGCCACAGGTAATCGCAGAACTTCTGCAAGTCGTAGTATTCCTTGCGGTCGTGGTTGCACAGGTAGCGCAGCTCAGGGCGCACCTTGAACTTACCAGCCATGAGATACTTGTTCACTGTGTCCTCGTAGTCCTGCCAATACTTATCCAGTGCCTTCTCGCGCTCGTCGCCCTCCAGGTCGTGCGACGGATATACTGGCAGCAGGTTATCCATAGCCTCTGGCAGCTTCACTGGCTCGCGTCCCTCGTCCTTGTCGCCACTCAGGTAGTCGTACAGTCGTAGCCCGTTGTAGTCCTTGCGGTCTGAGTAGTCACCTGCCCAGGTCACTCGCTGCATGTAGCAGCGTCCCATTTTGCTCAGTTCGTAGGCAAACTGGATCATCGTAGCCCAGCCCGTCTCTGAAAGTTTATAACCGTCGTGAGCCATGATAGGCTTACGTGTTTCCTTCTCGATGATTACTCCAAAATAATACTGTCCCATAGTCTTTATGAATTAAATTGTTTGTAATTTCTGATACTCGCTCTAACGTAGTGATTACTTTCCAATCTCCTGTGCTGTTGCCATTAGTGCCAGCAGGCCGGCGGTAGTGCTGTCGGGTGCTGCCTCGGCGATACGGTTGATCTTGTTGATAAATGCGTCTCCCTCGCCGTGCTCCGTTTCTGGACGGATGGTCACGGCCTCCGGGATAAGCACCTCGATCATCTTCTCAAAGCGTCCCATGCTCTCGGTGTCGCCACGACGCTCGGCCACCTTGTTAGCGTAGGCCACAGCTGCGTCGCCGTCCAGGGCTGAGAAGTAGTTGGATGCAGGGATATTCTGGTTGTAGTATTCCTCCACAAACAGCCCCGTGCCGCCGTGATTGTGTCCCAGCCCAAAGGTGTTCACCACGTAGCGAGGCTCGCCACACCTGCGCCATACATAGCCGTCAACCAGAATATAGTCCTGATAATAGCTGCGATAACGCTTCACACAAATCTCACGGCTACGATTATGACCGTAGGGCAGGCTGGGTCGGCAGTTCTCTGCCATATATTCAGGCTTCACACTCTCTTTGCCGCCACGACTCACGAAGTCGTCCATAACGCAGCGACTATACAGTTTGCCATCATACCAGCGTATCTCAGTCTTGCCCTTCTCTGTGTGGCTGTAATCGCTCAGACGGAAGGCTATGGGTGCTTCCTCGCTCGATACCGACGGGATGCTCACTTTGATCTCGCCACGAACTTCGTCGAAGCTGAATTTCTGACTGCGTGCCGATGGAATGTAGGCACAGTAATAACTCACGTTCTTTATAATGATGGTATGCTTATTCATAACTTTTGTCTCCTTTATATTTAGTGATTATTGATGTCTGTTATAACGCGGATTACTTCTTCATTGGAAAGGTGATCTCGTAGCTGTCGTAGTCCTTACCTGAGTCCACGCACTCCCATTTGCCGCCCAGGAATTCCGTGATGCTCGGATAACAGCTTACGCCTACACCACCTGCGAAGTTGGGGAAGTACCAGCCCTTGCCACGATGGATGCCGTAAGGGGTATTCTTCTTGCTGTTGCGTTTACGCCAGAGCATGCCTGAACAGCACTGATTGAAGATACGTGCTATAACGGTGCTCTCCTTGTCGTAGCCGCAGCCGCCACAGGTATCGTCACCCGAAGTATATGTGCCGTCCTGGAAGTGGCAGGAGAAGTGAACGTGCGGATTCCGTCCCCAGGTCGCGCTCTTCTTCCACTGCACATGGATGCGCAGTCTCTTCACGTCCGGACGCTCAGCATGGATGCGGTAGCCCTCGTTGGTTTTGCGCTCCTGCTCCAGGAATTTCTCCAGCTTGATCCACTCGTTGTTCTGCATGTCGCTTTCCAGCTCCTCCTCCGTCATGTAGGGGAACATTTTCTTCAATTCCTTCATGCTGATGTTTGGTCGGTTTGATACATAGACCTTTTTCTGCTCGGTCTTGATGTTTGTCTTTGTTGCCATAATTCTATCTCCTATGAATTAAAAGTTTGTCTATAATATATATAAAGGTGTCATGCTGCCTCGCGCTCCTCGTAGAGCCTGGTAGGATAAGAGTCGTAGCCAGCCTCGCCCACGATGCCGCAGCCGTAGTCGCAAATCCAGTCCAGATAGAGTTCGTCGTCACAGCAACGAGAGAATATCAACTCCAGTTCGTCCTTAGCCTTGCTGATGGTATGGTAGAGCTTCTTGATGATGTTCTTGGCCTGTAACTTGGTCATGCCAAGATTGCCGCAGACGTTCTTCTCGATAAGGTCCTCAACGTCGAAAAAGAAGTCGTCGTTGTAGTCGTCGCAAAGGTCGAAGTCGCCCTCCTCGAAGTTACAGCCGCTGACACTGATCTCGTAGTCCAGACAAGAGCCTGAGTAGTGACCGATGTTTTCCTTCACGCGGATGTCGATATAGAATTCTGCGCCTGCATACTGGAAATCTATGCGGGTCTTGGCCAGATATACACTGCCGTAGCTGCCTTCGTAGTTCAGACGGTCATAGCTCCAGCGTGACGTTGCGTCAGGCTCCCAATAGCCTACCTTCTTTAACTCGTCCATAAGGATGCTCTTCGTCCAGTCGTAGCTCTCCTGGGTGCCGTACTGGTCAAACTGTCCCAGCATATCCTGTGAAAGCTCCAGCTCGTCGATGTCCTCTTGAGTGAAATAACGGTTACGTCCGATGCAGAAGTAACGTGATGCGTTTCGCTTGCTAAAATTCGGTGCTGCCATAATTTTGTCCTCCTTTATTTATAGTTATATACTTGTTCCGTCTGCTCATCGTAGGACAGAAGCGATGTCTCGCCGTCCTCTGCCAGAATGTCGATTGGGCAGTCAGGGTGATTCTTTACTTCCTCGTAGAAAGCCTTGCGTACTTCCTCGTAGTTGTCGTGTTCACTGATGCAGTCGCCTGCTACATATAGATCGTACTTTGCCATAGTTGTAGTGATTTTAGATGTCGATTATAATGTAGGGACTGACAGCCAGAAAAGCTCGTACCACAAAAAGTCGGTGTTCAGTCCTGATGCCAGCTTACTGATGGTGTCGGCAAACTCGGCCTTCTTCTCCTCCTCGCTCTTGTCGTTGATATGAGCCTCGTAGGGATCCTCGATGTATTCCGTCAGGATGTCGCCCAGAAAGTCTCTCACAGCCTTCTCGATGGCCTCGCGCTTGCTCCCGTCCTTCCAGCCGGATTCATGCATAGCGCAGATGGATATTTTCGTATTGTCCTCGCTATCGACTGCGAAGAGCACTTCTATCTCGTTAGGCTGTGCCTCGCCCTTCTTCACCTTTGCAGGCCACTGGATAGCCAGCAGGATAGTGTCAGCGTCGTCGCTGGAGAAGTCGCTGATGCTCCACCACTGATCGCACTTGTTGGGGTCCCAATAGCAAAGATGCACTGCAATATTGCTATGTTCCTTATCCTCATACTTCACGCTGTCTATAACGATGTCTTGTGGGTAGTTATCGTCGTCCATGATAACTATATGCAGACCTTCAGGCCAGCCGTCCTCCGGGTCGTAGTAGTCGCCCAATACCTTCACTTCTTTACCTATCTCCTTCAGATTCTCGATGATAGCCAGTTCCCACTGGTGGCGTGCCGCGCTGATGCCCCTGTAAATACTGTTTAATGTTGCCAGATTCTTCATAACTTGTATCTCCTATAAATTAAAAGTTTGTTATAATTTCGTTATTCTCCGTATCAAGTATAAATTTTGCGTTTTCGTTTTGCGCAGAAATTTGCGCCTCAAGTAAATCGTTGCTCTCGTCGATCACTTCGTCGTTACAGTCGTAAATCTCATATTTTGCCATAGTCGCTGTGATTTTAGATGTTTGTTATAACGTCCAGATGTTATCTATTGCCTTATCCAGACTCCGGCGAAGCTCGTCCACTCGCTGCTGTTTGCCGCGTAGGTTCTTGATAGCTCCTCTTACGTCCAGTACTGTCTCGCTGTTGGCCTCGGCTGCCAGATAGTGACGGTATTTGCTCACTGCCCGTTGCTGCTGATCCAGTTCCCACTCGGCCTCGAATAGTTTGTCGTTCAGATCGGCGATGATGTCGATTGCTGTCTGTGATACCTGTGCCATAACTCAGTCAATTTAGTGATGTCCTATAAAGTCTATAAAATAGCGTCTATTTCCTTCCAGTAGTATTCGATGCCGAAGTAGCCGTTCTCGCCCTTCAACAAGTCGCTGATGCACTCACGCAGCTCGTTCAGGTCGTTCTCGTCGTACTGATCAAGTTCCCACAGTCCTTCGATGGCCTCGCGCACTCTCTCCTTGTCGGTGTCGAACTGATGCTTGCTCACTACCAGATCCACGTCGCTATACTCCTGGTCGTCCTCGTCGTAGTGACAAAGCACCATAAGTTTGTTAGGCTTAATCCTGCTGATCCAGTCCGGGTGATGGATTACCATGTCGCCCAGAAGCAGGTGAGCCAGCAGGTCGCTCTCCTGAAGGGTCAGGTCGTTGTGGTAGTCACGCAGCCAGTCGCAAAGCTCTCCGTAGATGGTCTGCTCGTTCTTGATGGCTTTCGGTATCAGACAAGACACCAACTCTTTATTCTCGTTCCTGATAGCGTCGTAACGCTCGATAACTTTGTTCTGCTCCTGCTGTGCCTCGCCGTCTGGCACCTCGTCCGGCCACTGGATGCACTCCAGTATATTCTCGCAGTCGTAGAACTCCTCCAGCTCCTGCCAGTCGTCTGCCTCATGCTCGTTCCACTCGTTGTAGTGGCAAAGGATGCTCTTCTCGCCGGCCTTCACTGCGTCGATGCGATATTCACTCAGGCTGTAATACTTTCCAGGACCATAGACGTAGAGTCCTTTGCGCTCGTCGCAGTCCTCGCAGTCCTCGTCAGATCTTACTGGAACTTCCACTGCCAGCTCCTTCAAATTCTCGTAGACTGCCAGACGTGCTGCCTGCATAGCGATTACTACCTGATTATTCAGTCTCTTTAATGTTGCCAGATTCTTCATAACTTGTATCTCCTATAAATTAAAAGTTTGTAATTTCCGATGTTCTCTATAATTAAAGCGTCCAGATGCTTTCCAGGGCCTTGTCAAGACTGCGCCTGATGTCGGCCACCTTCTTCTCGCAGGCTTTCAGGTTTGCCATGCTGCCTCGCAGATCCATAACAGTGTCGGCTGAAGGATTTGCTGCCAGATAATAGCGATACTTGCTTACTGCTCGTTTCTGCCGTTCCAGCTCGTATTCAGCATCGAAGAGCTGTTCATTCAGGACCTTAATGGTCTCTACTGCATTTTCAGATAACTTTGCCATAGTCGTAGTGATTTTAGAAGTCATTTATAAAGACTCTCCCTTGATGCTTTCCACTGTGTCGATGGTCTCACCGGTCATCATGTCGTCGATATGGAAGATGGCTCTGCCCTCGTCACCGTCGTAGAAGTGTACCCACTTCGATGCAGCGTCGTGTGCCTCGTCCAGATTGTTGAAGATCACCTGCTCGTACTCCTCCACGTCGTAGTCGCTCTCGCTGTCTGCCCAGACCTTATAGAGCGTCACGTTCACGCCCTCGCACTCCAGCTTACGTTGGCAGTCGTTGAAGTCGATGAAATAGAGCCAGTCCTGGGCACTGATAGTATCGTCGTTGAAGTTGGCTGAAAACTCGTCCAGTGTATAACAAATCACTTCGTCCTCCTCCTTCCAGATGCAATATTTCTCCAGGTCGGTCATCTTATTCAGCAAACGACGCTTGTAGTTCATGCAGTCGAAGATCACGGCCCTCATGTCAGGTTTGGTCTCGTCGTAGATGGCCTGCTGTGCGTTCAGTTGCATTTCAGCGTCCATTTCGTTGAAGAACAAAATCTCGCCGTTCTTGTCCTCGATGTACTCGCCGCCCTCCTTCGTAGTGTCGATATGGGTGACGTCCTCGTAACTCGTCCCGTTGGCTCCCATGATGCTGATGGGCTGTGCCAGATATAAGTCTATTCGCTTCATAGTCGTACTGATTTTAGTGATGTCCTATAAACTCTATAATTACGATTTCAGGTCGTCGATAAGTTGTGGTCCTGATTGCAGCATAAACATGTTGCAAGCCAGTATCTCGTTGCTGTCCTCCTTCACGTCGAACTCCTTCAGAATTGCCTCGTACTCGCTCACTGTCAGCTTGTGGTCCGAACAGTTCACCTTCTCGTCCTTTGCCAGCTTATCCAGGTCCACTGATGGTACACTGCGAAGATAGCACTCTCTTACAAATTTGCCAAATTCCATATTATGATCTCCTATACGTTTAAAAGTTTGTTGATGATGATTTATTAGTGATTCTATAAACTCGCTGTAATTACGCACCGTAGGCTATCTCCTGTCTCAGCATGCGTTCCAGTTGGTCGCCGTCAATGATGGCTGTCTCTCCCTGGAGGCTGAAGGTATTATAAGCTACCTGCATATAGTTGCTATATACGATACCGAGATAAGCTCGGCTGTTGTTGTCGCGATGGAAGCTGATCTGCTGTCCTTTAACGTAACATGTTGTACCCACCTTATTGGCTACCTTCTTGGCCACCTGTGCCAGTTGTTCAAATGATGTAAACATATATTTTGTCTCCTATTCGTTTAAAAGTTTGTCTGTGATATTTCTCAGTCGCTATAACTACCAGATGCAGCTATTATATGGTGTGTCCTCGCTGTCAGTATAGACGTTGGCCACTACCTTTGCAGTCTTAAATCTCTCCTGCTGTGCTCTCAGAAGTCGAAGAGTCAGGTCGTAGCCCAGAAGGTCCTCGAAGTCCTTTCCGTATTTCACGAATTTCTTGGTGTCCTGGTTATAGAAGTCGTAGAGCATACCGTAAATCAAGCAGGAGTTGATCATTTCGCGGCAGTCCAGTTCATGCAGCTCTTTATTCTCCTGACGGGTGAACTTATCCAGTTTGCCTATTCTCACGCCTCCCCTATAAACTCTGAAATAGATGTCGTCTTTACGACGGCTGATCTCCTCGCAGGTCATACCGTAGTCGCGCTCGTCGTAGTCTGGTCTGAGCTCGCCGCAGCAAATATCCAGGTCGCAGATAGTGTCGCAGCCGTAGTCTATTCTTACCTTTGCCATATAGCCGTCCACAGATAGGATCGTCGCTTTCCGTCCTTCGTGCTTACAGGAGGCACCAGCTTTCAGCCAGTCGGCTGTCGTGGGCTGTCGGCCTGCCTCGCAACAATAAAGCATGATGGAAGCTAACTGACTGTCGCCAGCGTGATAAAGATAGACGCGGCAATTTCCCACCTTCTCTATAACGTATTCTTTACGCTCGCGACGGTCATAGATTACTACGCCTCGTCTCAGCCAGTCAGGGAGTCGCTTTTTCGTCTCGTCGCAGCGTCCTATCTCGTCCTCGTCCAGACTGATGCGTACCAGGTCGCCGCCCTTCATTTTCAGGATCACTTCACGTCCTTCTTTATGGCTGCCCATAAACTCGCAAACTGAGTCCTTCCAATATACCAGCTCACCTTCTTTCAGGTCGCGTCCGTCTAAAACTCGCTCCACTAACTTCACGTCGTTTGCCTGCCAGCAATTTACTTTATTTGTTGCCATAGTCGTATATCTTTTTAATTGTTTGTTGTATTCGTTGTTTATTTTGTCGCTGATGCGTTTTTATGATTTCGCCTGATAAAGTGTCCGTCTGTCTGTCAGTGATGTCCCAGAGGCCCTGTAAAGAGCCTCCGGGCTCCACTTCAAAAAACAAACTTAAAACTTTATAATAGGTGATTTAGATTTCTCATGCTGCCATGTCCTGAAGATCTTCCACTGTCAGCTCCTTCTCCACTGCCCAGAAAAGCAGTCTCTCGCCGTCAGATTTAGCGTTAAACTCGTAGTCGCTGTCCTTCTTGCCTCGCAGACTGTCTGGTCCCTCATGCAGCCAGCGGAAGCCTATTTTCTCCACCAGTCGCCAGTATAGGTCGTTCCAGTCGTCGTCGTCGTTATAGAGCGTCAGCAGTCTGTCTGCCTCGTCAGCGTCCATATATTCAGCCAGTAGGTTTACTCGCTCGTAGTCGCAAAATTTCTCACTGATGCTATAATAGAGCTCATCCATAATCTCGTCGCAGGGCTTCAGACTACCTTCCACGAGCATAGCCAGGGTCAGATATGCCGCCAGCTGTCTCTCTTCGTCGTCCTCTGTCAATACCTCGTCCAGACTCTCCGGCATGAAGTTTACATAGCCGCTGTAACTGCGCCAGTATTTTTTGATGTAGTCTATAACGTCCTGACGGCCTCGCCAGTCGTTGATCTTCGCTGTCATAATCTCCTGCCAGCCCTGCTGCATAGTGATGTCCATAACAAGCTCGTCCTGGCTGTAGTTATAGTATTTTGGGCTCCATATAGAGCATGCTTCGATATTCAGCAGGCCATAATCTTTCAGCGACTCTATAACGTTGGCGTCTATATAGTCCTGGGCTACCTTTACGAGCTCAGTTTTCCAGTCCTGCCAGCTCAGTGTATCGTACATGTATTGATCGTCACCTTCGTTCATGGACTCCAGGAAGAAGTTTGGGCTCAGAATTGTCTCGTACATAGCGACGCAGACGCAGGGAAAAAGGTTTGATGTCATATTATATACCTCTGGCTCCTTTGTGGGCTCCTGGTGGCCTGTAGCCGTGATTTCGCTGACTGCCTGTAACATGATGGCTGAAGCTGCTGCCATGTTGTTTGCCTGATTGATGGATGCAAAGTTTGTCATAACTGTAATCTCCTATACGTTTAAAAGTTAGTTGTAAAGTTGTAATTCAGTACTGCCCAGAAGAGTCCTGCGATCTCCAGAAACAATATAATGTCGCTCAGTGTCTTGTGCTCGTCCATGAACTTGAACATGCTGCCCAGAAGTCCGAGCTCGTTTGCGTCGTATCTCTTCTCCATGACTGTGATATTTTAGTGAATTTATAAAGTCGTTATAATGTAGAGAAATGCTGTTCCAGATATTTCGGACTGACTCGCCAGAAGCTCGTAAAGTCCAGATTTTCCTCACCTCGTTCTGCCAGTACATCAAGATCCAGAAGTACGAAGTTACCTTTTGAGTCGCTGCCAGTCACCAGGAAGTTTTTGCCTGCCTGATAAGGTACGTCGTTACAGTGCAAACTATCACCCTTCTTTGTGGAAGCGGCTACAGCCTGGCTGCCAGTATTCAGGAAGTCACCTATAACGGCCGTGATCACGTTTTTCACTATCTCGTTGTTGATGGCCTCGCCAGTGCCTAAAAAGCCTCCCAGAATATCACGGGTCCTTTGTGAGCTCTCGCCTCCCATGATGGCCTCTGTCTCCATACCTGTAGCGATGTCGTCGTAGGGCGTCTCTTCAATACCAGCTCTATACGCTGCCAGTTGCTTTTCGTCGTAGGCTATAACGTCCTCGCTGTTCATAAATTCGATCCATGCGTAGGCCAGATTATAGAGCTCTTCAAAAACTGTCTTTGCCATAACTTCTATCTCCTATCTTTTAAGTTTGTCGATGTCTGATTATTGAAAACTTGTAAAATTCTGGAGGCCCTATAAAGAGCCTCCCAGGGCCTTTATGCTGCCTTCTTGCTGCCCCTATATGGCCAACCGTAGATCTCAGCGATATAAGGGTACAAGCTCTTTGTACGCTCCATGATGGTGGCGTTATCAATTTTGCCCAGGTAGGCCAATTCCTGAAGTCGCTCTGCCTCCTCCATGCTTTTGCAGACGCGATATGTCACGTACCAGCTTCCATCATGGTCGCTCAGTCGCGACTCTATATTGTAATTTTCTGCCCAGAAGTCCGCGTCGTCGGCTGAAGTCTGTAATATTTTAGCGACGTTATAACCAACGATTTTTGTACCTTCGCGTCCGTTGCCGCAAATTGATCCGTAGTGACTGGAGCGATAGCCCAGGGCAATAATACAGCCGTCGATACGCTTATTCAAGTTTGCACGCTCGCAGTCCAGATTATATTCTACGTCGTCGTACCAATATTCAGCCAGTCTGTCTTTTGTCAGCTCTTCTTCTTCGACGTCGTAGGCCTCCATGATGTCTAATTTGTACTGGTTTTGTGTCTCCTCGTTTTGAACATAAAAAGAGTCAGTGTTCCAGATGGTACGCTTAATACCGTAGATCTTATTCCAGTTGTTTATAGATGTTGTTGCCATATTAAAAATCTCCTATACGTTAAAAGTTTGTTGTTTGTTATAATTGAAAATTCCATGAAGTCCCAGGGCTCCTATAAAGAGCCCGTAGGCCCTTTATTGGTCGCTGTCCTCGTCGTCGTCCTCGTCACTGTCCTCGTCCTCGTCGTCCTCCTCCAGCTCGTCCAGGACCTCGCCCAGACACTGACTGAGAAGGTAGCAACGTATAGTCACGTCGCAGCTTTCAGCCGACTCCAGAATATTTGTGCCATCGTCGCCAAACGCCTCGCACGCTTCGCGAAGAAGATCTAAATTATGGCACAAATTCTCTTCTGCCTGCCAGGTATTAAAAGTATAGCTGCCGGAGGCGTTTCCGGTTACTGAGTCACTGATAAACATGTCGTCGTATAAAGAGCTTTCGAGCTCGTCCCTGTTACTTGTCGTAACTTTTACGTCGTGATCTTCGATATACTGTTTAATATCGTCCTTCACTGCCTGCTGATAATCGTAACGTTCCATATAAAAATCTCCTATAAATTAAAAGTTTGTACTGTTTGTTTCTAAATCACGTTGCAAAGTTAAGCAAATAAATTAATACCTCCAAACATTTAAGCAAAAAACTTTAGTATATTAACGCTTTTTAATAAGTAAATGGCTTAAAATAGCCTATTCCTTAAATAAATTAACTAAAGTCACAGATTTCAGGCTTAATCTATATACTTTATATTTTTTTCGTCTGCCCTGGTGGCAGTCATTTCTCAGGCCGTCTATATTATATATATAAAAGGTATAGCACAAAAAAAGAGCCTCGCCAGCTCTTAATTTCTCTAAAGTCCTATAACGTCTATAACGTAGGCAATTTTTGTGATCTCCTATAACGTGTATAACGTATATAATATATTGTGCCTGGTGTCCGTTCTGGTGTCGCTGTTGGTAGCTCTACCATCTTCCCTACCATCTTCCCTGATGGTGTCGCTGTTGGTAGGCATGATGGAAGATAGACACCAGCACTACCATCTTCCCTGTTGGTGTCCGTTCTGGTGTCGCTGTTGGTAGCTCTACCATCTTCCCTACCATCTTCCCTGATGGTGTCGCTGGTAGCCCTGATGGTGTCGCTGGTAGCCCTGATGGTGTCGCTGTTGGTAGATATGATGGAAGATAGGCACCAGCACTACCATCTTCCCTGTTGGTGTCCGTTGGTGTCCGTTGGTAGCCCTCAGGATCTTTGCAGCCCTGATGGTGTCGCTGTTGGTAGGCATGATGGAAGATAGGCACCAGCACTACCATCTTCCCTGTTGGTGTCCGTTCTGGTGTCGCTGTTGGTAGATCTACCATCTTCCCTGATAAAAGATAGGCACCAGCTCTACCATCTTCCCTGATGGTGTCGCTGGTGTCCCTGTTGATGTCCGTTCTGATATTCATTTTTAAAACGGTCTATTTCCGTATCTATATTCTAATATTGAATTTTGCACCCGGTCAAATGTAGAAAAGCCAGCACCCGTGAAAAAATACGCCTGATATTCAACGGAATTTTGAAACATGCTTAATCTGCATAACCACAAATAAAGCGCTTTTAATACTTTAATATATTGCAAATTGTTTTCTACATAACACAATTTATATTCGTTTTCTTCTATCTTTTTAATGATATACGAAAGATTATTTTTTTTATTCATGATTTTATTTTTCTAGATGGATTATTATTTTATTTCTGGTAGCCCTGATGGAAGATAGGCACCAGCACTACCATCTTCCCTGATGGTGTCGCTGGTAGTGCTGATGGTGTCTAAATTTCGCACATGTTTTTAATCATGCTTTTAAGATCTTCTAAAGATGAAACATTATACTTTTTAAATTCCTGATTTAATTGGTAGGTAGTTAAGTAATTAGGGCAAGCAAAATAATTTTCAGGATAAACTAACATTATAGCTTTTCCGGTACGGCTGCAAATGTCATAATCACCATAATCTAAAGCTCTGAAAATGTCACTATCTACATTCCAACGGTACGAATTTTCTGATAATTCCACTACCTTTGCACTAACTTCAAAACCTAATTCTTTAGCCGTTTTATTTATAAAATCAGCGAAAACTTTAGATACCTTAATTTTCATAATCTTATTTTTTTTAGATGGTTTATTATTCTGATGGAAGATAGGCACCAGCACTACCATCTTCCCTGATGGTGTCGCTGGTAGCCCTGATGGTGTATATTATCTAAAAAGATGGCTATAATACATATTATACATCTTATTAGATGGCGTTAACGTACATTTATTCTTTTTTTCGTTGGTAGAATAATTTGCACCTAAAGCCCTGAGGCGTGATCCTGTTGTAACCGTATTAAAACCACCATCACAAAAAAATTCTTTATTATCTATCTTTGCATAAATTATGGTATCGTATAATTTCACGAAAACGGCACCAGAAGAAAGGGCTATAACTTCAGTATTGGAATTTTTGTACCATCTACCAGCAGCAACAGCGGCACACATTTTTTCTTCTATCTTTTTCATAATTCCTAAAATTTTAAATTAAAAGTTTGTTTGTTTTCTCTTATTAAATCAGGCTTAGAATTAAAGCCTGATTTCTTCTAAAGTGTTCAAATTGAAGATGGCAATTTGATCGTTTGCACGCCCTATTTCTATAGCTGTTGCAAGATCATCAACAATAATTGTGGCGTCAAAATAATATTGATTATTATCTTTATTAAACCAGCCACCAACAGCATTGACTTCCGGGTGTTTGCTAACGTATGCAATAACTTTAGCTAAACCATAATTTCCAAAGGAATTTTGCGTATCAGCAACAGCAACAGCAAAACCACTTTTAACGGGTGCAAAATCTTTTGAGCTAACAGTGAAGCCCTCAGGGTTCATGATTGCAATAGCTTGCAACATTTCGAAAGATAACATTAAATTTTCCATATCACCTAAATTTTTTAAATTAAAAGTTTGTTTTCTAAATCTGGTGCAAAGTTAAGTTATTTAATTTAATCTTGCAAGAAACTAAGCAATAAACTTATTAATATTAACTTTTATTCGCAATTAAATAACTTAAATAGGCTTATTTCTTAAATAAATTAACTAAACTTTTGCGTATATTGTTTATTTATATACTTTAATACCTTTTATCTATATACATTATATTATATATTATAAGCACCAGCACTACCATCTTCCCTGTTGGTGTCGCTGTTGGTAGGCATGATGGAAGATAGGCACCAGCACTACCATCTTCCCTGTTGGTGTCCGTTCTGGTGTCGCTGTTGGTAGCTCTACCATCTTCCCTACCATCTTCCCTGATGGTGTCGCTGGTAGCCCTGATGGTGTCGCTGTTGGTAGGCATGATGGAAGATAGGCACCAGCTCTACCATCTTCCCTGATGGTGTCCGTTGGTGTCCGTTGGTAGCCCTCAGGATCTTTGCAGCCCTGATGGTGTCGCTGTTGGTAGGCATGATGGAAGATAGGCACCAGCTCTACCATCTTCCCTGATGGTGTCGCTGTTGGTAGGCATGATGGAAGATAGACACCAGCACTACCATCTTCCCTGTTGGTGTCGCTGTTGGTAGGCATGATGGAAGATAGGCACCAGCTCTACCATCTTCCCTGTTGGTAGCTGGTAGCCCTCAGGCCCTCAGGCCCTCAGGCATATAATCAGCCAGGCACCCGTCAGGGTGCAGGCGAGGCGCCGCAGTGTGGCGGCGGTCTCGCGTTGATTTAGGAGGCATCGAGATTCCTTGGGCAAAAATCAAACTTTTGGAAGTATCAAATAATCAGCGAGTTAGTATTTAGAGGATTATTCTTTCGGGAAGGCTCATTTTGGTGAAATACTGGAGAAATTGACATATATCAAGGATATTATGCTAAAAAAGCGGGGTATGGCAGTGTGTTTTGCCTGAATACAGCAAAATACCATCATTTTAACCAATTACTTAACAAAATTTAGAAAATAGCGCAATAAATAGCCAAAAAATCTCAAAAGAATTAAGAAAAAGGCTAAATAACTTGCAAAATTCTCAGAAAATGCTTAACTTTGCTGCAAAATTTAATCAAATAAGTAAATGGATATACAGTCAGCAATCAACAGACACGGTACGACAAAGGCCGAACTTGCCAGAAAAATGGAGACATCGGCATCGTACATCACCCAACTTGTCAGCGGCCACAGCTCTCCATCAATGAAGATGCTCGACAAGCTGGCCGAACTTATCGGCTGTCACCGCTGGGAGTTCTTTATCGACGAAATGGACCGCGAAGAGGTGGCACAGATACTCGGCCTTACAATGCCCCAGGCACCGCAACAGCAGGCTGGCGGTCTGCCATTCGGCAACGACACACAGGGGACAGGCACCGCTGTGACGTCGCAGCCATCACAGACGAAGCCAGTCCCCGATGTGTCGCACGCTGTCGCTGCATCGCTTATCTGTCCGCACTGCGGCGCAGCGTTCGTGGTAGAAGTGAAACAGGTTTAACTCTATAAAACTTTTGGCGATATGAAAAGATTAATGATTTTATTGGCGCTGGTGGTGGCGATAGTCACGACGGCTGCGGCACAGGTGGAGATCTCAAGGTTTAAGTTCAACAGAGACGAGCCGCTGGGCATGTACCCGGGTAGGAAGATGATCGACATGAAGTTCAAGAACACGTCGGACAGGCCGATGAAGTACCTGAAGGTGTACTACTACGCCGTGAACGCGGTGGGCGACGTGGTGTCGGGAAACGACGAGGGTCTGCGCATCGAGGGTAAGGAGTATATCAAACCGAAGATTCTGGACTGCATGGGGCCGTTCGAGCCTGGTAAGTCGTACTCTCGATATGCAAGCGGGGTTATGACCACACGGCAGAAGGGGACACTGGCCGTGCCATACGAGGTGGAAATCATCTACATGCAGTCGAACGACACGACGCGCATTCGGATCAACAAGGAGAACATTCATCAGTTCTTCCCGAAGAATGAGTGGAGGGAGTATAACAGGTACAACGAACAGTTGTAACATTGTTCATTTTCTCGCTCGTTCCGAGAAAACGAACCAAAAGAGGGACGCTACCCCCAAGGCCCCCTACATAGGGGGATGCAACCGTGCCGACACGGCGGCACTCATTCATTAAGGTAAGCTCGACCCATCATAGGGTCGGCTTGGTTAAATAAAAGAATGCCCTCGGTGGATATTGCTTCCATCGAGGGCATCTTCTTTGACAAGAAACGGTTTAGCTTCCGGTGTCGAAGCCGCCACCGCCGTTGTCGCCACCGTTGCCTCCCTGGTTGTTGTCACCACCGTTCTGGTTGGCGTCGTCACCGTTGTCGTCGTCGCCGTTGACCAGCTCTTCGTTGGTCTCGGTGGCATCCTCTTCCTCGATGATGTTACCCTGCTTGTCGGTCTTCACCCACTTCACCTTGCGCTCGAACTCGTCGGAGAAGACGCTGCTGACGGTGGCACCGACGCGCGACTTACACTTGTTGGCAATCAGGTCCTTCGCCGTGACGACGACGGTCTGACCCGTCTCCTTGTCAACATAGTCCTTCACCGAGCCCTTCAGGTTGGGGTAGAGGGTTACGAACTGCTCGCCAATCTCGACACGGTTGCCTTCGAGCAATGCCTCGCGTGCCACCTTGATATACTCAGTGACGGCTGCGCGGACGGTATGCTCCTCGATGGTCGTGTTGTTGGCGGCCTTGCGGCACATACGCTCGAAACCGAAGGTCTTCAGATTCGTCGGCTGTGGATAGAAACTGTGCTTGCCCACTTTGTTGTTCTCCCGGGCATAGTAGGGGATCTTTACATTGTCCATACTTGATACTTTTAAATTGTTAATAATTAAGTGAACTATGAAATAAATTCTTTACAATCGACTCTGTAGGCTATGTTACGACCCTAATAGGGTTTTAGTACAGAGTGTCGTATAGTTTTAGTTAAGACTATCAAACACTCTTAGTACAGGTGCTCTTTCGCGGGGCTTGCTCTTACAAAGATACATATATTGAAAAATGTTTTGGGTCATCCCCCATACTGCTTCAAAAACTTGTCGGCTTGCTTTATCTTCTTATGGAGCCCGTTCTCGCCGTACATATTGATATTGGGGGCGACGGGGTTCTGCAGGTAGTAGATGACTTGCTGCATGAGCTGGTCGCTGCGGTCGAGACGTTCGATGAGTGCCTGGCGCTCGGATGAGGGGTCGCCGCCACTGG
>JAEEPF010000046.1 GCA_016284635.1 Prevotella sp.
CGGGTAAGGATGATGACGGCGACAGTGTGGAGTATTCCGACTTCTCGGCCTTCTATGCCCCCAGCGTGGGAGAACAGATCGCCAGCTGGTATGCAAACAAGAAATAAACCAAAAAACAATATATCAACATGAGATAGTCATGGGGACAGATTCTGGGTATACCCAAGCACCTGTCCCCGTGACTAATCCCAAACTTTTTCGACATAAAACTTGCAAATCTCAGAAATAATCCTTATATTTGCACTCGAAAAGAGATATTGCTGCCTATGAGTACCAAAGTAATGCAACAAAGGATAGCCGACTACTTCAAGACACAACCCGTCTTGAAGGCTTGGCTCTTCGGTTCTTTTGCCCGCGGTGAAGATACACCGCTCAGCGACGTGGACATCCTTGTCGTCCTCGACCGCTCACAGCCCATCGGCCTGAAGTTCTTCGGCATGTGGACTGATCTGGAGCAGTTGCTTGACCGCAGCGTGGACTTAGTGACAGAAGGATCGCTGGCAGAATTTGCCCGCGAGAGTGTTGAACGCGACAAGATTCTGATTTATGAGAGAGCAGCCTAAGGACCGCGACCGCCTACAGCACATTCTGGATGCAGTCGACACCATCCTAAGCCGTTGCGAGGGAATCACCCGCGAGGCTCTTGATGCAGACAAAATCTTTTTTGGCGGTGTTGTTTACCATACGATGATTATCGGTGAAGCCGAGTAGTCGCAGGGACAGGTACTTGGGTATGACGGCTGCTATACCCCAGGTGCCCCACGGCTAGCATCGAACTTATTATTTCCACCCATTTTTTCGAGATAAAACTTGCAAATCTCAAAAATATTTCCTATCTTTGCCCCGTGAATTAACAACTTATGATATGACAGCAATTGATTTACGTGCGAGCACGATGCAGATTCTGGAACGTTTCGACAAGACCGACACGTCACTTTGGCAGAAGGTCCTTGACGCGATAAACTCTATCTACAAAGACGAAGAAGAGGCTCAGCAGGCGAAGAAGGCACAGCAGAAAGCCAAGATCCGCCAGATGGTCGGCATACTTAAAGAAGAAAGTGCTGGCGACTGGAAGCGTGAAAAGGAGGAGGCTTTGGTAGAGAAATATCAATAGACGGTTATGAAGGTATTCATTGACACGAACATATTTCTCGATATTCTCTGCCGTCGTGAGCAGTTTGTCGATGATGCCCTGAGCATTTTCGACATGGCCGTAGATGACCGTATTGAGCTGCTCATATCAGACCTGTCAATTGCAAACATCAAATACATCACGCGTAAGGAAATCCCTACCGATAAGTTTTATGATCTGATTCAGACTTTCCGGCCAATATTCAATATAGTACCGCTGGGTGCCGATGTCGTGGATCGGGCCATCAGTCTGAAGGCAAATGATTTTGAGGATGCTTTGCAGTATTTCTCGGCCGTCCAAGCTGGGGCAGATTGCCTGATCACTCGTAACATCAAAGACTTTGGCTTTGCCAATATGGAAGTGCTTGATTCAAGCACCTTCCTTGGTAAATATAAATAATGTCGAACTTCTAAAAACAAATCGCTTATGGTGACATAGCAAAGACGAAATAAAGACAAAGACAGGAACGTCCACTTTTGATTCTTGTTCTTCCAAATTCGCCATAATTTGAGTAGTCGCGGGGAGAGATTCTGGGTATGTAGGAAATGGATACAAGTTTCTAATTCCCTATTTCCTGCGACTATTATCAACACAGGGCTGTTATAATAACATAGGGATGGTCCTTTTGTGACATAATTAAGTGCGGATGGCAGTGGCTGTCCGCACTTCTTTAGAATCATTAACATAAGAAATTCGGCTACTTTGCAGAAAGGAGAGAAAAAAGCAGTACCTTTGCCGACCTAAAACTGAAAAAGCAGAATGTATTTTAGTATTATCCTTCTCATATTATTGGTTGTGGTCGTAATGACCACAGCAAAAGATTTTTTACCAATCTTTCAAATAGGGGTTTGGCCGTTTACGAAAATGAAGCGGCGTATGTTTAAAAATAGCCCATACAAATGTTACTACATCAAGGAGAAAGAGATGAAGAAGGATAAAAATGCTCAGGATCTGGCAAATGTCTCTCAAAAGGGATACACAGACTCGCGTTTCGATTCCTATTTTCAGATGTTGTCGGAATATCATTTCCCACAGATTGTGCTTGTGAATTGGACAAAAAGCATCGCAGAAGAGCTAATGGATGCGATTTCTCCTATACATTATGTGAAAAAGCTGGATAGGTATTTCAGAAGTGGTGAAGTAAGGCTTAACATGTCAAGCCCTGACTATGTGGAGTTTGAAGATTATGAACTGTCATATCTCTGGGGAGCCGTCTATTACTGGTTGAAATGCCTGACTCCTGGATTCGATAACCAAGAGCTCCTTGATTATATTGAAAAGATTGCCTGTCCGAAACTATATCTTAAGCCATACTTCCTTTATTTTAAGGGTAGGTCTGAGGGCACCTGTGAGGGTGATGAAACGCTTGCATTGGAAGAAGATCCGTCGGGTCAAAAGAAAGGGAAATGCCTGGAGGCTGGCCCTGCTTGCTGTTTGCTGTTAGGCGTATCGCAGTTGACAGAGGATAGTACCAATAAGTCGGCCTTGGAACCTGTAGTTGCAAAGTTGTTTGGTGGTTCTGCCAAATATATACATACCCTTATCACTGGCTCACTAGCCAAGAAACATAAAGAGGATGCGGCCAAGGCGGTAGAGACAGCTATGCCAAAACTGGCCGAGAAAATCAGGAAATTATAGCACCGCTATATTTTGTAACCCCTTACAGCCGTTTTTAGTAACCCCTTACAGGGTCTACACTTAATCATATTTGCGTAATTTTGCATCGTCATTCGTTGTTTGAGACAGCGGTGGCGGTGCATCTTCGTAATATGGGATAGTACCGTTATATTATTAAATTAAAATTATGTTCAACCCTGAGTTGATGTGAGAGTCTCCCGGGAATCAAGTAGCTACACCTCAGCACTGCTCACTAAACACTCAGAAAAGATGAAAAGTTTAAATCAAGATTTATTGTGCCTCGACGGCATCTGGATGAATAAAGGCCAACTTCTAAAGATGGCTATGAAAGCGGGAAGTTATGCCTTCGCCGAGCACTATCTATTTGCTTTGTTAATTGATGCTTTCCAAACAGGAAGGCGAGAGGTCTTGAAAGAGATCAACGATGTGAGGCAGCATTATCATGTGGAACCTCTTTCTTTGTCGGATGACTTTGGAAATGGTGGCAACGAGCAAGATTCAGCAGCAGACAAAGAAGCCGTCAAGCTCTTCAGTAAGATGCCTCATGAGAAGAAGATAGAGATACTAAGCTATAGTCTATTAAAGCTTTATGATGAACACTTGTTTACACAGACTCGTCACTGGTTGGCAATCTATCTGGTGGTAAGAGACAGATTCTATAATGGGAGCCTGAAACAGACTGCCTTTTTGAAACTGGTCAAAGATATGACGCTTGGTGACTTGCCTGAAGTGCTAAGGATGGATAGGAACACCACCAAGAACTTCGGGAGGGAGATCTGCGACGCTGACCGGGAAAAGGCTTATTACCTGATGAAACATAATCCGCAAGTTGATCTGTGTGATGCTTTTTGGGGTATCATCAAGGAGACGATACTGACGCAGAGATGACGCAAAAAAGAGGCAAATGACGCAACTTTTGACGCATTTTCGGAGATTTGACGCATAATTGGGAGCGTATGGATTTTATGCCGAACTTTGCATCGTGATTCAGAAAGAAACACCTCGGGCAACCGGGATTTCAAGATGGATCTGTGATGTTTGACATGTTGGATCGAAACCGCTGGGGTGGGCCCCAGTTCAGTTTGGCAGTTACGCATAATGAAAATAATCTCTCGTCAATCCTGCTGGTTCCCTTAAGGGGCCAGCGGGACTTAGATCGGAAACAGCGCAGGAGCAATCCTCGCGCGAACATTAATAAATAAATATAAGTAGAATTATGAGAAAAAGTATAATGAATTTAGCAAACAACTTGGCAGCAGACAGTAGGGTGATTGATCAGGACTTGAAAGGTGAGTACAATTACGATAGTACCGCCATAAGAGTCTTAGAGAATCTGGAGGACAGAGTGAGCATTCAGCTCTACGACATGATAAGGGATATGCTGCTCGGTTTTGATGATGGTATGCAGTTGGAAATCGCAGACAACCTCCTGGACTTTACCGTCATGCATGTGATTCATACGACTGGCTGTCCATCGGCAGATTACATCTTGGAAGCGTGCTATAGATGGATTGCTGAGGAACAAGGCATTCTGGACAGTCAATCATTCGCGGAAAATAAAGAAGAAATAAGTTAATTGAGTCTGGTCATATACTTTTGTTATTTTTCATTTTGTTTTCATAGTTTGATTTTTGGACTTCACATCAGCAAAGCGTTGCTGAGACACCGGTTCGGTTCGTGAGAATAGAACAGGTTTTTTAGACAGAAGAACAGGTTAAAGACATAGTAACAGAATAACAGATTTTTAGACAGAAGGACATAAGAACAGAATTTTATACAGAAGACAATAAGGAGATAAAAATTATGAAGAAAATTTCGGACATTGGCTTTAATAAGCTGAAGGAATTTGAAGGGTTCAGGGGTACAGCGTACTACTGCCCAGGCGGGAAGCTGACCATCGGTTACGGACATACGGGAATGGATGTTCATCCGGGAGATGTGATCTCTGAGTATTGGGCAGAACATCTTTTGAAAGCAGATTTATACGATCTGGAGAAGCAAGTTGAGAGTCTTGGGGAGTGGAACCAACCGCAGTTTGATGCTTTGGTAAGTTTTGCTTACAATCTCGGCTTTTATAAGCTTAAGACGAGCACGCTGATGAAGACCATCAAAGAGGGTGGCAATATGAGGGCCATCAAGCAGGAGTTTAAGAAGTGGATCTATGCTGGTGGGAAAATTCAGACCGGTTTGGTCAAGAGGCGCGAGTGGGAAGCGAAACGCTTCTTCGAACCGGACGAGATGGAGCCGATGAGGGTTCGAGACTGGTCAGACTTCCACAAGACCACGAGGAAGTGAGCCACAGATTACACAGAATCTCACAGAAGAAGAGATTCACACAGAATCAAACGAGTTGTTTAAGAAACGAATTACCGTAATTGACCATAATTTAATCCACTAATTTGAATAATATTATTATGATAATTAGTTGTTATTCTTGCGTCCTTTCAGTAGCAAGCGGCATAGCCGAGCGATGGTAATTCGTTTCAGTAGAAAGAGGTATAGCCGAGCGATGGTAATTCGTTTCGAAAAAAGAAAATGCAGATGATTTAGAGATAATTTATGGAGAAATTAGTTAGAATTAAGAGCCAGGGGGCGCTGCAGCAGCGGAACTGGACGAAACAGAATGGTGAGACGGTGGTGATCTCGAGTGTTGAACTGACGATGACGGACGGGATAGACACATTCGTCGGGGAGGTGACTGACCAGCAGGCGATTGCGATTAATCAGCAGCCACTCGACCTGAACAGGATGTACGGGGTAAGGTGCAGACTCGACGTGAGGGAGTGGAAATCTCAGCAGAGTGGCGAGACTCAGCACGCTAATAGCATCAAAGTATTGACAGTCGCAGGGGTCTAAAACAACGAATTAAAACGAATTTCACGAATTAAAAGGATTGTTTTAAAGAAACGAATGGCCGTAATTGACCATAATTTTATCCACTAATTTGAATAATAATCTTTTCAGCCTATAAGAATTATATTATAAAAATTAGTTGTTATTATGGTAATTCGTTTCCAAGAAAAAAAGATGCAGAAGATTTATGTATAAGTAATGAGTAAAAACAAATTAAAGAAGAGCGTGACTTTAGATGGTCTTATGACGCTGGGGCAGTTGGATGACGGAAGACATACGGCGGATTTTGCCTGTTGCGAGGATATGGAACTGGAGCAGGTCAAGGGGACGTTCAGCGTGCAGATCCAGAGGGACGGCAACGTCTATATGACGGAGAACAAGAAGCGCATCAGGAATACGCCAATCTTCAGAGAAGACAACAGTTCGTTCTCGCACGGACGCAACAAGAGGTACTACTACGTGTTCTCGATGGAAGATGACCGCATCCATGAGCTGGCAAAGGAGCTGGTACGTCAGGCGAACGTCATTGCGCAGAAGATCACGAAGGAGCTGATCTGAAAAAGTAAAAAGGTAAAAAAGTAAAAGGGTAAAAGGAAAAATGATTTATCAGATTACTTACACTAAAGACGGGAGCGGGCGGAACCGGAAGGTGGCCCGTCCCGTTAAGGACAGACAGGAGCTGATGGCGCTGAGGGACTCGCCTGAGAATCTGGCGCATCTGGCGAAGGCCAGAGAGGGCAGCGACGCCGACAAGAGGGAACTGGTGCAGCTGGCCTATAACCTGGGGCACATAGACGGCAAGATAGCAGGGGCGAAGAGCATCGGCAGCTACTTCTTCTACGATGTGGATTGTTACGATAAGGGCGAGAGTCCGAAGATTCGGGACATGATTCTCGGGAAGAAGGACGAGATCGGCCTGATGATGCTGGAGCAATCGGCCAGCGGCGGTTGGCATCTGGTGTGCAGGCGCGAGAGGGGCAAGACTATTCTTGAGAACATCGTGCGCGTCAGTATGCTGTTGCATCTGGAAATGGATACGGGTACGAAGGACTTGCAGCGGGTGGTGTTCAGTACCAGCGGGGCGCCGGAGGACTTGGTGTATCTGGATGATGCGCTGTTCGAGGAGCCGATGAGCAAGGAGGAGTGCGAGAAGGAGTATGAGGTGCTGAGAGAGCGGACGAAGAAGGGTCTGGAGGAGGTGCCGAAAGGTGCGAAAAAAGCAGACAAACACTATAGACCGTGGGAAGAGGCAGGTTCTCCCCCTGAGTCAGGGGGAGTTAGAAGGGGTCTGAACGAGGGATCAGATTCGGTTGTTCAGACCACCCCTACCCCTCCTAACTCAGGAGGGGAAGGCTGCGCCGCCGAAGCCAACGAGGCGAGCGAGCGGAGCTGGTTTATCGTTGAGGGGGTGATGAAGGAGAAGGGACTCGACAGGAGCGACTTCGTAGATGAGGGCGGCAGGCATACGGCGGTGAAGATATTCCTCAGCGGTGCTACGCAGTTGCTGACGAAGGGCGAGACCAACGGTGTGCTGAAGGTGCTGATGCCTGATCACTGGCAGGACGAGAACATCCAGCAACTGGTGAACGACTTCTACCAGAATTACACCAACCCCAACCAGCGACTGCTGAAGTATCAGGAGGAACTGTTTACGCAGAGTCGCAGGCTGTCGGCTGCAGATCTCTCCCACCCTCAGGGCATGCTGGGAGAAGCGCCTCCGGAGTTGCCGAAGAAGCTGCCGAAGCTGATCAGTCTGCTGACCTCGAGGACGCCGGATGTGTATAAGGCTGCGGTGGCCCATGCGGTGTTCCCGGCGCTGGGGTCGCATCTCTGTGGGGTGAGCTTCACCTATACCGACAATGTGGATCACGAGGCGACGCTGATGAACTGTCTGATGGCACCCACGGGTTCGGGTAAGGGTTGTATTGACGAGCCCATCGCCCACATCATGGCCGACATCAAGCGACGCGACGAGGAGAACGAGCGCAGGGAGGATGAGTGGAAGAAGGACTGTCAGAAGAAGGGCGCCAACAAGGACAAGATGGTGAGGCCCGAGGGACTGGTGATACAGATCATCGATCCCGATATGACCAAGCCTGCTCTTGTGACGCGTATGGACGAGGCTGAGGGACATTTCGTGTATGTGAAGCTGAACGAACTGGATCTGTTCGAACAGCTGAAAGGTCAGACAGGCAAACAGCACTTCCAGCTGATGTGTCTCGCCTTCGACCCGAAGTCGGAGTACGGTCAGACGCGCTACGGAACGCAGAGCGTGACAGCCAGACCGCGATGCCGGTTTAACTGGAACGCCTGTTCGACGATCATCAAAGGGCGCCGGTTCTTCCGAAACGTGCTCACAGACGGTCCGATCTCCCGCATCAACTTCTGTACAATCCCTAAAGAGGTGATTGGCGGCGAGCAGCCTGTGTTCGGTTTCTATGATCTCGCTTTCGACGAGGCGCTGAAGCCGTATATCGACAAGCTCAATTCGGCCAGAGGACTGATAGTCTGTCAGCAGGCATACAAGCTGGCCAAGCAACTGCAACAGGAGTGTGCCGAGTTTGCCAGGCTGTCTCAGAACCAGACCTACTGGAATCTGTCGCACCGCGCCTGCGTCATCGCCTGGCTGAAAGCCTGCGTGCTCTACGTGGCCAACGGTCAGCAGTGGGAAAAGAGCATCGAGGATTTCATCGTCTGGTCGCTGAAGTACGACATGTGGTGCAAAATGGTGTTCTTCGGTGCCGACATCGAGCGAGCGGAGCGAGGCGAAGACGGCAGACTGAACAAGCGCGGGCCGCGCAACCTGCTGGAGATGCTACCCCATGAGTTCACACTCAACGACGCCAAGCGCGTGAGACAGCAGGAGGGACTGAGCAACGAGGACAAGAAATGTGAGAACATGATCAGGCAGTGGGTACACAGAAATTACGTGTTACGCGTGACAGATGACAGTTTCGTTAAGGCCGACAAAGCCTGAAAACAAGCAGGCATGCGGGGCGACTATCGCTTCGCATGCTATTATTTTATAACCTATTTAATAATTTTGCGCAAATATGTTGGTTTTTTGCTCATTTTTCAGTACCTTTGCACCCTGAAAAAAGAAAATGGACACAAAGAAAGACCAAATGGAAACAACAGCAATACTGCTTCTGCACTGCCCTGACCAACAGGGTATCATCTCGGAAGTGACGAAATTTATCACGGACAACAAGGGCAACATCGTGTACCTGGACCAGTATGTGGACAAGGTGGACGGGATGTTCTTCATGCGCATCGAATGGGAACTGGAGGGTTTCCTCATCCCGCGCGACAAGCTCTACGACTATATCACGACGCTCTACGCCCAGAGATATAAGATGAAGTTCTCGCTCTACTACAGCGACAAGCGTCCGAGGATGGCGATCTTCGTGAGTAAGATGAGCCACTGCCTCTACGATCTGCTGGCGCGCTGGAAGGCGGGAGAGTTCAACTGCGACATCCCCTGCATCGTCTCGAACCACGAGGATCTGCGCTATGTGGCCGACCAGTTCGGCATCCCCTACTACGTGTGGAGCATCAAGAAGGACCACTCGAACAAGGCGGAGGTGGAGAAGGCGGAGATGGACCTGCTGAAGAAGGAGGACATCTCGTTTATCGTGCTGGCGCGGTACATGCAGATTATCTCAGACGAGATGATCGCCGAGTACCCGCACCACATCATCAACATCCACCACTCGTTCCTGCCGGCATTCATCGGTGCCAAGCCGTATCATCAGGCCTACGAGCGCGGTGTGAAGATCATCGGCGCCACAAGCCACTATGTGACGGCGGAACTCGACGCAGGACCGATCATCGAACAGGACGTGACGCGCATCACACACAAGGATACGCCCGAGAGCCTCGTGCTGAAGGGAAAGGACCTGGAGAAGATCGTGCTTAGCCACGCAGTAAGCAAGCACATCCAGCGGAAGATCCTGACATACAAGAACAAGACTATCATCTTCTCATGAACGTAGCAATCGTGAAATATAACGCAGGGAATGTGTATTCGGTAGTGAATGCACTGAGGCGGTTGGGTATCGAGCCGGTGCTGACGGACGATGCCGAACAGCTGAGGGCGGCCGACAAGGTGCTCTTCCCCGGACAAGGCGAAGCCAGCGGGGCGATGGCGTATCTGAAGGCCCGCAAGCTGGACGAACTGATCCGCGACCTGCGACAGCCCGTGCTGGGCATCTGCATCGGTCAGCAGCTGCTGTGCCGTCATTCTGAGGAGGGCGACGTGGACTGCATCGGCGTGTTTGATGCGGAGGTGAAGCGCTTCCAGCCACAGCGGCATGAGGACAAGGTGCCGTGTATGGGGTGGAACGAGCTATGCGCTTCGCTAAATGATAAAGGAGAAATGATAAATGATAAACTGTTGGAGGGTCTGGGAGAGAAGCCGTATGTGTATTTCGTACACAGCTACTACGTGCCGGTGTGCAAGGAGACCATCGCTACGGCGGACTATATCCTGCCCTACTCTGCCTCGATGCACAAGGACAACTTCTACGCCTGCCAGTTCCACCCGGAGAAGAGCGGGAAGGTGGGCGAACAGATACTGCGGAATTTCCTAGCTCTATAGTAATCATAAAGTTCAAAGTTCAAAGCTCAAAGTTCAAAGATTATGATAGAACTGATTCCTGCAATAGATATTATCAACGGCCAGTGCGTGAGACTGACCAAGGGCGACTATGACCAGAAGACGGTCTATGGCGAGCCTCTGGATATGGCGCTTGAGTTCGAGCGCATAGGCTACGAGCGTCTGCATGTGGTGGATCTCGACGGTGCGAAGTCGAAGCATATCGTGAACAGCGAGGTGCTCCGTCAGATCACGACGGAAACCCAACTGACGGTGGATTTCGGCGGCGGCATCAAGACCGACGAGGATATCGAGAAGGCATTCGCCTCTGGTGCATCGATGGTGACCATCGGCAGCATCGCCGTCACGCAGCCCGAACTGTTTATGGGTTGGCTGGAGAGATACGGCGCAGAGAAGATCATCCTGGGTGCCGACGTGCGCCACGGGAAGATCAGCATCAACGGCTGGAAGGAGGATTCGGGCGAAGACCTGTTGCCCTTCCTGAAGAAATATGTCGACGCTGGTGTGAAGAACGTGCTCTGTACGGAGATCTCGAAGGACGGTACCCTCGCAGGACCCGCCATCGACCTCTACAAGGACATCATGGCGGAATATCCGCAGCTGCACCTCATCGCCTCGGGCGGTGTGTCGTCGAAAGAGGATATCGAGGCCCTCGACGCGGCGGGCATCCCTGCCGTTGTCTTCGGCAAGGCCATCTACGAAGGTCGCATCGACCTCAAGGAATTGGTACAAGCCCCCTAAGTTAGGGGGATGGGGGTCTGAACAAGGCTCCTTAACAAAACAGAGAATATGGCAAAAAATATAATATCAAAAGGCGGGTGTTCAGACCCCCTACCCCCTAACTTAGGGGGCTCGTCGGGATTAGCAAAGAGAATCATACCCTGTCTGGATGTGAAGGACGGTGAGACCGTGAAGGGAACGAACTTCGTGAACCTGCGGAGTGCCGGCGACCCAGTGGAGCTGGGCAAGGCCTACTCTGAACAGGGCGCCGACGAACTGTGCTTCCTCGACATCACCGCGAGCTTCGAGGGCCGCAAGACCTTTACGGAGATGGTCACCCGTGTGGCCAAGGAGATCAATATCCCCTTCACCGTGGGCGGAGGCATCAACGAACTGGCCGACGTAGAGCGGCTGCTCTATGCCGGTGCCGACAAGGTGAGCGTGAACTCTGCCGCCATCCGCAGGCCGGAACTGATCAACGAGATCACCACCCGCTTCGGCTCTCAGGTGTGTGTCTGTGCCATCGACGCCCGACTGGACGAAGACGGTTGGCATTGTTACTTGAAAGGCGGTCGTGAGCGGACGGAGCGCGGACTCTTTGAGTGGGCCCGTGAGGCACAGGATCGTGGAGCGGGAGAGATACTCTTCACGTCGATGAACCACGACGGTGTGAAGGAGGGCTATGCCAACGAGGCGTTGCGCGAACTGGCAGACACACTATCGATACCCATCATCGCCAGCGGCGGTGCCGGATGTAAGGAGCACTTCCGCGATACCTTCGTCGAAGGTCATTCGGATGCCGCCCTCGCCGCCAGCGTGTTCCACTTCGGCGCGATACCCATCCCGGAACTGAAGCAGTACCTGCGCGGAGAAGGAATCAATGTAAGAATTTAGCAACGGACAACAGGACTAAAGGACTTGATCCTAAGTACTGGATCCTGAAAGAAAAAGTCCTAAAGTCGTGTAGTCCTTGCATAAAAATATAAAAGTATGACAATAGATTTTGAGAAGTGCGGCGGGCTGGTGCCTGCGATAGTACAGGACGCTGAGACGAAGAACGTGCTGATGCTCGGCTATATGAATGAAGAGGCGTACCAGAAGACCCTCGACACGAAGAAGGTGACCTTCTGGAGCCGAAGTCGTAAGTGTCTGTGGACGAAGGGCGAGACCAGCGGGAACTTCCTCGACCTGGTGAGTATGAAGGTGGATTGCGACAATGATACGCTGCTGGTGAGGGCAAATCCACACGGGCCGACGTGTCATAAAGGTACGGATACGTGCTGGGGGGAAGAGAATAAGAGCGGTGAGCTGGAGGCTGTTCAGACCACCCCTACCCCTCCTGACTCAGGAGGGGAAAAAGATACTCTGCTGTTCCTGAAGGAGCTGCAGGACTTCATCGACAAGCGGCATGAGGAGATGCCTGAGGGCAGTTATACGACAAAGCTGTTCAAGGACGGTGTGAAGCGCATCGCACAGAAAGTGGGAGAAGAAGCGCTGGAAGCAGTCATCGAAGCTTGCACAGGTACAAAGGAACAGCTGACCTACGAGGCATCGGACATGCTCTATCACCTCATCGTGCTGCTGACAGCCAAAGGTCTGCGCATTGAGGATCTCGTGGAGGAACTGCACCGTCGTCATGATCCCAACTGGGACAAGCAGCGCCGCGAGGCCAAAGCAAAAGGAGAGATGAAATAAAACGACCACGAATTACACGAATTAAACTAATTATTCATGCGCAGCAAAATTCGTTAAATTAGTGAAATTCGTGGTAAAGAAAAAATAAGGTAATGCTAATTAGTTATAAGAACGCAAACATCTACCAGCGACACGGCATCTGTGTGCTGAAGAACGTGAACTTCCAAGTGGATGAGGGACAGTTCATCTACCTCATCGGCCGTGTGGGTTCGGGTAAGACCACGCTGATGCGTACGCTCTACTGTGAGTTGGAGATGGACGAGGCCGACGAGGCAATGGTGCTCGGTCACGACCTGCTGACCATCCGTCAGAAGGAGATTCCCGCCCTGAGAAGGGAGATGGGCATCGTGTTCCAGGACTTCCAGCTGCTGGCAGACCGTACGGTGTATAAGAACCTCGAGTTCGTGCTGAAGGCCACAGGCTGGAAGAAGAACGACGGCATCAGCGAGCGCATCGCAGAGGTGCTGGAGGCTGTGGATCTGGCCGACAAGGGCGACCGCATGCCCTTCGAGCTCTCCGGCGGTGAGCAGCAGCGTGTGGCCATCGCCCGAGCCATCCTCAACAAGCCGAAGCTCATCCTCGCCGACGAGCCCACAGGCAACCTCGACCCGGAGACATCGGACACGATCATCAAACTGCTCTTCGACATCGCCGCCAAGGGAACGGCCGTCGTGATGTCGACTCACAACCTGCCGATGATCAAGGAGAACCCCAGCATCATCTACCGTTGTCAGGACGAGCGGATGGAGGAGATCACCACCGACTTCCACCACCTTGTGATGGTCGACGATACGCCTGACACAGATGAGATCACCGTCCGCTATTCAGAGAGGATGGAAATTTAGCGGCCTGCGGCCTAAATGATAAATGATGAATGATAAATACAAATAAATAAAGTATATGAAAGTGATGAAATTCGGCGGTACGTCCGTCGGCACCCCACAGAGAATGAAAGAGGTGACCAAGCTGGTCACGAAGTCAGGCGAACCCGTGTTCGTTGTCCTCTCAGCAATGTCTGGCACCACCAACTCACTGGTGGAGATCTCAGACTACCTGTACAAGAAGAACCCCGACGGCGCCAACGAGGTAATCAACCGTCTGGAACAGAAGTACGACAAGCACGTCGAGGAACTCTACAGCACTGAGGAGACGAAAGCTGCCACACGTGAGTTCCTGCGCAGCGAGTTCGACTTCCTCCGTTCGTTCACCAAGGAGCTGTTCACCAGCTTCGAGGAGAAGAGCATCGTGGCCCAGGGCGAGATCATCTCGACAAACATGGTCGTGAACTACATGAAGGAGCAGGGCATCAACGCCGTGCTGCTCAACGCCCTCGACTTCATGCGCACCGACAAGAACGCTGAGCCCGACCCCATGTATATCCGCGAGAAGCTGAAGCCCATCCTCGCAGACAACGAGGGAGCACAGGTGTATCTCACCCAGGGATTCATCTGCCGCAATGCCTACGGCGAGATCGACAACCTGCAGCGCGGCGGTTCTGACTATACCGCCTCACTCGTCGGCGAAGCTATCAACGCTGAGGAGATCCAGATCTGGACCGACATCGACGGTATGCACAACAACGACCCGCGTGTGGTCGACAAGACCGATCCCGTGCATCAGCTGCACTTCGAGGAGGCAGCCGAGCTGGCCTACTTCGGTGCGAAGATCCTCCACCCCACCTGCATCCAGCCTGCCAAGTATGCCGGCATCCCCGTGCGTCTGCTAAACACGATGGATCCAGATGCAGAGGGTACGACCATCTCGAACAAGACCGAATACGGTAAGATCAAGGCCATCGCCGCCAAGGACAACATCACCGCCATCAAGATCAAGTCGAGCCGTATGCTCCTGGCTACGGGTTTCCTGCGCAAGGTGTTCGAGATCTTCGAGAGCTATCAGACGAGTATCGACATGATCTGTACCTCTGAGGTGGGTGTGTCGATGAGTATCGACAACTCTTCCCATCTGGGTGAGATCGTCGATGAGCTGAAGAAATACGGCACGGTGACCGTCGATACGAACATGTGTATCGTCTGTGTCGTTGGTGACCTCGACTGGTCGAACATCGGTTTCGAGACGCTTGCCCTCGACGCGCTGAAGGATATCCCCGTCCGCATGGTCAGCTACGGCGGCTCGAACTACAACATCTCCTTCCTCATCCGCGAGGAGGACAAGAAGCGTGCCCTGCAGAATTTGAGCAATACAATCTTTTATAAGAAATAATGGCTAAAGGACAATTCCCTGTAGAGAAGCTGCAGCAGATCGAGACACCCTTCTACTACTACGATGCGGAACTGTTGCGCGAGACGCTGCGCAGCATTAACGCCGAGGCACAGAAACACGAGGGATTCGTGGTGCACTACGCCGTCAAGGCAAACGCCAACCCGCGTGTCCTCCGCATCATCCGTGAGGCAGGACTGGGTGCCGACTGCGTCAGCGGCGGAGAGATCGAGGCTTCCGTCAAGGCGGGATTCCCCTCGACGAAGATCGTCTATGCAGGTGTGGGAAAGGCCGACTGGGAGATCAACCTCGGCCTCGACAACGAGATTTTCTGCTTCAACGTGGAGAGCATCCCTGAGTTGGAGGTCATCAACGAACTGGCAGCCGCGAAGGGCAAAGTAGCCCGTGTGGCCTTCCGTCTGAATCCCAACGTCGGTGCCCATACCCATGCGAATATCACCACAGGTCTGGCCGAGAACAAGTTCGGCATCGCCATGCGCGACATGCTCAGCGTGATCGGCGAGGCAGAGAAACTACAGAACGTGAAGTTCGTTGGTCTGCACTTCCATATCGGTTCGCAGATTCTCGACATGGGCGACTTCGAAGCCCTCTGCAACCGTGTGAACGAACTGCAGGACGAACTCGACCGTCATCGCATCCGTGTGGAGCATATCAACGTAGGCGGCGGTCTGGGTGTCGACTACGCTCACCCCAACCGTGTGCCCATCCCAGACTTCAAGGCCTACTTCGACACCTACGCCCGCAAGCTGAAGCTCCGTCCCGGTCAGACACTGCATTTCGAACTCGGTCGTGCGGTGGTGGCGCAGTGCGGCTCGCTCATCACGCGTACCTTATATATAAAAGAAGGCGCCGTGAAGAAGTTCGCCATCGTCGATGCCGGCTTTACGGATCTCATCCGTCCTGCGCTCTATCAGGCCTATCATAAGATCGAGAACATCAGCAGCGAAGAGCCTGCAGAAGCCTACGATGTCGTCGGCCCCATCTGTGAGTCGACGGACGTGTTCGCCAAGCAGATCGACCTCAACCAGGCCAAACGCGGCGACCTGCTCGCCATCCGCTCGGCTGGTGCCTACGGTGAAATCATGGCGTCGCAGTACAATCTGCGCCGTCTGCCCAAGGGCTACATGAGTGATGAAGTGTAATTTTTTCATAATATGAATACAGTACAGCATCCATTTTCAGTCATCATCACTGTCTACGACCAGGCTCGCGAACTGGAAGAGCAGTTGCCCGCCTTCCTCAGACAGGAGTATGAGCCGGGCTATGAGGTCATCGTCGTCGACGAGTCTTCTACAGACGAGACGCCCGACGTACTGAAACTGCTGAAAAACGAATACAAGCATCTCTATAGCACCTTCCTGCCCAAGCCAAGTGCCCAGACTTTCCGTCGGAAGCTTGCCTTGAACATCGGCATCAAAGCCTCTCACAATGAGTACATTATCATTGCGAAAGCTAACAATGCGCCAGCCGATACCGATGTCTTCAAGGCCATCGCGGAAGTGCTCGACCAGAAGGCAGATCTCACCTTGGGATATGTCACCAAGAAGCACATCCGCCTGCAGCCCTTCGACACCGTCGCAGAGGCCGAAGACCATATCCGCAGGTTGGAACGCAAGTTGAAGAAAGTGCGCGAACGCCAGTACGGCAACTACACCTGGGGCCGCTACGACTTTATCATCGTCAGAAAGGAAAGCACCTTCGAACTGTTAAAACTTTTCGAACAGAAGATCTCCGGTTTCCACCTCTTCGGCATCCGACTGGGCATCCTGTGGGACAACCTCATGCGCCGTTCCACCACTACCCTCCTCTACACCTCTCCTACTGACTCCTCTCCTGACTCCTCTACTGACTCCTCTACTGACTCTTCGACTGACTCTCCTACTGACTCCTGACTCCTGTCTCCTGACTCCTAATTACATTATGAAAGTCCTATTTGTCTATCCGAAATCCAATCCGCTCATCAGCCGTCACGTCAGCATGCTGACCGACGGCCTGCAGCAGAGTGTGACGATAGGCACCGCCGACAGCGTGAGTGCCATCCGCAAGGCGGTGAAGGAGCAGGAGCCCGATATCATCCACTGTCACGGCCTTCCTTCCGTCTCTGCCGCCCGTGCTATTCTCTCTGGCATCAACAAGGGCTCGCGCCTCGTGCTCACCCTTCACGGACAGATGGAGCCCTGGGCGACGGACAAGAACAAGAAGGTGCCCGCCATCTACTGGCAGAAGCAGCTCATCACCCGTGCCTATTCGGTCATCCTGCTGGGTCGGCTCGAACTCACCAACTTCAAGAAACTGGGCTGGAACCGTCGTACGGAGGAGATCCACAATGCCGTCACCACCAACACCATCAGCCTGCAGGAGATGTGTACCGCCACCTTCGCCGTCTATCAGAAGGTGATGGACTCCAACACCCTCGAACTGATGGACGAGCCCACCGTCCGTATGCTCCGCGCTATTATTAAAGTAGGTATCATGGGCGACCGCCGCTGGACCGTCGTCCTGCCCTCCGAGGAAGTCAACTGGCGCCATCTGCTGCTCTATGCCGAGCACGAGAACATCCGCAACTACGTCGACTACGGCATCAGCATCCTCGGCCTCAGCGTGCCCGCCATCGACACCTCGCGCATCGCAGCCTATTTCCCCGACCATTACGAGACGCCCAGACCCATCCGTGAGAAAGTGGGCGACTACAACGGTAAGGAGACCGACTACCTTGTGCGCATCATCCATCAGCTCCGCCAGCAGCCACTCCTGCTCCATCTCATCGAACTGACCCGTGAGCTCTATCGCGACACCGTCGACGACGAACAGCTTGCCGAGCGCCTCGAAGAGAAGAAACTCACTGCCTTCACGCGGTCGCTGATGCAGGTGCTCGACGAGCAGACCGCCCTCGACGAAGGCTATATGCCCCTGTCGCCTACCGACAACCGGCTGACGCGCCAGATACGCCAGCAACTCGACAACCACTTGAACATTGAAGATTGAACATTGAAGATTGAAGACTATGGATATGAATACTGACATGCACTACCTCCAGCTGCTCTCGCAGTCGTTCCCCAACATCGCCGAGGCCTCCACCGAGATCATCAACCTCGAGGCCATCATGAACCTGCCCAAGGGCACCGAGCACTTCCTCGCCGACCTCCACGGCGAGAGCGAGGCCTTCCAGCACGTGCTGAAGAACGCCTCCGGCAACATCAAGCGCAAGGTGAACGAACTCTTCGGCAACGACATCCGCGAGTCGGAGAAGAAGGAACTCTGCACGCTCATCTACTACCCTGAGCAAAAACTCGAACTCATCAAGGCCCAGGAGCAGGATCTCGACGACTGGTATCGCATCACCATCCACCAACTGGTGAAGGTCTGTCGCGACGTCTCGTCGAAGTACACCCGTTCGAAGGTGCGCAAGTCCCTCCCGCCCGACTTCTCCTATATCATCGAGGAACTGCTCCACGAGAGCCTGGGCGACAGCGACAAGGCCGCCTACGTCAGTGTCATCGTCAACACCATCATCTCCACGGGCCGGGCAGACGACTTCATCGTGGCCATCTGCAACGTGATCCAGCGCCTGGCCATCGACCAGCTCCATATCCTCGGCGACATCTACGACCGCGGCCCGGGCGCCCATAAGATCATGGACACCCTGCGCCAGTATCACTCGTGGGACATCCAGTGGGGCAATCACGACATCCTCTGGATGGGTGCCTCCGCCGGCAACAACGCCTGCATCTGCAACGTGCTCCGCATCTGTCTGCGCTATGCCAACCTCGCCACCATCGAGGAGTACGGCATCAACCTCGTGCCCCTGGCCACCTTCGCCCTCGAGACCTACGGCGACGACCCCTGCGAGGAGTTCATCCCCAAGGTACTTGACGACAGTCAGCAGCTCGACGAGAAGACACGCCTGCTCACCGCCAAGATGCACAAGGCCATCGCCGTCATCCAGTTCAAGGAAGAGGCCAAGATCATCCGCCGTCATCCCGAGTGGCAGATGGACGACCGCTGCCTGCTGGAGCATATCGACCTGACCCGTGGCGTCTGTACCATCGACGGACGCGACTACGAGATGAAGAGCTGCCACTTCCCCACCCTGTCTCCCGACTCCAGTCTCCTGTCTCCTGACTCCTGTCACCTGACTCCTGACTCCTGTCTCCTGACTCCTGAGGAACAATCCCTCATGGACAAGCTCCACCACTCCTTCCGCATCTCCGAGAAGCTTCACAAGCACATCCGCACGCTTCTCTCTCACGGCTGCATGTACACCGTGACCAACTCCAACCTCCTCTTCCACGCCTCCATCCCCCTCAACGACGACGGTTCGCTCAAGGAGGTCGAGATCTTCCCCGGCAGCCGTTACAGCGGCAAGGCCCTGATGCATAACATCGGCATGATGATCCGCGCAGCCTTTGAGTCGGGTGTCGATAAAGAGCTGCAGGTGTTCCCGCGAGACTATGCCCGCGACTACTTCCTCTACCTCTGGTGCGGTAAGGATTCCCCACTGTTCGACAAGTCCAAGATGGCCACCTTCGAGCGCTATTTCCTCAAAGACAAGGAGACCTACAAGGAAGAGAAGGGCAACTACTTCAAGCTTCGCGACTCCGCCGAGATCTGCGACCGCATCCTCGACGCCTTCGAGGTGAAAGGCGACAACCGCCACATCATCAACGGCCACGTGCCCGTCCACGCCTCCAAGGGCGAGAACCCCATCAAGGCAGGCGGACGGCTGATGGTCATCGACGGCGGTTTCTCGGAAGCCTACCACAACGAGACCGGCATCGCCGGCTACACCCTCGTCTACCACTCCCGCGGTTTCCAGCTCGTACAGCACGAGCCGTTCACTTCCGCCCGCGACGCCATCGTCCGTGAGACCGATATCAAGTCGACCACCCAGATCGTCGAGATGTCCGCCCACCGCATGCTCGTCGCCGATACCGACAAGGGCGAGGAACTCCGCACCCAGGTCGCCGACCTCAAGAACCTCCTCTACGCCTACCGTCACGGCATCCTCAAGGAGAAGCGCAGCTAACTTCAGAAAAAAAATTTGGCGTTTAGGGTTTAGTAAATCTGTTTTCGTGTGTATTATAGGTGTATGCCTACAAGAAAACAAAAACTCGAAACGCTGTTCCGACAGCATTATCGGCAGATGCATCAGTTGGCCACAATGCTTCTGCACGACGATGCTGAGAGTAAGGACATTGTGCACGATGTCTTTGCTCAACTGCTGGCCTCACCATCCACAGATTTGCATGAGGAAACGGCTGCAGCGTTCCTACTCACTTGCGTGCGCAACCGATGTCTGAACGTGATACGCGGGAGAAAGATTCAGGAGAGGGTCCAACGGCTCTATCTCTTCGACATCGACACCTCCGTCATCCCCCCAGACCTGTTTCGTGAAGAAGCGAAAGCCCTCTCAGAGGGCATCAGCCTATTATCGCCACCCGTCTGTCGTGAAGTGGTTGAACTGCACTTCCGCGATGGTCTCACATTCCGTGAGATTGCCCTTCGCTTTGGTGTCAGTGAGACCATCGTCTACAAGCATCTGCGCCGTGCACTTCAGCAATTACGTGAACACCTAAAAATGAGATTAGCAAGATGAACAAGACCGACCTATTATTCCAGATGATGGAACAGCCCCAGGCTTATACCGACCAGCAATGGCAGGAAATATTCTCGGATGAGGAGTGCCGTGAGCTCTACACCCTGATGGCAAAGACCCAGAGCACCTTCGATGCCCAAAAGGATATCGACGACGAGACCATCGATGCCGAGTGGAAGCGACTTTCCGCCTCTTCCAACCGCAGTTGGCTCCGTGTGGCTGCCATATTCATCGGTGTGCTGATGCTCTCAGGCATCACCTTTGCAGCCATTCATATCATCCATCATAGCACAGTCATCCAGGAGCCACAGCCAGAGGAACGACCAATCAAAGAACAGACCGTCCCCACGGACACTATCAATAGCATTGTTCATTCAGGCCCAGTCTTGTTCGACAATGTAACGCTCGACAGTATTGCCAAGGATATTGCGGCCTATTACCATATCGAGATGGATATGCAAAACGAGCAGGCCAGACAACTCCGTTTCTACTTCTTATGGCAACCGAATGACAGCCTGCAGGAGGTGATCGACAAACTGGATATGTTCGAGCAGGTTGATATGGCCATAGAGCACGGCAAACTGATCGTCAGATGATGAAGCACGTACTCATAACCATTCTCGCCCTGTGCTGTTGCTTCGCAATACAGGCACAGAAGATCACTCGCGACTACGACAATGTTTCGATGTCGGAAGCATTGCGAGACCTGAACGGCCTGTCTGGTGATTACAACATCAGTTTCATGTACAACGAACTGGAAGACTTCCGCGTGACCACCCACATCAAGCACAAGCCTGTCTATGAAGCCGTTCTACAGGTTATTGGCTTCTACCCTGTCCGAGTCCAGAAGCGCGGTGATAAGGAACTCTTTGTGGAGTGTACCCATAAGACAGAGCACCGTCTGACGGGTGCCGTTATCGACGAGACGGGCCAGCCCGTTGCCTTTGCCAATGTTCTCCTGCTTTCTCCATCAGACTCAACCGTAGTCGGTGGTGGCGTGAGTAATGAGGCTGGCATCTTCGTCATCCCGTGTGATACGAATCCCGTCTTAGTCCGTATCTCCTATGTCGGATACAAGACCATATTCAAGCGTTGTAACAGCCTGGAGCTCGGCACCGTCAGGATGCATCCTGAGACACAAGCGCTGAAAGGCGTAACCATAGAAGGACAGACGCCCATCCTGCGTCGTGAGGCGGGAAAGATTGTCTTCGACACCCGTTACGTTGCCGGAGCCATCAATGCCAGCGATTTGCTGCGTTATGCCCCAGGCGTGATGCTTCACGATGACGACATCAGCCTCTTTGGGACTACGGGCATCATCTTCTGCATCAACAATAAGGAGCAACACATCGGCCAAAAGGAAATGCTACAGATCCTGAAGTCCTATCCGGCCTCAGATGTGGAGAAGATTGAAATCATCCAGACACCAGGCGCCGAATACTCGGCAGCAGGCAATGCGGGCGTCATCAACCTGGTTCTGAAGAAGAAAGACAACGACTATATCGGCGGTTCCATAGGTTATGCCCATACACAATATGAGGAGCATGGCGACGAGGCGAATGCCAATCTGATTTATAACAAGGGAAAGGTATCAACCTCACTCAACGTAGCTGGCATCTGGGACAACACCCGTTACAAGGAGACAAACACCTTAACGTTTGATCATGCCATACGCGACAACATGGACAATAGCCATAACAGAAAGAACAACTAC
>JAEEPF010000213.1 GCA_016284635.1 Prevotella sp.
CGAACAGAGTGATCGGCATGGACGTCATGCTCAAGTCCAACAAACAGGGTGACAACGACGGTGTCAATTACACCATGGGCAAAGACGAATATCTCATCCGCACCGACAGCCTGCTCATCAAGGACCTGAAGACGAACAAGGTGAAGCAGATCAGCCAGGAGATCGGCAAGGTGCCCGTGCTCTCGTTCGGCAACAGCAGCGGTGACCAAGCCATGCACAATTACTGCCTAAGTAATGAGAAATACCGCACCGCCACCTTCATGCTCGTGGCCGACGATAACGAGCGCGACCATGCCGACCTTGAAGAGGGTGCCAAGCGTGAGGCGAAATGGCGCGAAAACGGCTACACCGTCATCTCGATGAAGAACGACTTCAAGACCATCTACGGCTACGGGGTGCAGAAGGTGGACTTCACCTTCCCTGAAGACTAGTAAGACACTCTTCTAGTTTTTTGACCACGAATTTCACGAATTACACGAATTTTTAGCTGCGCCAGCCAATTCGTGTAATTCGTGAAATTCGTGGTCGTTTTTTTATCCGTCAGCCCCTTTTTTCCCGCATCTGCTTCAGATGTTTTTCGGCTTCATCGGCCAACCAGGTGTTGTGAGCCTCCTCGATCTCCTTCTCCTTATTGTCACGGTAGTTCTTGATGGTCTCAGAGTACAGATTCAACAGTTTCTCCTGTTCCGTTTTGGCCTCGTCGGCCTCATCCTCCGGCAGGTCCTTCGACCTGTCCGCCAGCATCTGCGTATATTTGGTCTTGATCTTGTCAACCTCCACCATGCACTCGTCGTAAAGTGCCTTCACCGTCTCTGTCAAAAGTTTGTAGCGCTCATCGTCCACCTCGGGCATCGTGCAGAGGATATGCCGCTCTGAGTCATAGTCAACAGTGCCCGACATGAAGAAGCGGTCCTCATCCTTGGGTATGATTACTTCCTGCTTGAACTCAGGATGCGACTCTGCGATGCCCTTCTGGATGAACGGCAGCATGGGCATGCGGCGGGGCACGATCTCAAATGCGAACTGGTTGGGCTGCATACAGTCGGCCACTTCCTCTATATTATACACATTCCCCTCAATGTCTGTAACGGTGATCGGCACCAGCGCTGCCGGCTCGGCCTCTACACACAGGTTCATATACCGGTAGTTAAGCATGGCAGCATAGCCGCTCAACTTGCCATCCATCTCATCTAATAATACTTCTATCGATTTTCTTAACATACTATTTAAACTTTATGATGATTATTATTTTAGCCACAGATTACTTCTCTTTCGGGGCATCCGCTTCCTTCAGCTTCGGATTCAGCTGGGCAGTAGAGGGTGAAGCCGGTGCGGCAAAGCCGTCGCTGATATTCGGGCTCTTGAGCGACGACTTGGCCTCCACGCTGTCAGCCGCCACCTTCGGAGCATTGACTTCGGCCTTGAACTCGGTCTTGCCGTTGACGGTGTTGTCGCCAAAGAACTCGGCCTTCTTGCCCTTGATGGCAATATTGTCGCCGTCGAGTTGTACCAGGGCATTGCCGCTGTCTTGCTGCAGCTCGGCAGTCGTCTTGCCATAGATGCCGGTCTTGTCGGCAGAGATCTGCAACTCTTTGGTGAGGGTCTTGTCGTCGGTGCGTCCCACGAACATCTTCTCTGCCAGGATCACCATGTTACCGCCCTCGGCCAGTCCCTTGTCGCTGCCAGAGCCGTCGGTATCCATCGACTTGACAAAGACATCCTTCGCGTTGACAGAGATCTGTCCTGATGCCTTGGATTCCTTGTCCTTGGCGGCCATCGACATCTTCTCGGCCGCCAGCTTCAGCGTACCCGAAGTATTGCCGTCCTTGTCGAACGAGGCCTGCGTCATCTGCGCAGCCGAGACGTACCAGGAACCCGTCGAGTTGCCCTCGGTGTCGTAAGAGAGCATGCTCACATTCTCCGTGCGCACGCTGAATCTGCTCTCCTTCGTCTGCTCCTTCACCTCGCAGTTGCCATCGCTGATGGAATAATCCACGGCAGTTACTGAAACGTTCTTCGAATTGATCTGCACACTTCCGTCGGTCGTATAGTCACCGTCGGTAGAGCCTTCCTCCTTCAGTTGGGGATTCACCGTGCTGATCTCCACGTCGTGGGAGGCGATACGCACATAACTGTCGTCGATCAGCGAGCCGTCTTTCTTATAACTGGTGATGTTAAGCCTGCCCGTCTGCACGCTGATCGCGCTTGCAGTATTCTCACGGATGTTATTGTCGCCGTCCTTCGAGGCAAAGTCCATCTGCTCGGCCGTCACCCTCAGGTGGGCGCCCGTCTCCTCTTCCTCGAAGTGCTCCGCGGCGCCCTCAACCAATTTCTTCTCATCCTCTAAGGCTTTCTTCCTGCGCTTCAGCTCGGCCAGCCTCGTCATCATGCTGATCGTGTTGTTCAGCGCCTGGTAGGCCTCCGGCAGCTTATCGTTGTACTCGTTTGTCAGCTCCTCGATGATGGTCGCCGTCACACGCATCAGTATCTCGTCGGTGTTCAGCAGGTCCTGACCCCTCAGCAGCACCTCCATCTCGGCCACCAACGGCGTGATGCTTATGAGGGCTGTCGTAGTCTCTAAGTCCAGACTCTGAGCCTGACTCGACACCTCACTCAGTTTGCTCTCGATGGCTGCCAGACGGTTCTTCACCGACTGCGAGGCATCAATTTCCAGATCTTCGTCGGCATGGATCCTGATGCCCGTAGCGCCGGTTGTCGTTGCCGACTGTGAGAAATAGCCGTCGTCGGCAGCCTCATTGCTCTGGAGCGTGATGCGCTTGGCCTGGTTGATGATGGCCGACTGTCCGCGCACCACCTCCTCGATGCCGTCCGGACCTGGATCGATAGCCGTCTGTGCGATGCGGGTGGCGCGTGTTTCCACGCTGCCTTGCTCACCGACGCCCTCCAGGCCTAACTTCTGTCCACGGATCACGATGGTGCCGCTCTCCCCGTACAGCATCCCGCTCGCGTCCACGTTGCCGATCACGATCTCCGGTGCCGAGAGTACTATCCGCTCATCGTCCCGTATAAACCTGCCGCGGGCCACCTCGTTCATGATGTCCTCCTTCAGTTGTTGTATCTCCGCCTTCTGTTGGCGTATCTCCGCAAGGTCCTTCGACACGCTGCCCTGCAGGTTCTGCAGCGCCGTCAGCCAGTTCGTAAATATTGTATCTGCCATAATTATGTCCTTTTTTACTTTTTCACCTTTTTACTTTTTCACCTTTTCTTATGCTCCTATATTCATCAGCAGGCTCTTCAGTTTGTCTATGGTCTTGTTCGTAAACATCGCGTTATCCCTCGACTTCACTTCACCGTTACCCTCAAAGCTAATCGTATTGTCAGGACTGTCAGAGAGCAATATCTTCCCCTCCAGTCCTACCCGCCAGCGCTTCCTGTTCACTTTCATGTCCTTCCACGGGCTGATATACGTGCCAAGGAACCAGTCCTTCGTCGCCACGCCGATTGTTTGCAACACCGTCTTATCCTTCGGCTTCTTCACGAAGTCGTTCACCAGCGCCTCCCAATTGCCGCCGTCAAGATCATCCTTCGTCAGGGTAGAGCTTTGGATCGCCACCGCCGATTTCACCTGGTCCGTCACGTTCTTCTTCGTCAGGAAGTTATACACGGCCGTCCGCATGTAGTGCGTCCTCAGCTTGGGCCAGTCCTCGCTGTTTTTGGTCGTATCCTTGGTGAAATCGATATCCTTGAATGCCATGTCCGACAGCGCCATGTTTATCTCATCACTATAAAAGGACTCCTTGTTTTTGGCCAACATGTGGCCGAAATTGTTCTTGGCCTTCGTGAAGGCACACACGGAGTCTTGCAGTTTCTTCGCCGCAGTTTCAATCTTATTTCTCTGGTTGTTCACTTTTTCCTGCCAACCCTTCAGATCCTTTTGGTATTTCTCCTGCAACTTGGTCTGCGAGATATACCACTTGTCTATCTCGTCCTGATATGCCTTCTTGTCCTTATCCTCCGGATAGTCTTCCTCCTTTGGCTTCTTTTCCAAGATCGCCTTCCTGTCGTTCTTGTATTTTTTCTTCAGGTCAGTCAGAGGCTCCATCTTGTCGAGTTTGATGCCCGCCCAGTTGAATTTCAGGTCGCCCATCCCCGCTTTCGCGATGGCAGCCACCGAGATGACCGCCTCATTGGGGTTGACGCCCTCATTACCGGATATATTGTTGAAGGCCTCGATGTTCTGGCACACGGTATTGAAGGCCATTCTGAGGCCGTCCACCCTCGAGCCCACGATCTCCGCCACCTTTTTGATGCTCGGCACCAGGTCGTACGCCGCCAGTTCCCCGGCCGTGTCCTTCTGCGCCGTTCGCGGATACTCTGCCGACCCCTTGCCGGCCTCCATCCTGACGAACGTGTACGACTTGATCTTCGTCGTACCGTCGATGGGTCGCAGCACGATCTCAATCACCGTGCGGATCAGAGACATGTCGATTATCTTGTCAAACGTCCGGTTCATAAAGCCCCGCC
>JAEEPF010000047.1 GCA_016284635.1 Prevotella sp.
ACCTTCAGCATCTCACGGTCGAAGTCACCGAGCCAGTGGTAGCAGAGATCCTTGTTGTCGACGAGGTTCCACTGACGGCGGGCATACTTGTATGACCAGCCGTTACCCTCACGCGGGAAGTCGATCCACTCGGGATGGCCGAACTCGTTACCCATGAAGTTCAGGTAGCCGCCGTTGATGGCCGCAGCGGTCACCAGTCGGATCATCTTGTGCATGGCAATACCGCGCTGGGCCATGTCGTTGACGTCCTTCTTGGCGAAGTGCCAGTACATATCGGCGTCGATGAGGCGGAAGATGATGGTCTTGTCGCCCACGAGTGCCTGGTCGTGAGACTCACAGTATGAGATGGTCTTCTCGTCGGGACGACGGTTCTTGACCTCCCAGAAGATGGAGCACACGTTGATGTCCTCATCGCGTACCTCTTTAATAGTCTTGATCCAGTAGTCGGGGATGTTCATGGCCATACGGTAGTCGAAGCCGTAGCCGCCGTCCTCGAACTTCGCAGCGAGTCCGGGCATGCCGGATACCTCCTCGGCGATGGTGATGGCGTTGGGGTTCACCTCGTGGATGAGCTTGTTGGCCAGCGTCAGGTAGCAGATGGCATTGTCGTCCTCATGACCGTTGAAGTAGTCGCCATAGCCGCCGAAGGCCTCTCCCAGTCCATGTGAGTAGTAGAGCATCGAGGTGACACCGTCGAAGCGGAAACCGTCGAAGTGGTATTCCTCAAGCCAGTACTTACAGTTGGATAGCAGGAAGTGGAGCACGTCGTCCTTGCCGTAGTCGAAGCAGAGCGAGTCCCAGGCGGGATGCTCGTGACGGTCGCCGGGATAGAAGAACTGGTTCGGGTCGCCGCAGAGGTTGCCGAGTCCTTCCACCTCGTTCTTCACAGCGTGGGAGTGTACGATGTCCATAATCACGGCGATGCCTTTCTGATGGGCGGTGTCGATGAGTTCCTTCAGTTCCTCGGGCGTGCCGAAACGGCTGGAGGGCGCGAAGAACGACGACACGTGGTAGCCGAAGGAGCCGTAGTAGGGATGCTCCTGGATGGCCATCACCTGGATGCAGTTGTAGCCGTCCTTGATGACGCGCGGCAGCACGTTGTCCTTGAACTCGGTATAGGTGCCCACCTTCTCGGCATCCTGTCCCATACCCACGTGGCACTCGTAGATGAGCAGCGGGTTCTTCTTGGGCTTGAAGGTCTTCTTCTTGAACACGTAGGGCTTCTCGGGGTTCCACACCTGGGCAGAGAAGATCTTCGTCTGATCGTCCTGCACCACACGCTGGCACCAGGCGGGGATGCGCTCGCCCTCACCGCCGTTCCACTTCACCTTCATCTTATAGAGCTGGCCGTGCTTCAGGGCTTTCTCAGAAAGTTTCAACTCCCAGTTATCCGTGCCGGCGATGCGCTTGCAGCGGTACTTTTCATTTTCCTGCCAGTCGTTGAAGTCACCAATCAGGTAGATGTCGGTGGCGTTGGGCGCCCACTCACGGAACACCCAGCCCTTCGGCAGTTTGTGGAGGCCGAAGTAGAGATGGCCGGTGGCGAAGTCGGAGAGTTTCTTCTTGCCATTCTGCGTCAGCTGGTTGATCTTCCACACGGCGTGGTCATGACGTCCGCGGATGGCGTCCTCAAAGGGCTCCAGCCATCCATCGTTACGCACCAATCCGATATGCGGATTCTCGGGCTCAGGACTTTGAGCTTTGAGCTTTGAACTTTGAACTTTATGATTTGACTTTGCCGTAGTTTTCTTAGCGGCAGTTTTCTTCGGAGCAGCGGCTTTCTTTGCTGCAGGCTTCTTTGCGGTGGTTTCTTTCTTTACCATATTGTTTGATGTTTGATTTTTACTGCGTTAGTTTTTGTTTCTCCCCCTAAGTAGGGGGAGTTAGAGGGGGTCTGAACAGCCTCTGATCTTGCGATTGATCAGACCACCCCTAACCCCTCCTACTCAGGAGGGGAAAGGGTTACACCCTAACCTTGAAGATGGCTTTCTTGATCTCGGGTTCATCGATGATACAGGGGGCGTGGCCGTCCTGTGGGAAGAAGATGGCCATCAGGCCGGGATCGAGCGTTACGTAGTCCTGAGCCTTCGTGTCGCCATACTTCGTGATGTCCTTCTCGGCGTTGTACTCGAAGGGAGGGAGATCGCAGAGCGGCGTGTAGCCGAAGGTCTCGGCACAGGAGATAGGAATCTGGATGTCGATCATCTTGATGTGGGTTTCCAGGAAGGCGGTGTCTTTCGTACGCTGCTTGGCTACCTGCAGGTTCAGGAAGACATCATCACCTTTGATGGGATACTTGCCAGGCTCCAAAGTTTGGAGGTCGTTGGCTTTAAGAAATTCAACTACGTCGGCAAACAGTGGATTCAGTTCCACGTAGTCACTCAACTTGTCAATTGTGTCAATAATCATAAGCTTTTTATTTAATTGTCCATTATCAATTGTCCATTATCAATTTACAGACCGGTGGCCTCTGGTGTAAGTGCCTTGGCGGACGATGCGACCATTACGGTCTTTCTCGATAAACTTGCCGTCGCGCACATCGTCGACGTAGGAACCCTCGAAACGATTACCGTCCTTGTCCTCCTCGATGGCAGGACCGTTGCGCTTGCCATCCTTCATGTGGCCCTTGAACTTCGAGCCGTCGGCAAAGCGCATGATGCACTCGCCGTTAGTCTTGCCGTTGCGGAACACACCTTCCACCGTGTCGCCACTTTTCTTCGTCAACTTTCCACGGCCTTCCTGTTTGTCTGCGCGCCACTGACCGGTGTACATATCGCCGTTCTTCCAGATGAACGTGCCCTGGCCTTGCTTGTCGCCATTCACGAACGAGCCGGAGTAGCGATCGCCGTTGGCATAGCTGAAGATGCCCGATCCCGTGCGATTGCCGTTCACGTAGTCACCCTCATACACATCGCCATTCTGGAACTTGTAGATGCCACGTCCGTTCATCTCGTCGTGGGCCCACTGTCCTGTGTAGGTGTCGCCGTCGGCATAGCGGAACGTGCCCTTGCCCGAACGCATGTTGTCTTTCCATTCGCCTTTATACGAAGAGCCGTCGCCCCAGTCGAAGACACCCTGTCCCTGTTTTTTGTCGTTCAGCCAGTCACCGTCGTAATAGGCACCGCCGGCAAACGTGTAACGGCCTTTGCCCGAGCGCATATCCTTGAACCAAGCGCCGTCATATTTGTCGCCGTTAAAATAGTACATGATGCCGTGGCCGTGCTGATAGTCGCGGAACCACAGACCTTCGTAGCGGTTGTTGTTGGCGAAGTAGTAGATGCCCTGACCGTGCTGCTGGTCCTGGAACCACTCGCCCTCGTATTTCTCGCCGTCTTTGAAGACGTAGGTGCCATAGCCCTGGCGCTTACCCTTGTCGTACTCGCCTTCATACACGTTACCGTTCTTATACACTGTGCGGCCTTTACCGTGAGGCTTGCCGGCCTGTATCTCGCCATTGTAGTCGCCCCCGTCCTTGGTAGTCAGTGTACCAATCGTAATCTTCTGAGCGCCAACGGGCATCAGGAGCATGAGGGCCATTATTGTGATGATATATCGTTTGGTTGTCATTGAGTAGTCATTTGAAAATCTTTGCAAATTTACTAATAATTTTGCTGCCGCCCAAACTTTTCCATATAATTTAACGATAAAATGCAGATTTTTGATTACCTTTGCAACCACGAAGAAGAATTGTAGAATTAAAACATTAAAGAATTGAAGTTTATAGCCGTTATTCCCGCCCGTTACGCATCGACGCGTTTCCCAGGCAAGCCGCTGGCCATGCTCGGCGGTAAGACAGTGATTCAGAGAGTGTATGAACAGGCCGTCAGCGTACTGCCAGAGGCATACGTCGCCACCGACGATGAACGTATCTTTGAGGCTGTGGAGGCCTTCGGAGGGCGTGCTGTCATGACACGTGCAGACCATAAGAGCGGTACAGACCGCATTGAGGAGGCCGTGGAAAAAATCGAGGAAGGAGGAATGAGAAAGGAGGAAGGAGATGACCTGGTGGTAATCAATATTCAGGGCGATGAACCCTTCATCCAGCCCTCGCAGATCGAGACGCTCATGCACCTCTTCGACGATCCTGCGACACAGATCGGTACTCTCGGCAAACGCTTCGAGACCATCGACGCCGTGCGCAATCCGAACTCTCCGAAGATCGTTACTGATTGTCGCGGCTTCGCCCTCTATTTCAGTCGCAGCGTCATACCATATATAAGAGGTGTAGAAGCTGACGAGTGGCTCACCCACTACCCTTTCCTCAAACACCTGGGTATCTACGCCTACCGTCGTGAAGTGCTTGCCGAGGTCACCCGTCTGCCGCAGGGTGCCTTGGAGAAAGCAGAGAGCCTCGAACAACTACGCTGGCTCGAAAACGGCTATCGCATCCGTGTGGGTCTCACCGATGTTGAGACCGTCGGCATCGACACTCCCGAAGACCTCGCCCGTGCAGAGGCGTTCTTAAAAAGATAAAATAAAAATCCCCACCGAGTTGGCGGGGATTTTCATTTCATTAAAGGTGTTAGAGGTTGAGGCTCTTCTTGATGGCCTCGATGCGATCCTCGGCAGCCTTGGTGCACTTGTCGTAGTCGGCAGCACCCTTGAAGGCAGAATCCTTGATCTCGCAGTAGAACTTGATCTTCGGCTCAGTACCTGAAGGACGTACGGAGATCTTCGTACCGTCTGCGCAGAACCACTGGAGCACGTTGGCCGTAGTGGGCATGTTCAGTTTCTCCACGCTACCGTCGGCCTTCTTGCCTTCGAGCGTCTGATAGTCCTTCCAGAGCACGATGGGCTCACCACCCAACTCCTTCGGAGGATTGGCGCGGAAGTCAACCATCATCTGCTTGATCTCGTCGGCACCGCTCTTACCTGGCTTCACCACGTTGATGGTGCTCTCCTTCGAGAAGCCGTACTCGGCATAGATGTTCATGAGCAGGTCGTAGAGCGTCATGCCGTTGTCCTTGGCCCAGGCTGCGATCTCACAGATGAGACAGATTGATGCGGGGGAGTCCTTATCGCGGACCTTATCAAACGGCAGGAAGCCAAATGACTCCTCACCACCGCCGATGTACTTCTGCTTGCCCTCAGAGATACGGATCTCGTTGGCAATCCACTTGAAGCCCGTGTAGCAGTCGCGCAGCTCGACACCGTTCTTCTTAGCGATCTCTGCGATTTCCTCTGTAGTGACGATGGTCTTCACGAGGAACTCGTTGCCCTTCAGCTGGCCGAGTTTCTTCTTGTTGGCGATGATGTACCAGCAGAACATCATACAGGTCTGGTTACCGTTGAGGATCTCCCACTCGCCCTTCGAGTTGCGGCATACGATGGCGAGACGGTCTGCATCGGGATCGGAAGCGATGACGAGGTCGGCATTGAGTTTCGTACCGAGTTTCATACCGAGCGTCATAGCCTCGGCATTCTCAGGATTGGGGCTGACGACTGTGGGGAAGTTACCGTCGATCTCCATCTGCTCGCGGACGACATGGATGTTCTGGAAGCCCCATGAGCGCAGGGCCTCGGGGATGATGACGCGGCCTGTGCCGTGCATCGGAGAGTAGACGATGTTGAGGTCTTTCTGACGCAGAATGACATCCTGATCCACCATAGCCTCCTTGACAGCCTGCAGATAGTCCCAGTCCATCTCACCACCGATGATCTCGATGAGGTCGTAATTGGGCTCGAACTTTACCTGGTCGATGGTCACCTTGTTCACTTCCTCGATGATACCCGTATCGTGCGGAGCCAGCACCTGGGCACCGTCGTCCCAGTAAGCCTTGTAGCCATTGTACTCGCGGGGGTTGTGAGAGGCGGTCACATTGACACCTGCCTGTGCTCCCAGCTGACGGATGGCGAAGGAGATTTCCGGCGTAGGACGGAGGCTCTCGAAGAGATAAGCCTTGATACCGTTGGCGGAGAAGATGGCTGCCACGGACTCTGCGAACATACGTCCGTTGTTGCGGCAGTCGTGACCTACGACGACGGCGAGATCCTTGCGGCCAGGGAAGGCCTTGAGGATGTAGTTGGCGAAGCCCTGTGTGGCCATGCCTACGATGTACTTGTTCATACGGTTGGTACCGGCACCCATGATGCCACGGAGTCCACCCGTACCAAACTCGAGGTTCTGATAGAAGGCGTCGATGAGAGCGGTTTTGTCCTCTGCGTCGAGCATTGCCTGAACTTCTTTACGTGTCTCCTCATCAAAGGCGGGAGAGAGCCATTCTTTTGCCCGTGCCTCGCACTGAGCGATCAATTGTGCATTGTCTGCCATAATCAATAATACTTTATGTTTTAGACGAATAATACTTCTAATCCACAAAGATACAACTTTTTTGTTTATGGTTTACAGTTTACGGTTTACAGATGATTACTTTTATAAATAATTAACAAGAACGGGCTCATTTCTGAGCTTGAACATATCATTTCTCCCCCTGAGTAGGGGGAGCCAGAGGGGTCTGATCCGCTTCAAGCCGTGCGTTTGCTCAGACCACCCCTAACCCCTCCCGCTCGGCTCTGCCGCTTGCTACCGAAGGGACGCAAGAACTCAGGAGGGGAAGAAATTACTTCTTGAGCAGGCGATCGATTTCATCGAACTGTTTTCCGAGGTTCAGATTGAAGTAGATGCGATAGAGTGCAGGGCCCCATTTGTCCTTCGCCTCAGGGGCGAGTTGGCGGTAGGTCTCCATATAGGGCTGTGCCTTTTGGTACATCTTGCGTATCTGTTTCTTGTGACGACGGGAGTCCATCTTGAGGACGATGTTCAGACAGGCGGTGCCGGCATTGTAGTAGGCATCAGCCATCTGGTCATTGAGAGCGATGATACGTTTACTGATATCGAGACACTCGGCATAGCGCCCGAGGTTAAGGAGCATCGTGGACTTTGCAAAGAGATAGAGTTCGCTGAGAGAGTCGGCCTTAAGTGCTTCATCCACGACGGAGAGCGCCTGCTCATAGTTGCCCTTGGCAGTATAGGCATCCATCAAACGGGGGAAGAAATAGGCAGACTTGGGGTAGAAGGCAAATCCCTCCCAAAGGATCTCCGCATAGCGTTGTTTGTCGCCCAGACGGTTCCACGCCTCTGCGACATACTGGAGCGTATATTCGAGTTTGGTCGTGTCACGACGGGCGAGTTCGTGATGACGGAGGGTGAGCACGGGATCGTTCATACGATAGCCGCAGTAGGTGGCCCAATAGGCTGCCTCCCCCATACGGGCATCGTTGTTCATCAGATCGTGGTCTGTGAAGAGTGGCTGACGGGCACAATCGATATAGGTCTCGAAGAAATCGTAGGCCTTCAGGAAGTCACCCTTGCGCAGATGATGCGCCCCTCCGAAGAAAAGGTTCGGACGATAGTTGAGCAGGCGCTGGGAATTGTCCTTACGATAGTCGGGATTCACCCTACCCTTTTTGTCAGGCAACGCATCAATGGAGTCGAGACGCTCTGCGATGGTGAAGATGCGATGGTTGAGGGTGAAGAGTTTCAGGGTATCGATAGTCTGACGTTTATACATCTTTTCGTTAAGCGCATCGTATTGCTTCTCCACGGCCTGCAGCAAGATGTTGTAGATGCGGGGATTCTGCTGGTTGGCAGAGTCTCGCAGAAGCCTGGTCATCAGTTGTTCAGCCTTGTCGAAGTTCTTGCCACTGCGCAGATAGTTCTCTGCCTCTGCCATCTGACGCTTCTGGGCAAAAGCAGAAAAGGTGAAAAGGTGGAAAGGTGAAAAGCTGAAAAATAGCAGCAGGGCTGTAAGTCGAGTGTGATGTGTTATCTTGTGTGTCATTGTGTCCTTATATAATATAATAATGTGTCTAGTCTATTTGTTGGAGTGTTTCGTAGATGCGTTGTACGGGGAGGCCCATCACATTGTAGTAACTGCCGTGAAGACCTGTGACGCCGATGTAGCCTATCCATTCCTGGATGCCATAGGCGCCAGCCTTATCGAAGGGCTTATAGCGGGTGATGTAATAACGGATCTCGTCGTCGGAGAGTGGTTTGAAGGTGACATCAGTAGTGACGGCGAAGCGGCGTTCCGTCTCACGGGTGAGCATACAGACGCCAGTGGTGACCTGATGGGTACGTCCACTGATGAGCCGAAGCATCCGTTCTGCATCCGCCTCGTCGACGGGTTTGCCCAAGATCTCATCACCCACGATGACCACGGTGTCTGCAGTGATCACGAGTTCGTCGTCAGCAAGGGTAGCGCGATAGGCATCAGCCTTCTTGCCAGCGATATACAGAGCCACCTCAGACACAGGCAAATCGCCAGGATAACTCTCGTCGATATCCTGCAATACCCTTACCTCAAAGGGCATCCCCAAACCAGCCAACAACTCCTTACGGCGAGGCGAATTACTTGCTAAGACTATTTTGTAGTGCATCATTGTTTCTTTTTTCTTGCATCGGACTTAACGGAATTTCTCGGACTTCCTCTTTTTAGTCCGTGTTTGTCCGTGTTTGTCCGTTGCCAAATTTACCAACCGAAGGCTTTGGCGTTCATCACCCACTTACCCTGGGCACGGAGCGTCTGCTCGATGACGTCACGGCCACAGCCGTAGCCACCCTTACGGTCACTGACGTAGATGGAGGCCTCCTTGATCTCCGAACAAGCATCCTTGGGACAGACGGGACAGCCCACACGACGCATGATCTCCAGGTCTGGGATATCGTCACCCATATACATCACCTCCTCATCCGTGAGGCCGTATTTCGCCAGGAACTGTTCATAGGTCTGAATCTTAACAGCACAGGCGATGTAGATATCCTCCACACCCAGTCCCTCATAACGGTGGCGCACGCTTTCGACCTTGGCTCCCGTCATGATGGCAATGCGCAGTCCGAGTTTCATCGCCAGTTGGATGGCATATCCGTCCTTGATGTTCACCGTCCGCTGGGGCTCGCCGTCATTGCCCATCGTGATGGTCTCAGCACTCAGCACCCCGTCGATATCGAAGATGATCGCCTTGATCTTATTCAAATCGTAATTTATCATATCTACAGACTCCTGTCTCCTGACTCCTTAATACTTATTCAAGTGAACGTTCTCCCACTTGAGTTTGTCCTCGCTCTGAGGCTTGCGCTCGTCAGCCCAGTGGCCGATGGCGAGGATGCAGAGACATGAGAAATTCTCAGGAATGTCGAGGACGCCACGGATAACGGTATCGGCAGAGGTGCCGTCGTCAAGACCACGCCCACGCATCTGGATCCAGCAGGAGCCCAGTCCGAGGTCTTCGGCCTGATACTGCATGGAGATGGCAGCAATGGAACCGTCTTCCACCCAACAGTCGTTCTGCACAGGATCGCCAAGCACGACGACGGCCACGGGGGCATCCTTGAGGAACTGAGAACCAAGGTTCTTTGCATCGGCGAGTTTCTCGAGGTCCGTCTTATCATCGACGACGACGAACTGCCATGCACGCTGGCTCTTTGAGGTGGGCGACATAAGGGCTGCACGCAGGATGAGTTTCATATCTTCTGCGTCAATCTCCTCGTCAGTAAACTTCCTATGGCTTCGGCGCATCTGCGCCAGGTCTTTGAAATTTGTCATATTGGATTACGTTTGATTTTCGCTGCAAAGTTAGTGAAAAGTTAAGAGTTATGCGTTAAGAGTTAAGAAAAATTGCCGTCGGAAATACATTTTTTCTTAATTCTTAACTCTTAATTCTCAATTAATATGTATCTTTGCAGTATGAACGAACTGAAGACCACCATATATCGCAAGACCGAAGACCTGCCGCCGTTGAAGGATGCGAACTTCTTTCACAGCACACGGCTCTTCAAAATGACGCGTGAGACACCCCGTCAGAAACCGTATATGGTGGTGGTCACGAATGCGCAAGGTGAGGTGGTGAGCCACATGCTGGGCATCGTGCGCTTCCGTACGTTTCTCTTCCCCCTACTCGTCCATTGCCGGGTGCTGGGTGAAGGTGAATATTATCATGACGACCAGTATCCCCGCGACCAGCTCTTCGGTCTGATGCTCGAAGCGCTGACGAAGGCACTGAGCAACCGTACGTTCTATCTGGAGGTGAGTAACCTGAGTCAGAAGATGACGGGCTACAAGCAACTGAAACAGCAACACTTCTTCCCCGTACACTGGATGAGCATCCACAACTCACTACATCGTCATGCCCCTGAGGAGCGCATCAGCGAGAAACTGCAGAAACGTATCGACAACGCCCGTCAAAGGGGTGTGACTACCAACGAGGTACAGACAGAGGAAGACTTCAAGGCCTTCTCAAAACTGTTGCGGAAGCATAACTTCTGGAAACCGAAACGCTATATCCCCGACGATCAGTTTTTCAGGAACATCATGAGCGAAGAAGATGGACGGCTGTTCGTGACGAAGTATCACCAGCGCGTCATCGGCTGTTCGGCCATCGTGTATAGTGAGGGGAATGCGTATCTCTGGTATTCGGCTTATCGACGGAAATCGTACATCCACGTACATCCCGACGTGATGACCATCTGGGACACGATGCAGGACTGTTATCAAAGGGGGTGTGACCACATGTGTTTCATGGACGTTGGACTGCCGTTCCAGAAGAATCCTTTCCGTGAGTTTATCCTGCGCTTCGGTGGTAAGGAACAGAGCACATTCCGTTGGTTCCGTTTCGGCATCCGTTGGATTAATAAGTTTCTCACCTGGCTGTATCGTGAGTGAGATAGGAACCACAGATTCTTGCTACCATCGGGACGCAAGAATCTGTGGCATAACTTGGGTAATTATTCTCGACCCTGCATTATCTTTTCGAGTTCGTACGTATTGGCATTCATATCCACCTTGCGCTCCTGAGGAATCTCAGGAATCGTATAGATACCCTTACCATCGTCGGCAAAGGGGTCATCTCCGTCATCCGTCGGAGGGGCTACAGGATCCTCCTCCGGTGTGATGAACTCTATCAGCGACGACGTGTCGGCCACTTCTTCCAGATAACGATTATAACGGTCCTCAGCTGTCTGTTTGCACCCCAGGGATGCCATCAGCAGCAAGGCCATTACGAATGCGATAGTCGTTAATCGTCTCATATCATTTTAGGTTTTTAGATTCTTTCCACTTGCTTCACGCCTTTCACGGTGCGCAACTTCTTCAGTAGCGACTCTAAGCGTGAGGTGTCTTCGAGCATCACGACGAGATTGCCACTGAACAGACCGTCGTGGGAGTCGATGTTGATACTGCGCAGGACGAGTTTCTCGTCTTTCGAGATGATGCTCGTCAGATTGTTCACGATGCCGATGTCGTCATTGCCCACCACACGCAGGGTGATGGAATACTGCGACGAACCCTTGCCGCTCCAACGGGCCTTCACCACGCGATAGCCATAACGGCGTCGCAGCTCTGGAGCATTGGGGCAGTCGATACGATGTATCTTAATGCCACCGCTGATGGTGACGAACCCGAAGATGGGATCACCATAGATAGGCTGACAGCAACGTGCCAACTGGTAGTCGAGTCCTTTGAGGTTACGGTCGATGACCAGCACATCATCAGAGATATTTGTATTGAGACCGGCGATCTTCGACTCGTCGAGTTCAAACTCCGAGGCAGAGCGTGCCACATTGTCACCCGTGATAGTCTTCTCGCCCTCGCGTACCTCTATATATTTATCTACGACGGCGTTGGCATCGATCAGTCCCTCGGCAATCTGCTTGTAGAAGTCACTCACCTCCTTGAAGCCCATCTTCTTGATGACATGGAACATCGTCGCCTCGTTCTGCTCAATCTTACGGTTCTTGAACTTACGCTCCAGCATCTCCTTGGCGAAGAGACCGTCTTTCACCTGTGTCTCCTTCAACGCCAGACGAATTTTCGACTTCGCACGCGAGGTCTTCACAATCGAGAGCCACTCCTGACGGGGCTTCTGCGTGGACGATGTGAGAATCTCCACCTGATCGCCACTCTTCAGCAGATAGCGGATGGAGACCACACGACCGTTGATGCGCCCACCCGTACACTGATTGCCGATCTTGGAGTGGATATGATAGGCGAAATCGAGAACGGTAGCACCAACAGGGAACTTGAACAGATCACCACGAGGCGTAAAGACGAACACCTCGTCTTCGTAGAGATCCATCTTGAACTGGTCCATCGCCTCCAGACCGTCGGCATGTTCCAGCATCGAGCGTACACCGGCGAGCCAGTCGTCGAGTCCGGCCTCTCCCTTCACGCCCTTATAGCGCCAGTGAGCAGCCACACCCTTCTCTGCAATCTCGTCCATACGCTCCGTACGGATCTGCACCTCCACCCATTTCTGTTGTGGGCCGAGGACGGTAATATGCAGACTCTCGTAACCATTCGACTTGGGCACGGAGAGCCAGTCACGCAGACGCTTGGGATTGGGCTGGTACATATCCGTCACTATCGAATACGCCTGCCAGCACTGCATCTTCTCTTTCTCAGGCGGACAGTCGATAATGATGCGGATGGCGAAGAGGTCGTAAATACCCTCGAAGCCGCACTTCTGCTTCTTCATCTTCTCCCAGATGGAGTGTATCGACTTCGTGCGTCCTTTGATATGGCACTTGATGCCTGCCGCCTTCACCTTCTCCTCCACAGGACGAATGAACGCCTCGATATAGGCATCACGCGAGGCCTTCGTCTGGTTCAGTTTCTCGCGGATCATATAGTAGGCATCGTGCTCCATATACTTCAGCGAGAGGTCTTCCAGTTCCCGCTTCAGGTTGTAGAGTCCGAGCTTATGGGCCAAGGGAGCATAGAGATAGGCGGCCTCCTGCGACACCTCGTTGACGAAAGCCTCCCGCTCCTGACGGTTCTCATCGTTCGACTCTTCCAGGAAGGCCTTCATCTGCCGCATCAGGTTCACACGATCTGCAATCATGATGAGCACCACGCGCATATCCTCGGCAAAGGAGAGCAGCAGATTACGGAAGTTCTCACTCTCTACGACGGGATTCTTCTCATAGAGCTGACGGATGCGCCCCAGACCGTCGATGATACGTGCCACGGACTCCCCATAGCGCGCCTTCACCTCGTCGTGGGAGATCTTTCCCGCGTCCACATCGGGCACAAGCAGACAGGCCTCCACGGCATCGTCACCCAGACCGATTTCCTCCGTCAGGATCGCAGCCGTCTGAGCAGCCATTTTCTTCTTTTCGTCGTAGGTAAATGAGAACAAATCTGCCATAATCCACCATTTTCGGCACAAAGATAGTGAAAAGTTGAGAATTAAGAGTTAAGAATTAAGAAAAAATGTGTGGTGGCAGCAAATTTTTCACTTTTCACTCTTCACTTTTCACTTTTTATCGTATCTTTGCACCAATATTTGACTTAAAACCACAATTATGTTATCAGAAAAAGACTTAAAACAGATTGCACAGAAGGGTATCACCCCTGAGCAGATTGAGAATCAGTTGAACGAGTTCAAAACCGGATTCCCCTTCCTGAAGCTGGAGGCAGCCGCAGGCATCGGACGTGGCATCATCGCCCCCAATGCCGACGAGCGCAAGAAGTATGAGGACACCTGGAACCAGTACAAGGCCGCAGGCAACAAGATCGTGAAGTTCGTGCCTGCCTCTGGTGCTGCCAGCCGTATGTTCAAGAACATGTTCGCCTTCGTCGACGCCGACTACGACGTGCCCACCACCGACTTCGAGAAGAAGTACTTCGACTCCATCGAGAAGTTCGCCTTCTACGAGGCCCTCGATGCCGTCTGCCAGAAGAACGAAGGCAAGGGCATCAAGGCACTTATCGCCGAGGGCAAGTACAAGGCCGTCGCTGCCAACATGCTCAAAGCCGAGGGACTGAACTACGGTCAGCTGCCGAAGGGACTCCTCCTCTTCCACAAGTATCCTGAGGGCGCACGCACGCCGATGGAGGAACACCTCGTGGAGGGAGCCCTCTATGCCGCATCCAACGGCGAGGCCCACGTACACTTCACCGTCTCTCACGAGCACATGGAGCTCTTCAAGGCCAAGGTGGCTGAGAAGGCAGACTCCTTCGCCAAGAAGTACGGCATCAAGTACGACATCACCTTCTCTGAGCAGAAGCCGTCTACCGACACCGTCGCTGCCAATCCCGACAACACGCCGTTCCGCAATGACGACGGTTCGCTGCTGTTCCGTCCAGGTGGTCACGGAGCCCTCATCGAGAACCTCAACGAGATTGATGCCGACGTCATCTTCATCAAGAACATCGACAACGTGGTTCCCGATCGTCTGAAGCCCGAGACCGTCGAGTGGAAGCAGGTCATCGCCGGTGTGCTCGTCACCTTGCAGAAGCAGGCCTTCGAGTATCTGAAAGTCCTCGATGCCGGTGCTACGGATGCCCAAATCGAAGAGATTGCAAAGTTCGTCAGCGAGTGCCTCTGCACCGATGCCAAGGGTAAGAAGGCCGATGCCGCCTACCTGCGTGAGAAACTGAATCGTCCGATGCGCGTCTGTGGTGTCGTGAAGAATGTGGGTGAGCCTGGTGGTGGCCCGTTCCTCACCTATAACCAGGATGGCACCGTCTCGCTCCAGATCCTTGAGAGCTCGCAGATCGACACGAACAACGAGGCCTATATGAAGATGTTCACCCAGGGTACGCACTTCAACCCCGTAGACCTTGTCTGCGCCGTGAAGGACTATCAGGGCAAACCCTTCAATCTGCCTGAGTTCGTCGACAAGACCACAGGTTTCATCTCTTCTAAATCGAAAGCCGGTAAGGAACTGAAAGCCTTGGAGTTACCAGGTCTGTGGAACGGTGCGATGAGCAATTGGAGTACCGTCTTCGTTGAAGTGCCCCTCGGCACCTTCAATCCCGTGAAGACTGTCAACGACCTGCTCCGCGATCAGCACCAGTAATTTTTTAGGCACGGATTAACACGGCCTTATTAATAATAAGGACACGGCTTTCTCTATCGCAGAAAAAGCCGTGTCTTTGATAAAAGCCGTGTAATCCGTGCCAAATAATTGAGTAATCCGTGCCAAAAAATTATAACAACTTATCCAGTAGTTTCAGACCTTTATCCGTACAGATGCCACGTAGCGTGAGGATGGCCAGGTTCTTGAAGATTTCCTCGAAGGAGTACTGCTCATAGAGGCGGTTCTCCATCACGTACTTGTTCAGGGCTTCGAAGAGCATTGTCACCAGTTCCGGATTGAACTCCTCACGGAAATAGCCCTCCTGTATGCCACGCTCAAAGAACTTCGCCGACTCCGTACGGATACGCTCTTTCTGTTCCTTCAGATAGACTGCCAACTGCGGATACTGTGCCAGGTCGGCATAGAACTGCGGGTTCGTATGACGGATCTCGTCTATCTTCTTCCGGAAGAACACCATCACGATCTCCATCACATTCTTGCAATGCGCTATCTGCACCTCCATATTCAGGCGACGGTCCTCGAAATACTTTCTGACACACTCCGAGAGCACCACCTCCTTGGTGCCGAAGATCTCGTAGAGCGTACGCTTGGAAATCTTCAGCTCCGTTGCCACGTCATCCATCCTCACCGCACGGATACCACGCGCACGGAAATCCTTCAGCGCCGTCTCGATAATCTTCGAACGGAGTCCTTGTTTATAGGCTGAAATGGGTTTCGTATCTTGCATATTCATACAAATTCGCTGCAAAGGTACGACAAAAAGTGAAAAGTGAAGAGTGAAAAGTGAAAAATTTACTGCCTCCACACTTTTTTTTCTTAATTCTTAACTCTTAATTCTCAACTTTTTACTAACTTTGTGCCCGATTTCCAAATCAGCATCAAATATTTTAGGATAATAATACAAGTACACTATGGTCAAAATCACGAAAGAAGCCGCTCTGGAGTATCATGAGAGCGGGCGTCCCGGCAAAATCGAAGTGAAGCCCACGAAGGCTTACCGTACTCAAACAGACCTCTCGCTGGCCTACTCTCCCGGCGTAGCATTCCCCTGCCTGGAGATTCAGGACAATCCCGATGCAGCATACAAATACACAGACAAGGGCAACCTCGTCGCCGTCATCTCAAACGGTACCGCCGTGCTCGGACTCGGTGACATCGGCGCCATGAGCGGCAAGCCCGTGATGGAAGGTAAAGGCCTGCTGTTCAAGATCTACGGTGGCATCGACGTGTTCGACATCGAGGTGGCCGAGAAGGATCCCGAGAAGTTCTGCGAGGCCGTAGAGCGCATCGCTCCCACCTTCGGCGGCATCAACCTCGAGGACATCAAGGCGCCTGAGTGCTTCTACATCGAGGAGCGTCTGAAGAAGACCCTCGACATCCCCGTGATGCATGACGACCAGCACGGCACTGCCATCATCTCTGCCGCCGGACTGAAGAATGCGATGGAGGTCATCGGCAAGGACATCAAGAAAGTGAAGATCGTGGTCAACGGTGCCGGCGCTGCTGCCATCAGTTGCACCAAGCTCTATATGGCCATCGGTGCCCAGAAGGAGAACATCGTGATGCTCGACTCGAAGGGTGTCATCTCCACCGAGCGTACCGACCTGAACGAACAGAAGAAATTCTTCGCCACCAGCCGTACCGACATCCACACCCTCGAAGAGGCCGTGAAGGATGCCGACGTCTTCGTGGGCCTCTCCAAGGGCAACGTGCTCTCGAAGGACATGGTCAAGACGATGGCCAAGGATCCCGTCATCTTCGCCCTCGCCAACCCCGTGCCGGAAATCTCCTACGAGGATGCCATGGACGCCCGTCCCGACGTGCTGATGTCCACGGGCCGTACCGACTATCCCAACCAGATCAACAATGTCATCGGCTTCCCCTACATCTTCCGTGGTGCCCTCGACGTACACGCCACCGCCATCAACGAGGAGATGAAGCTGGCTGCCGTCAACGCCATCGCCGACCTCGCCAAACAGCCTGTACCCGACGTGGTGAACGACGTCTACAAGGTGAACAACCTCACCTTCGGCCGTGACTACTTCATCCCGAAACCCGTCGATCCGCGACTCATCACCGAGGTCTCTTCTGCCGTTGCACGTGCAGCCATCGAGAGCGGTGTCGCCCGCAAGAAGATTGAGGACTGGGACGAATACAAAGACTCGCTGAACGTGCTCCTGGGTCAGGAGACCAAACTCACGCAGAAGCTCTACTCCACTGCTGCTGCCCATCCCCAGCGCGTAGTTTTTGCCGAGGCCGTACACCCCACGATGCTGAAGGCTGCCGTCACGGCCAAGGCCGAGGGCATCTGCCAGCCGATACTCCTGGGCAACGACGAGTACATCGCCAAGCTCGCTGCCAAGCTCGACCTCAGTCTGGAAGGCATCGAGATCGTCAACCTGCGCCACCCCTCCGAGCAGGAGCGCCGTGAGCGTTACGCCCGCATCCTCACCGAGAAGCGCCAGCGCGACGGCTACACCTTCCAGGAGGCCAACGACAAGATGTTCGAGCGCAACTACTTCGGTATGATGATGGTCGAGACGGGCGAGGCCGACGCCTACATCACCGGTCTCTACACGAAATACTCCAACACCGTGAAAGTCGTCAAGGAGGTCATCGGCATCCGTCCGGAATACAAGAACTTCGGTGCGATGCACATCATCAACTCCCCCAAGGGCACCTATTACATCGCCGACACGCTGGTGAACGAGAACCCTGACACCGACACCCTCGTCGACATCGCCAAGCTCGCTGCCACCGCCGTTCGCTTCTTCAACGAGAAGCCCGTCATCGCGATGGTCTCCCACTCCAACTTCGGCTCCTCCACCAGCGACGGCGCCAAGAAGGTGAAGAACGCCGTGGAGCAGATGCAGGCGCTCTATCCCGACCTGCTCATCGACGGTGAGATGCAGTTGGGATTCGCCCTCGACGACGAGTTGCGCGACGAGCAGTATCCGTTCACGAAGGTAAAAGGCAAGAAGGTGAACACGCTGGTATTCCCCAACCTCACCTCTGCCCGCTCCTCCTACAAGATGCTGCAGATGCTCGGCTCCGACGCGGAGATCATCGGCCCGATCCAGATGGGTCTGAACAAGCCCATCCACTTCATCGACTTCGGTGCCTCAGTCCGCGACGTGGTGAACATTGTCGCCGTAGCCACCATCGATGCCTACGTCGACAAGATCAAGTCGAAGCTCGCCGCATTGGGAAAGTGATTTCTCAATCGATACAGATAGCAGCCAATTCTGGTTTCATCAGTTGAGGCTGCTCTCTTCCTATATCATATGTCTCAACGGAACCTTCAACGTTGAAGGTCAGTACCGCTTTGTCCAGTGTGACGTCGAGTGAGCACGGTGCTCCCTCGATGAGAGGCAGGCAACTGTTGCTGCCCACGGGGAATCCGCAGCATACGGGGATGTCCAGGTCGTGCAGATGGGCTATCAGCATCTGCTCGACACTGCCGAACTGAAGGTCGAACTTGATGGAGCTGAATGTGCCGAAGATGATGCCCTTTACCCTCTCGAAGTCCAATATCAGGCGTAGCGTATAGAACAGTCTGTCAATATCGTGCAGTGCCTCTTCCACCTCCTCGATAAAGAGGATGATGTCCTGATCCTGTGAAAGATGGAACTTCGTTCCGGCTATGGCAGCATAGCTTGACAGATTGCCACCTATCAGAATGCCTTCTGCATGACCGCATCTGTTGTAGGGGTCGCTGGCGATCTTGTATTGCGGTATGTTGCCCATAAGCATGTTGCGGGTAATCGTCGTGGCAGGATCCTGTTCGTTGGCGATCTGGAATGCCATAGGGCCGTGGATACACATCGTCCCGGCTCCGACAGCGGCATTGAGAAGCATGGTGACGTCGCCGTGACCGATCAGCCATTTCGGATGACGCTGATAGACCTCAGCCGGGATGCGGTTCAGCAAATGGATGGAGCCATATCCGCCCCTGGAGCATATAATGGCCTTGATATTGTCATCATTGAGAGCCCAGAGCAGGTCGGAAGCCCGTTCGTCGGCAGTTCCAGCATAGACGTTTACGTTCAGGCTGTTGGTGTGCGGGCCGATGGCCGGCTGCAGTCCCCAACGTCTGATCACTTCTGCGGTTTGGATAAGGGTGTCTTCTGGCATCCAGTAGGCGGGAGAAACAAGCGCAACCTTGTCTCCCTCTTTTAAATACGATGGTTGATTAATCATTTTATCTTGTTATCCTGAATATACTCATTCTGTTTTCGGGGTGCAAAGGTAGTCTTTTTTTGCGAAATCATGCAATACTTTGCCTTTTTATTTTCAAAAAAGCCAAATTCATTGCCTGAAAGAGCCCTTAACAAAGCCACGGCTTCCTCTTCGCTGAGAAAGCCGTGTCCTTAATTCATTAAGGCCGTGTTAATCCGGGTGAATCATGGGGACTGTCCCATCTGTGCGACTTATCGCACTGGGGGACTGTCCCCTGTGATTCGCCGCGCTCCTTAGAGCGCAATGGGCCCGTACCCCATACAACTCGTCGTTGTGATGGCCGTCAGAAATGCTGTGAGCGCGGCTACTACGACCTTCACCGCAATCTCAATCATACGCTTCTTCATACGCTAATCTCCTTTCTTCTAGGGATTTCTTGTCTAAGGAATCTTGGAATATAGGAATCTTCCGGTGCTTTGCACCTCTCTGGCGCAGCAATGGCACAGGGTGCCACCATTCCTAGATTCCTTGATTCCTTAGACTAAAAAAAACCTTAGCCGTTAGTTCTGATCCATCTCGTCATCGCCGTCGCCGCTGGACTTGGTGAACAGCTTGCTCGCAACCTCACTCGACTCACCGTCCTTGATGGCGATAGCCTTCACGGTCGTGGTGTCGCTCAGGGTAAATGCCTCGCTGTAGAGCGTGCTCTCAGCCGTAGGTGTCGAGCCATCGGTGGTGTAACGGATCTCTGCGCCAGCAGGGCCGCTGATGCTCACCGAGGTGGTCTCAGCAAACGGAGTCGTACCGCTGATTGTCGGCGAAGCCAGTGCTGTAGACTGAGAACCGCCGCCAGAGGTTCCACCGTTCTGGGTGCCTCCGTTCTGCGAAGAACCGCCGTTGCTGCCACCGCCGTTGCCGTCAGCTGCAGGTGCCAGCAGGTAGCTGATCGGTGTCTTCTTCTGCACGCGGCGCTCCTTGCCACCGACCATGCGCACCTCACTCTCCACGACGTACCCGAGCTCGAACACACACTGTTCCTTGAAGGCTCGGCTGGTGAGTTTCTCACCCTTGATGTTCTCCGGCGTGAAGTTGATCTTGATGCCGTTGATCATCGAATCGGCACCGGCCTCCACGGCCTTTGCCAGGGTGTCCTTACCCAGCTTTTGTCCGTCGACGCTCGGTGAGAACGTTCCCAGACCGTCGAGCTTCACGGGCTGACCCTGTGCCAGCAGCTCGCTCATACAGTCGACGACCTGACCCAGCACCAGCACGCACATCTGGTAGTCGGCAATCTTGCCGTGACCGGTCATGTGCTTGGCGAAACCCTTCAGGTTCAGAGGCTCCTTCGAGTCTACTTCAGCGAACCACTTGCCGTAAGCAGTGCTGGTGTCATTGGTGTTCTGACGCAGGTTAATTACCATTGGAATGTTTGATCTTGCCATTTCTTTTGTTCCTTTCTTTTTTTTAATTAAACATAAGCTTTAAAAATTCTCTTTTGCAACCCTTCCGAGCCTCCCGCCTGCGCACTGCGTTCCTCTCTTCCGAATCACTTTGCAAAATTAATCATTTATTTTTAATTATGCAAGCATTTATTCATTACGAATCACCTTCTATGAAGTTATATGAACTTTCGACAACTGAGGGCTTGATTTTTACGACAACTATGACAACAAAGACAACATTTACGGGGCGACAAACATGTCGCCATAGGCAGCAGTGCTGCCAGAAAAAAGTTGTCTAAGTTGTCAAAGTTGTCGTTTATTAAATCATATTTGTCGTTAGTAAAATATTTGTCGTTTTCTTGCATATCTCAAGTTTTTTTTGTACCTTTGTACCATCAAACATGTTTAACTATTAAAACTCATTTTCGATGGTCAATCATCTTTCTTCAATGGGCAGAATGGAGCTCGCCCAACGTTATTTTCCCTACATCCAGCCACGCTCAGCCTGGCTCAAACTCAAATCTCTGCTGAGTGAAGAACCCGATCTCGAGCACCTGACAAGACTCCGGCGTCGCACCTTCCTCCCTGCAGAAGTAAACATTATTTACCAACACCTCGGGCAGCCTTGAGCTGCCTTTTTTAGGCTATTTCCGCGCTTCCGACTTTACTTAGACTAAACTCCGACTTTAGTTTTCGTAAAATCAGGCTTTACTTAGACTAAACTTCGGATTTACTTTATGTTTAAATTGGCAGCGAACAATTGAGGTTTTGTGTGTAAAATAAATTCATATTCCCTTATCTTTAGTTTTAGTCATTTAGTCATTTAGTCAATTGCTAAATCCAATCAGTCATTCACAAATCTATAAATATAATATATTAATATATATATTATAATATATATATTAATATATTATATTCTAAATGACTAATTACTCCATTTTCAAAAACCAATTGACTAAATGACTAAATGACTAAATGAACAATTTATTTGAGGATAATTTGCTTTTTTGAAGTTTTCTTCTTACCTTTGCAGCCAGACAATAGGAATGATCTATGAAGATTTACAAAGGAGAATTCGACAAGAAGCTGGAGTTGCAGATCGCACCGTCGATCATGGCGGGTTTCCCCTCTCCGGCGGAAGAGTACTTTTCTGAGACGCTCGACTTCAACCGCGATATGATCCACCATCCGGAATCCACGTTCTACGGGCGCGTGAAGGGTGACTCGATGATTGACGTGGGCATCGAAGAAGGCGACATCGCCGTGATAGACAAGAGCGTAATAGCCGAGCACGGTGACATTGTGATAGCCTACCTCAATGGTGAGTTCAACGTGAAGCGTCTGGATTTGTCGCATAGGGACGAAGGTTACATCGAACTGAAATCCGAGAATCCCTCGGGTCCGACCTTCCGCATCAGCGAGGATGATAATTTCCAGGTGTGGGGCGTGGTAGTCTACACCATCAAACAGTGGAAGAAATAAACTATGTACGGCATCGTCGACTGCGATAACTGTTATTCCGAATAATTCGTTATTCTGAATTTGAGTATTTACTGTGTTGTAGATAGCAAACTTCTACGAAATCTATTCGGAATAAACAATCTTGATTTCATTATTCTTCTAATCCTTATGCTAATAA
>JAEEPF010000214.1 GCA_016284635.1 Prevotella sp.
ACGGCATATAATAGTCCATCCACGTGGGTGGACTGCATCTATAAGGAATAATTATGCCGAAACTTCGTTCGCTCAAGACTATGGAAGGCCGTGAAATGGCCGGTGCACGCGCCCTTTGGCACGCAACAGGAACCAAGGTGGAAGACTTTGGCAAGCCGGTAATTTGCGTCGTGAACAGCTACACCCAGTTTGTTCCGGGACACGTTCACCTCAAGGACTTGGGCCAGGTGGTCGCCCGCGCGATTGAAGCCGCCGGCGGTGTCGCGAAGGAAATGAACACCATCGCCGTGGATGACGGTATCGCCATGGGCCACGACGGCATGCTCTACAGCCTCCCGAGCCGCGACCTCATCGCCGACTCCACCGAATACATGGCAAACGCCCACCGCGCCGACGCCCTTGTGTGCATCTCCAACTGCGACAAGGTGACTCCGGGCATGCTCATGGCCGCCATGCGCCTCAACATTCCGGCAATCTTCGTCAGCGGCGGCCCGATGGAAGCTGGCCACGTCACGACGAAGGACGGCAAGGACCGCGCTCTCGACTTGATTGACGCCATGATCGATTCCGCCGACAGCTCCGTGAGCGACGAAGAAGTGGCCGCCATCGAAGCGAACTCCTGCCCCACTTGCGGTTCCTGCTCCGGCATGTTCACCGCAAACTCCATGAACTCTTTGACCGAAGCTCTGGGCCTCAGCCTGCCCGGTAACGGCACCATCGTCGCGACGCACGCCGAACGCAAGAAACTGTTCGAAGCCGCCGGTAAGCGCATCGTGGAACTCTGCCACCAGTATTACGATTTGAACGACGACAGCATCCTCCCGCGTAGCATCGCCACGAAGGACGCTTTCGAAAACGCCATGCGCCTCGACATCGCCATGGGCGGTTCCTCCAACACCGTGCTCCACTTGCTCGCCGTGGCCCAGGAAGCTGGCGTTGACTTCACCATGAAGGACATCGACCGCCTTTCCCGCAACACGCCGTGCATCTGCAAGGTGGCCCCGACCGTCCACAACATCCATATCGAAAACGTGAACCGCGCCGGTGGCATCATGGGCATTCTCGGCGAACTCGACCGTATGGGCCTCCTCCACAAGGACGCGAAGACCGTCCACGCAAAGACCATGGGCGAAGCCCTCGAAGTAAACGACCTCAAGCGCAACCCGAGCGAAGAAGCCAAGCAGCGCTACCTCGCAGGCCCGGGCCGCAAGTACAACCTGGTCGCATTCTCGCAGAATTTCATGTACCCCGACCACGACCTCGACCGCGCCACGGGCGCTATCCGCGATGGCGAACACGCCTACACCAAGGACGGCGGCCTCGCTGTTCTGTACGGTAACCTCGCTGTCGATGGCTGCATCGTGAAGACCGCCGGCGTTGATGAATCCATCTTCAAGTTCACCGGCCCCGCCGTGGTGTTTGAAAGCCAGGAAGATGCCGTGAAGGGCATTCTCGACCCGAACGTGGTGAAGGCAGGCGACGTGGTCGTTATCCGCTACGAAGGCCCGAAGGGCGGCCCCGGCATGCAGGAAATGCTCTACCCGACCTCTTACCTCAAGAGCCGTCACCTCGGCAAGTCCTGCGCCCTCCTCACCGACGGTCGTTTCTCCGGCGGTACGAGCGGCCTCTCCATCGGCCACGCTTCTCCGGAAGCCGCCAACAAGGGTAACATCGGCCTCGTGCACACGGGCGACGTCATCGAAATCGACATTCCGAACCGCAGCATCAACGTGCAGCTCACCGACGACGAACTCGCCGCACGCCGCAAGGATATGGAAGCTCGTGGCGCCAAGGCTTGGCAGCCGGAACACCGCGACCGCGTCGTGTCCAAGGCATTGCAGGCATACGCCGCCATGGCTTCTAGCGCCGACAAGGGTGCTGTCAGAGACTTGAGCCTCATTGGCGTCAAGTAAGCAGGCCCCTGTGAGCTGGAGTCGCCGATATTAATCGGCGATGGAAGCGAGAGGCGGCGAGGTATCGCAATGTATATTGCAATCGAGCCGCCGGTCGTCACAGTCAAGCCCGCCACCGCGCGGGCATCTCCTTTTCATACAAAAAAAAACGGTACCCGCAGGTGCCGTTTTTTCATCCATACAAAATCTAGACCAAACTACACGACCGTCAGAATATCTGAGAATCCCGTCACCTCAAAAATCTCCTTGATTTCATCGCAGACATTCTTGATAAACATCTTGCCCTGCTTATTCATAATCTTTTGTGCAGAAAGCAGCACGCGCAATCCTGCAGAAGAGATATAGACAAGTTTATCAAAGTCAAATTGCAATTCAGCAACTCCATCTAGCTTGCCCTGAATTTCCGATTCCAACAGAGGGGCGGTCATCGTATCCAAGCGACCCTCCAAGGCAATCGACATATTCGAGCCATCCATTTTCTTTTCGATTTTCATATCAGCCTCATTTGTTTTGTTTTTTAAATTTTTAATAAATCATCCAAGCTTTTTAACAACAGTCAAAATATTCTTCTGACCATCGCGCTTGTATTCAACTCCATCCATTATCTTCTTCACAAGAAAAATACCTAGCCCGCCAATTTCGCGATCTTCAGCCGAGAGCGTCACGTCCGGATCGGTTTTCTTTAACGGATCGTATTCCACGCCCTCGTCAATAAACGTAAGCTTTGCCGTCAATACATCGGCATTCACGTTCAGAATCAGTTTCATATTCGCCGACCCCGAATAGCGAACAACGTTGCTAAACAGTTCGTCAATCGCAACGCCAATCTGCATGATGGCCTTAGGCGAAGGATTGAGCGGTTCCAAAGAACTTTCAACAAACTCTGTAAGAGTCCGCACATTTTCAAACTTTGAATCTACGACGATTTCTTTAACCCAATTCTGCATAATTCCAGTCCAAAATTTCGTAATTCATATAATAATTATACATTTATACAACGAAATTAGGTCATTAATTTTTTTAAACACCCCTTAAAATACCCTATTGCAAACAATTCTATATTTGAGAGCATGATCAACACGACTCTCTGCTACATCGAACAAGACGGCAAATACCTGCTCCTCCACCGCATCAAAAAAAAGAACGACATCAACAAGGACAAGTGGATAGGCATCGGCGGCAAGTTCGAAGAATGGGAGTCGCCCGAAGACTGCATCCGCCGCGAAGCTCTTGAAGAAACAGGACTTACGCTAATTCGCCCCAAGTACCGTGGCATCGTCACCTTCATCAGCGACGGGATGAACGAAACCGAGTTCATGCACCTTTTCACGGCAACCGAGTTTGCCGGTTCGCTCAAGGACTGCGACGAAGGCGAACTGGAATGGGTAGATAAGCAGAAAGTGAAGGAACTCCCCCACTGGGACGGCGATTTGATATTCCTCGCACTCCTCGAACGCGGCGAACCCTTCTTTTCGCTAAAGCTGACCTACAAAGGCAGCACGCTCACCGAGGCTCTGCTCAACGAAAATCGGGTAACTTTGAACCAGTTTCTGTAATTGATGTGATTTTTCGCATTTTTTTACGAAATATTTTGCAATAGGGCTTAACAAATCACAAAAAAATAAGCATATTTATAGTACTCCAAACCAACCCCAGACTCGGCAAGATGCGTACTCCTACGATATTGCCGAGTCGCTTTTTTTATAGGTCGTTATTGGTCAGTAGTCATTGGACATTAGTAGTTAGTCAATGGTCCATGGTCTTTAGTCAATAGTCGTTAGCAAATGTCACGCAAACCGCCACGCGGACATTCTCTAGTCTCAACCTCTAGTTTCTAGCCTCTAATCTCCAGCCTTTGGCCTATCGTCAAGATCGGTGAGCCTGTCGAACCGCTAGCATCTCGCAAACTCGTCTTCCAGACGGCTGTAAGGAAGATGGATTCTGTAAAATCTTGTAATGCGTAACCCCAAAGCAACTGGATTCTTCGACTACGCTACGCTTCGCTCAGAATGACACTGTTCACTTCTAACCTTCACTGGATCCTTCGGTTTTACCTCAGGATGACACTAATCGTTCGTCTTTAGTCTTTGGATTATCGCTTCGCTCTAATCCCAAATGCTGGACTCGGTCATAACCATGCAAGCATGGTTGCGACTCTCGTCCTACGCATTTGTCGTCTAAAAAAGCGTAGCGACTACCATTTAGCCAGGGCGTTCGACACAATGAGGTCCTGGAGTTTTTCGACGGCACGCGTCTGCCCATGGCGGTCCTCGGTCTCGTTCGCTTGTACATCATAGACCCCATCCGCAGACAAAGACTTGTTCTCGTAAATAATTCGTTCTTTTACGTTGTCATAAAATTTAACGGACACGCGAATCGTCACGCGATAAGTCTCGACATCGCTGCTGCTGTTGTAGTTCTCAGGTTTGTTGGAATAACTCAACAACGTAATTTCAAAATCGGCATTGGCTTCGTCATTCACTAGACGGACACCGCCCGCATTCCGCTTGAACATATCGACAACAGCGGTGTGAATGTTATTCGCAA
>JAEEPF010000215.1 GCA_016284635.1 Prevotella sp.
CGTAAACGAAATCATGTAATCGTTTCCGTATTTTTTTCCTTTAAATCCCTTAAAATATTTGTTCAAGTCAGAAATAGTTGCTATCTTTGTGGTCGCAAACGAAAATTAGTTTACTTACATATTAAAAAAGGAAAAAGAAAATGGCTAAAATCGTAACATTGGGCGAGATCATGCTCCGCCTGTCTCCGCAAGGAAACGACCGTTTCATTCAGAGTGAATCATTCCGCATCATCCCCGGCGGTGGTGAGGCAAATGTGGCTATCTCGGTGGCTAACTACGGCCACGAGGCTTATTTCGTCAGCAAACTGCCGAAGCACGAGATCGGACAGATTGCCGTCAACGCCCTGCGCCGTTATGGCGTAAACACGGAGTTCATCGCCCGTGGCGGTGACCGTGTGGGTCTGTACTATGCCGAGACGGGTGCCTCGATGCGTCCCTCGAAGGTGATCTACGACCGTGCGCACTCTTCTATCGCAGAGGCCGTTCCCGCAGACTTTGATTTCGACAAGATTATGGAGGGTGCTGCCTGGTTCCATTGGAGTGGCATTACGCCCGCCATCTCCGACAAGGCTGCCGAACTGACGAAGCTGGCCTGTGAGGCTGCCAAGCGTCACGGTGTGACAGTCTCTGTCGATCTGAACTTCCGCAAGAAACTGTGGACCTCTGAGAAGGCCATCAGCATCATGCGCCCGTTGATGAAATATGTGGATGTCTGCATCGGCAACGAGGAGGACGCAGAGCTCTGCCTTGGCTTCAAGCCCGATGCCGACGTTGAGGGTGGCAAGACTGACGCGGCCGGCTACGAGGGCATCTTCAAGCAGATGATGCAGGAGTTCGGCTTCAAGTATGTCGTCTCTACGCTCCGTGAGTCTTACAGCGCAACGTTCAACGGATGGAAGGCTCTGATTTACGATGGCAAGGAGTTCTATCAGTCAAAGCGTTACGAGATCAATCCGATCATTGACCGCGTGGGTGGTGGTGACTCGTTCTCCGGAGGTCTGATCCACGGCTTGCTGACCAAGGCTACTCAGGGCGAGGCCCTCGAGTTCGCCGTTGCTGCTTCTGCCCTGAAGCACACCATCAATGGTGACTTCAACCTCGTGAGTGTCGATGAGGTAGAGAGCCTCGCTGGTGGCAATGCAAGTGGTCGCGTCCAGAGATAAAACAACGACAAGTTTTTAAATAACGACAACGATGACAACTAAGACAACTTTTTCTGGCAGCAGCTGCCAATAGCGACAAATTGTCGCTCAAAAATGTTGTTTAAGTTGTCCAAGTTGTTGTCAAAGAAAAGAATATGGCAAAGTTTGATAAGATAGCTGTCCTGAAGAAGATTGGCGACACCGGTATGGTGCCCGTCTTCTATAACAAGGACCTTGAGACTTGTAAGAATGTGGTGAAGGCCTGCTACGATGGTGGCGTTCGTGCCTTCGAGTTTACCAACCGCGGCGATTTCGCCCACGAGATCTTCGGAGAACTGGTGAAGTGGGCCGACAAGGAGTGCCCCGAATTGGCATTAGGTGTCGGTTCTGTCGTCGATGCTCCCACGGCTTCCCTTTACATTCAGCTGGGAGCCTGCTTCGTGGTGGGTCCGCTTTTTAATCCCGACATCGCCCCTGTGTGTAACCGTCGTCTCATTCCCTACTGCCCGGGCTGTATGACTGTCAGTGAGATTGGCAAGGCCCAGGAGCTGGGTTGCGACCTGACGAAGGTGTTCCCCGGCGACGTGGTGGGTCCGAACATGGTGAAGGGTCTGAAAGCCCCGATGCCTTGGTCGAAGATCATGGTCACCGGTGGCGTGGCTCCCGAGGAGGAGAACCTTCTGAAGTGGTTCAAGGCCGGTGTGTTCTGCGTCGGCATGGGCTCGAAGCTGTTCCCCTCTGACAAGGTGAAGGCTGGCGACTGGCAGTATGTGACCGACAAGTGCAAGGAAGCACTCGGCTACGTGGCTAAGGCTCGCGCATAATAAACGTCTATCCCCTCTGTCTCAATGGGCAGGGGGGATTCTATTCTTACTCATGAAATTCTGGCTATTCGTCATATCAACCATTCTTATCTCGGCCTGTTCACGCCCGGACAAGAGCGCCGTGGACAAGTTGAACTCAAAATCTTATGCATATCATTACCGCAACATCGACTCGGCCCAGGCTTATGCCGTCAGGGCCTGCGAACTGTCGGATGGTTACAGCGAGGGTAGGGCGGAGGCTTGCAATAACCAGGCCTTCGTCTGTATCGTCCGCATGCAGTATGACGAGGCGGAGACGCTGCTGGATGAAGTGCTGGAGACGAGCGACAACCAGGTGGAGCGCATGGTGGCCTACGTGCAGCATATGCGACTCTGTCAGCGCCGTTCGCGCAACCGTGAGTTCCATGAGTACCGTCAACTGGCTGACGAGGCGCTGAGCCGCATCAACGAGGAACGCCACCAGCTCTCGCCCAGATTGCAGCGCCGTCTGCACTATGCCGAGAGCGAATACGCCATCGTCAACTCCACCTATTATTATTATGTAGGCCTGGAGAAACAGTCCATCGAGGCCCTTCACGCTATCAACCCCAACGAGGTGCAGCGCGACACCGCCCAGATGCTCAACTGGCTATATAACATTGGTGCGGGCGGCATCATCACCCATGGCACCCAGCAGGAGATCAACCAGCAGGAGTTCGACCACCTGATGCGCTGCTTCCTCATTGCCCGACAGGGCGACTACCCCTTCTTCGCCGCCAATGCCCTCGAGGCCCTCTCCGAGCACCTGATGGATCCAGACTACCGCCGTCAGCTGCTTGAAGACAACCTGCCCGCATTGAAGTTTATTAATCCCGAAGGTGTCGATGACGAAATGCTGTCAGGCTGGCTGGCGGAGAACGCCTTGGCCATCTTCGAACAGTATGGCGACATCTACCAGATAGCCGGTGCCTATCGCACGCTCGCCTCCTGCTTCCGGCAGATTGGCGACTATGAGAGTGCGCTCTTCAACCTCGAACAGGCGCTCTCCGACTCGCTCATCTATCAGGCCCCTGACCTCGTTGCCTCCATCCGCGAACAACTCAGCGTGGCCTATGCCGCCATGGATGACAAGCAGCAGAGCGATTACAACCGCAATCTCTACCTCGACCTGCAGGAGACCACTCGTCAGGACCGTCAGCTCGAGGCCCGTGCCAGCCAGTATGAGAAAACCGCCGCGCAATTGAACCTTATGCTGATTGCCGTCGTCATTGCCATCATCCTGCTGCTCTTCTCGCTCTGGCTCTTCAACCACATGAATCGCCGCAAACGCCGTGAGGATATCCCCGACGATCTCTTCGAACAGAAACGTGAGCAGTTGGCCGTACAGCGCCTGAGGGTGGAGAATGGTGAACGCCTCAGCCTCGAACAGCGCGCGAAGATCTCGCTCGTCAACAGCATTACGCCCTTCATTGACCGCATCATACATGAAGTAGGAGAGAAGGAGAGAAGAAAAGAAGGAGTAAGGAGTGAGGAGGCGATGGACTATATTCGCGAGCTGACCGACCAGATCAACGACTACAACGAGGTGCTCACTTACTGGATACAGCTGCGTCAGGGTGATCTTAGCCTGCATATCGAGAGCTTCCCGTTGCAGTCGCTCTTCGACCTTCTTGCCCGTGGACGCACATCGTTCCAGATGAAGGGCGTCGACCTCGAAGTGCAGCCCACGGAGGCCGTCGTCAAGGCCGACAAGGTGCTCACCCTCTTCATGCTCAACACGCTGGCCGATAACGCTCGTAAGTTCACCCCCAAGGACGGCCGCGTCACCGTCTCTGCCCGCGACCTCGACGACCGTGTGGAGATTGCCGTCGAAGATACCGGCCAGGGCATGACACAAGACCAACTCGACCACCTTTTTGATAATAAGCCAATCATCGATCCTGAAGGTAATCATAAAGCTCAAAGTTCAAAGTTCTTGGCAGAGCCAAGCGGTAAAGCCGAGCGCAAAGTTCATAGTTCCCATGGCTTCGGCCTGCTCAACTGCAAGGGCATCATCGAGAAGTACCGCAAGGTCAGCCAGATCTTCTCCGTCTGCTCGATGGGGGCCACCAGCACCCTCGGCAAGGGTAGCCGCATCGGTTTCACTCTCCCCAAGGGAATCGTAAGAATGATTATTCTTTTATTTACGATTTTCGGATTGAATACTCCTGCGTCTGCTCAAACGCCCGTCAGTAATCATAATTCTCCGCTCGGCTTGCCGCTTGCTACCGAAGGGACGCAAGAATTATCCATTCTCGATTCTCAATTAGCAAAGGCTTCAGCCTTTGCCGACTCGGCCTATTTCTCCAATATCAATGGCACCTATGAGCGCACACTCTTCTTTGCCGACTCCTGCCGCTACTACCTCAACGCCCACTACCGTCAGCTGCGACCCCACGGCCGTTACCTCATGCGCCAGATGGGCAACCCCTCGCTGATGGCACCTGAGATCAAATGGTTCC
>JAEEPF010000216.1 GCA_016284635.1 Prevotella sp.
TTAAAATCATCGGCTAAAGTACGGGAAAAAGGCGAGATTTTACTATCTTTGCACTCACATTTAACAAATTATTGTTATCAAAATGAGATACGGAGTGATTGGCACTGGTGCCATTGGTGGATATTATGGAGCAAAATTGGCTCATGCAGGACAGGAACTTCATTTCCTGTTTCACAGTGACTATGAGTATGTGAAACAGCACGGTCTGCAGGTAGATTCCTGCAACGGTTCGTTTCATTTGGACGATGTAAATGCCTATCTGCACACGGAGGACATGCCGAAGTGAGACGTGGTGCTGGTGTGTCTGAAGTCAGTGAACAACGGCAAGTTGCAGACGTTGCTACCTCCATTGCTCCATGACAAGGCTGCGAGTAAGCGAGAGCAGAGTGATGCTCGCATCGACTCTGCCGAGCGTGAGCAGGCTCGACCGAAGGTCAAGACGCTGGTGGTGCTCATTCAGAACGGCATCGGGGTGGAGGAGGATGTGCAGAAGATGTTCCCCAGCGTGCAATTGGCTGCCGGACTGGCCTTTATCTGTTCTGCCAAGACGGAGCCTGGCGTCGTCAATCACCAATGTTATGGCAGCATCAACCTGGCCAACTATTCCTGCAAGGATGAAGCGCTGATGCAGGCTGTGGTGGATGAGTTCCGTCAGGCAGGCATCGAGACGGGACTGGTTGAATACAATGAGGCACGATGGAAGAAAGCCGTATGGAACATGCCGTTCAACGGTATGACGGTAGCACTGCACACACAGACAGACCAATTGCTGAAGAACAAGTCGACGCGTCAACTGATTCGCGAGCAGATGATGGAGGTGGTAAGTGCTGCCCAGCATCTGGGCGTGAAGAACCTGGATGAGGCGTTTGTCGACAAGATGATAGATATGACGGATAACATGACGCCCTCTTCGCCATCCATGCGACTGGACTATGACTTCCACCGTCGTATGGAGATATACTATCTCTACACCCGTCCTTTGGAGATAGCCCGCGAGGCAGGCTGTCCTATGCTGAAACTTGAGATGCTGGAGGCAGAGCTGCGGTTCCTGGAAGAAATACGCTAGAAACGCATTTGAACGATATTGGATGACATACAGCAATAACAATCCGTTTCATATCTCTGCCACGACTTCAATCTCAACTAACGCCCCTTTCGGCAAAGTTTTGACGGCGACAGCAGAGCGTGCGGGATAAGGCTCCGCGAAGAACTCCGCATAGACGGCGTTCATATCGGCAAAGTCGTTCATATCGGCCATGAACACCGTTGTCTTTACTACATTGCCCATCGTCAGACCGGCTTCTTCAAGGATGGCTTTCACGTTGGTCAGCGACTGACGGGTCTGCTCTTTGATGCCTCCTTCAACGAAGTTCCCTGTGGCAGGGTCGATGGGAATCTGACCAGAGGTATATACGAGATTACCCACTTGGATGGCCTGACTGTACGGGCCGATGGCAGCTGGTGCCTTTTGTGTACTGATTGCTTTCATAAACCTAATCACTTAATTCGCGTGCCAAAGATGGTGCAAACCGAATGCAATCGAGCTTACTCGAATTGCTGAGGTGCAGCCCATCTTCGCAAATTTTTTGCAAAGTTACGATAATCTTTGTAGAATCTGCACGATGACGTGAGAAAAAGCGATAAATATACCTAACTCATGGTACGATTTAGAATTTATTTCGTACCTTTGCGCCCAAAATAAAGAAAGACGATGGCAATACAAGATGCAATATTCAGGCGTTCAGAGCTGCTGCTGGGTGACGAGGCGATGGAACGGATAGCCCAGAAACGGGTGATTATCTTCGGCGTGGGCGGTGTAGGCTCTTGGTGCGCTGAAAGTCTGATTCGCAGCGGTATCAAGCAGTTGACGATTGTAGACTCAGACCGCGTGTGCATCACGAATATCAATCGCCAACTGATGGCTACTACCAAAACCATTGGTCAGGTGAAAGTGGAAGCACTGAAAGAGCGTTTGCTCAGCATTAATCCCTCAGCAGAGATAATGGCATTGCAGAAGATATTCTCGCAAGAGACTGCTGAGGAGTTTGATCTTGATAGCTACGACTACATCATCGATGCCATCGACTCTCTGAAGGATAAGGCGCTGCTCATCCTGATGGCAACCCAGTTCCCATCTTCCAAGTTTTTCTCATCGATGGGTGCTGCGCTGAAGATGGATCCAACTCGCATTAAAGTAACTGAGTTTTGGAAGGTGCAGGGTGATCCTTTGGCTCGTGCTTTGCGAAAGAAATTTAAGAGCCAGGGAAAGTACCCCAAGCGTAAATTCCAATGCATCTATAGCGATGAATTATTGGAGAACAAAGGCCACAATGCCACCTGCGGCAACGAGCAATGTATGTGTCCCAAAGCAAAGAATGGTCCAGGTGACCAAAGTCTCCTGAACCATGAATGGTGTTCTTCGAAAGCCCAAATCAACGGCACCCTTGCCCACATCACCGCCATCTTCGGCTTCATGCTGGCGGGATTGGTCATTCAGGACGCCACGAAAGCCTAATCTTCCTTTACTATCGGATAGAGCTCGATGAACTCGCCCTGATGGTTTTGGCCGTCATTAATGAGTTCAGCAAACTTCTGGCCGACAGTCTTGATGTTGTGGAAACCAGGGAGCGACATATTGCCGTTGAGGTCGGTGGTCGTAGGACCTGGGTGAACAGAGAAGATCTCCACAGGCGTACCTGCTTGCTGGAATTCGATAGCCATCACACCCATCATAGCATTCTGTGCTGCCTTGCTGGCCACGTAGGCTAACGGGTGCCAGTAAGGACTGATCTCTGAGGGCACAGTGACGTTGGCGACGCGGCCATTGTTCTTAGCAATCAGAGGAATCAATGCCTTGGTGAGGGCGAAGGTGCCGATGAAGTTCACGTCGAGGGTCTCGCGGATGACGCTGATCTCCGTATGCTCGCTGTCCACACTCATGTCGCCAGGAATACCGGCATTGTTCACCAGCAGCGATAACTCAGGAAATCGCTCTTTGATCTCCTTGGCAGCCTTCTTGATATTGGCGAGGTCTTTCAGTTCAATGTTCACCCACCCTAACACGTCGATGCCTTCAGCCTTCAACTCGCTGATGGCTTTCTCTGCGCGCTGCTCGTTGCGTGCGCCTATAATCACCTGCCAGCCACTCAGGCCGAGGTGCTTGGCAATTCCGAATCCGATGCCCTTATTGGCACCTGTCACTAAAACAATTTCCTTACTCATTATGATATCTTATTAGTTAATCGGCTGCAAAGGTACAAACTTTAGAGATATCTACCAAATTATACATCAAATATAGAAAATATGACTAAATATTAATCAAATAGAGAAAATCATTCTAACCTAAACGCTTAAAATGCCCCCAAACAGAATAAAACTCTGAATCATCGCATATAGATGAAAGAGAACGTCGCCGATTTATGCAAATCTTTGTCAATCTTGGCCGAAACACAAGAGTCAGACAACACATTCTCCTAAGCCCTGACGGTCATAATCGCCATCAGGGCTGCCAATAATATTAGGTACCTTACATCTGAGACGATACCCTTGTTATCGGATGTCGAGCAGTCTGTTGAAGCCTGTTAATGTGAGAATCTTCTGCACTTCGCCCTCTACATGGGTGAGTATCATACTTCCTCCTTTGGCGGCGCTTTCTTTTTTCAGTTGTAGCAGACCACGAAGGCCCAGACTGCAGATATATTCCAACTTGGCACAATCAAGTTCGATGCGCTTGTTGGCATTGGCCATCAGGGGTTTCAGGTCTTCCAGAAACTGTGAGGCCTCGGCTGTGTCGATCCAGCCGGTAAGGATTCCAAGATAGGAACCGTTTTGTTCTTTAATCTCGATATTCATAGTTTAATTATTTATTTTTTTAATGTTTTCGTCAGCGTGAGTACGTTGTAGCCATCGGCCGTGCGCTCGTAGTTTACCGTGTCCATGATGGCCTTCACAAGGTGTATGCCCAGACCGCCTATCTGGCGCTCGCTCAGTTCTGCTTCCACATCTACATCTGCATGCTGTGTGGGGTCGAAGGGTGCACCGTGGTCCTTGATGACCAGCGTCAGTATGCCCTCTGACACTTTTGCCGTCAGTTCCACATGACCTCTGATGCCCTTGGGATAGGCGTAGTTGATCACGTTGGCCACCCATTCCTCGATGGCGAGGTTGAGCGTCTTGAACGTTTCGTCGTCGATGTCATGCTCGCGGCATACTGAGAGGAAGAAGCCACGCATACGACTCACCTCCGTCATCTCATTTTTCATGATGATGCGCCGAGGAGCCGCCGAGTGGTTCTTCTGCGATGCGCCATGACGCAGGAAGAGCAGCGTCAGATCGTCGCCCTGCACCGTTCCGTCGGCAAACACGTTAACGTGCTGCTTCAGATAGTCTATCACCTCGATGGCCGATGCCTGCTTGTTCTTTTCCAGGTCGTGCAGCAG
>JAEEPF010000002.1 GCA_016284635.1 Prevotella sp.
TGTACTGCAACAACGTGATGGAGATTATCCTGGTGGCATACAAGCTGAAAGTGGAAGAGGTGCGTCAGACCAATCCGCTGTTCTATTCAGATCTGGTGAAGTATCCGAAGGTGGCGCGTTATTTAGGACAACAGAACCAGCAGATGCTGACAAATATGACGAAGTTTATCGAGCGCGGCATGGAAGAGGGCTATTTCCGCAAGGAGGTGAAGCCAGAACTTGTGGCACGACTTTTCGATGCATTAGGAAAATATGTGATGGAGCAGCAGCTTTACCTCAACTATACGATAGAGGAGATATTCATGAATCTGATCTTTGTCTCACTCAGGGGTATCTGTACCAAGAAAGGGGTTGAGGCAATTGACAAATGGATATAGAAAAGAAGAATCCCAGCCGTTTGGCTGGGATTTCTTTTACTTACTGATGTTGTTCGCGTAGCAGGTCGTTGACGGTCTTCACAGGGTTAAAGGTGCCGAGGGGCACTTCTACGAAGACAGTACTCCAATTACTCATAGCACCATTCCATAGACCTGGTAACTCCAAGGCTTTCAGTTCTTTACCGGCTTTCGATTTAGAAGAGATGAAACCAGTGGTCTTATCTACAAACTCAGGCAGGTTGAAGGGCTGACCCTTATAGTCCTTCACAGCGCAGACGAGGTCTACAGGGTTGAAGTGCGTACCCTGGGTGAACATCTTCATATAGGCTTCATTGTTCGTGTCGATCTGCGAGCTCTCGAGGATCTGCAGCGAGACAGTGCCATCCTGGTTGTAGGTGAGGAATGGACCGCCACCAGGCTCGCCCACATTCTTCACGACACCACAGACGCGCATCGGACGGTTCAGCTTCTCACGCAGATAGGCGGCATCGACCTTCTTACCCTTGGCGTCGGTGCAGAGATTCTGGGCGACAAATTGGGCGATTTCTGCGATTTGTGCCTCGGTGGGATTGCCGTCGAGGACTTTCAGATACTCGAAAGCCTGCTTCTGCAGGGTGACGAGCACACCGGCGATGACCTGCTTCCACTCGACGGTCTCGGGCTTCAGACGATCGGGCACCACGTTGTCGATGTTCTTAATGAAGATGACATCGGCATCGATCTCGTTGAGGTTCTCGATGAGGGCACCGTGACCACCAGGACGGAACAGCAGCGAGCCGTCGTCATTGCGGAACGGGGTGTTGTCGGGATTGGCAGCGACGGTATCGGTAGAGGGCTTCTGCTCAGAGAAGGTGATGTCGTACTTGATGCCGTACTTCTTGGCGAAGGAGTCAGCCTTCTCAGTCACCTTGGCCTTGAAGAGCTCCATATGCTCGTGAGAGACGGTGAAGTGTACGTGGGCCTCGCCGTTGGATGCGGCATAGAGGGCACCCTCTACGAGATGTTCCTCCATCGGCGTGCGGGAACCCTCAGGATACTTGTGGAACAGCAACAGTCCCTTCGGCAGCTGACCGTAGTTCAGACCCTCGGCCTTCAGCATATTGGCAGCGACAGCCTTGTACTTGCCCTCGGCGATGAGCGCCTTGATGCCCTTGCCTTCGTTCTTCTGGCAGACGGCGTCGAGTGCGTCGTAGAAGGCGAACTTCTCGATCGAGTCGAAATACTTCTTCTCGAAGTCGGTGGTGGGCACATCGTAGTCGGCATCGACGAAGGCGAACATATTCTTGAACATACGGCTGGCAGCACCGGAGGCAGGCACGAACTTCACGATCTTGTTGCCTGCGGCCTTGTACTGGTTCCAGATGTCCTCATACTTCTTGCGCTCGTCGGCATTGGGGGCGATGATGCCACGTCCGATACCTGCGGCTGCTTCCAGCTTCAGGAAGGGGAATCCGGTTTTGAACTCGTTCAACTGATTCTCAATCTGCTCAGGGGTGATACCCTTCTGTGCAATCTGTTTTAAGTCTTTTTCTGATAACATAATTGTGGTATTTAGTCAAAATATTGGTGCAAAGATAATCATTTTTTTCTACGAATTGTACGGATTATACGGAAAAATAGGGTATTTTAATAAAAAATCTGTAAAATCCGTGTAATCCGTAGGAGATTTTATGTATCTTTGCCACAAAATTAGCACTTTATGGCAGATTTGTTCTCATTTACCTACGACGAAAAGAAGAAAATGGCTGCTCAGACGGCTGCCATCCTGACTGAGGAAATCGGTCTGGGTGACGACGCTGTGGAGGCCTGTCTGCTTGTGCCCGATGTGGACGAGGGAAAGATCTCCCACGACGAGGTGAAGGCGCGCTATGGAGAATCCGTGGCACGCATCATCGACGGTCTGGGGCGCATCCGTCAGCTTTATGAGAAGAATCCCGTCGTAGAGAGTGAGAATTTCCGTAATCTGCTGCTCTCCTTTGCCGAGGATATGCGGGTGGTGCTCATTATGATTGCCGACCGCGTGAACCTGATGCGACAGATGAAGGCCTTCCTGGAAGAGTCTGACGACGAGAACCGCAAGGAGCGTGAGGCATTCGTCAACGAAGTGTCGCAGGAGGCTGCCTATCTCTATGCCCCCTTGGCACACAAGCTCGGACTCTATAAACTGAAAAGCGAACTGGAAGACCTTTCGCTGAAGTTCATGGAGCATGACGCCTACTACCTGATCCGTGAGAAGCTGAACCAGACGAAGGCCTCGCGTGATGCCTATATCGAGGCGTTCATCCGTCCTGTGGAGGAGAAGGTGAAGGCGGCAGGCATCAAGTGCCATATCAAGGGCCGCACGAAGTCGATACATTCCATTTGGGAGAAGATGAAGAAGCAGAAGTGCGGTTTCGAGGGTATTTACGACCTTTTTGCTATTAGGATTATTATTGACTGCCCTGAGGATAAGGAGAAGATGCAGTGCTGGCAGGCGTATTCGATCGTGACGGATATGTACCAGCCCAATCCCAAGCGTCTGCGCGACTGGCTCTCCGTGCCCAAGTCGAATGGATATGAGAGTCTGCATATCACCGTCCTCGGACCTGAACAGAAATGGGTGGAGGTGCAGATCCGTACGGAGCGTATGGATGAGATTGCAGAGAAGGGTGTGGCAGCCCACTGGCGCTATAAAGGTGTGAAGGGAGAAGCAGGACTCGACGACTGGCTCGCTGGTGTTCGTTCGATGCTGGAGCATGCCGACGGTCTGGAGGCGATGGATCAGTTCAAGATGGATCTCTATGAAGACGAGGTGTTCGTGTTTACTCCCAAGGGCGATCTCTATAAGTTCCCAGTGGGTGCGACGGTCCTCGACTTTGCCTACCATGTCCACTCCAAGATTGGCAATCAATGTACGGGTGGCCGCATCAACGGCCGTGTGGTCTCCATCCGTTATCTGCTGAAGAGCGGCGACCAGGTGGAGATCCTCACATCGTCGACACAAAAACCCCGTCAGGAGTGGCTCTCGATCGTGAAGACCTCGCGTGCGAAGTCTAAGATCCGTCTGGCGCTGAAGGAGACGCAGGTGAAAGACGGCCTCTTTGCCAAGGAGATGCTGGAGCGTAAGTTCAGGAACCGTAAGGTAGAACAGAACGAGGCGACGATGTTCCACGTCATCAGGAAGATGGGCTTCAAGGAGGTAAGTGACTTCTACAAGCAGATTGCCGACGGACTGATCGATGCCAATGCCGTCGTAGATAAATATATAGAGGTACGTGAGGGCGAGAAGACCGTCACGGGTGATAATGTGGCACGTTCTGCCTCGGAGTTCGAGCTCGACGAGTCGAAGATTGCCGGTCTCAACACGACGATCTCTGATGTTGTGCTGGTCATCGACCGTAGCCTCAAAGGCCTCGACTATCAGCTGGCACGCTGTTGCTCGCCCATCTATGGCGATCCGATCTTCGGTTTCGTCACCATCAGCGGCGGCATCAAGATACATCGCATCGACTGTCCCAATGCCCCTGAACTCAGACGCCGTTACGGCTATCGTGTGGTAAAGGCCCGTTGGAGTGGCAAGGGCTCGTCGCAGTACTCCATTACCCTGCGTGTGGTGGGCAATGATGATATCGGCATCGTGAACAATCTGACGAGCATCATCTCGAAAGACGAGAAGCTCGTGCTGAGATCTATTAACATTGACTCTCACGACGGCCTGTTCAGTGGCAATCTCGTCGTGATGCTTGAAGACACCTCCCGTTTGGATGCACTGCTGAAGAAGCTGCGCACGGTGAAGGGTGTCAAACAAGTGGAGCGCATATAACTGAAAACCAAAACATAAATGATATGAGACGACCGACGATCATGACTCTGGCCCTGACCCTGACGTTGTTTGCGGGTTGCAATCAGACGGCAGAAGACCGTTATCAGCGCTATCTGGAAGAGATCGCCGACTCGTCATCGATGATAGAGTTCATCATACCAGAGGAAGACCCCGTGGCATCTCCGACGGATGACGGCGAAGATCCTTTTGCCGACGATGGCAAGGGCATCTACACCATTCCTGATATTCCTCAACAGCGTAAGGTGGACATGAGTGCCAATAACTACGAGCTGGAAAGACTCATGATGGGCAAAGAATAAAATCATTCCCGATACAGCCAGGTGAGGAAGCGGTTGACCCAACGGATGCCGAAACGGAACCAACGGAAAGTGCTCTGTTCCTTACCACCGAAGCGCAGGATGAACTCGCGGAATGGATTCTTCTGGAAAGGCAGTCCAACGTCCATGAAACACATGTGGTCACACCCCCTTTGATAACAGTCCTGCATCGCGTCCCAGATGGTCATCACGTCAGGATGCACGTGGATGTATGATTTCCGCCTGAATGCAGAATACCACAGATATGCATTCCCCTCACTATACACGACGGCCGAACAGCCGATTACACGCTGGCGGTATTTCGTCACAAACAGCCGTCCGTCGTCGCTGCTCATGATGTTCCTGAAGAACTGGTCATCGGGGATATAGCGCCTAGGCTTCCAGAAGTAGTGCTTCCTGAGCAGCTTTGAGAAGGCCTTGAAGTCTTCCTCCGTCTGCACCTCGTTGGTGGTCACACCTTTCTGGCGGGCATTGTCGATGCGCTTCTGCAGCTTCTCGCCGATGCGTTCCTCTGGTGCGTGGCGATGCAGCGAATTGTGGATGCTCATCCAATGTACAGGGAAGAAATGCTGCTGTTTCAGTTGCTTATAGCCCGTCATCTTCTGACTCAGGTTACTCACCTCCAGATAGGACGTGCGGTTGCTCAGTGCCTTCGTCAGCGCCTCGAGCATCAGGCCGAAGAGCTGGTCGCGCTCCTGACTCCTGGATCCTGACTCATTATAATACACCCCTTCGCCCAGCACCCGGCAGTGGACGAGCAAGGGGAAGAGGAACGTGCGGAAGCGCACGATGCCCAGCATGTGGCTCACCACCTCGCCCTCAGCATTCGTCACCACCACCATATACGGTTTCTGACGAGGTGTCTCCCTCGTCATCTGGAAAAGCCGCGTGCTGTGGAAGAAGTTCGCATCATCCAAAGGCGGCAGGTCTTCAACCTTCCGGTATATGGTAGTCTTTAGTCCGTTCATACTGCAAAGTTACAACAAAAAGTGAAAAGTGAAGAGTGAAAAGTGAAAAAATTGCTACAGCTATATATTTTTTCTTAATTCTTAACTCTATATTCTTAACTTTTCACTAACTTTGCAGCGAATTTAATTAGTTTACAGTTTATAGTTTACAGTTTACAGATGACAGCATTTAAAGACCTGGCGCAGCAGCGCCGCAGCCATAGGAAGTTTACTGACGAGGAGATCGACGCGGAAGACCTGAAGCTCATCCTGCGTGCCGCCCTCATGTCGCCCACCTCCAAGAGCCAGCGCGCCTGGCAGTTCGTCGTCGTCGACGATAAGCTCGACATTGAGAAACTTGCTGATGCGAAGAACATGGGCTCGCAGTTCCTCAAGGGTGCACCTGTAGCCATCGTCGTTCTGGGCGATCCCCTGCAGAACGACTGTTGGGTGGAAGACGGTTCCATTGCCGCCATCTCCATGCAGTATCAGGCTGAAGACCTCGGGCTGGGCTCATGCTGGATTCAGATGCGTGGTCGTGGTCTCGACGACGGCACCTCTGCCGATACCGTCATCCGTGGCATCCTTGACATTCCCGAGAATCTCTCCTGTCTCTGCATCCTCGCTGTCGGTCATTGGGCTGACGAGCGCAAGCCGCAGAGTGAGGACAAACTCAAGTGGGAGAACGTACACCTGAATAAGTTTTAGCCACAGATTGCACAGAGATTCACTGAAGAAATGATCAATTACGACTTAAATAAGATCAAGGCGATCATCTTCGATATAGACGGTGTTCTGAGTGCGGAGGCCATCACGATGGGTAATGACGGTGTGCCACTGCGGACGGTGAATATCAAGGACGGGTATGCCATTCAACTGGCCATGAAACTCGGACTGAGGATTGCTATCATGACGGGTGCCAGAGTGGAAAGCGTGCGCCACCGTTATGAGGGGCTTGGCGTGGAGGATGTCTATATCGCCTGTGCAGTAAAGATTCAGACCTATGACCAGTTCCTTGCCAAGTACGGCCTCACGGACGATGAGGTGATGTATATGGGCGATGACATCCCTGATCTGGAGATCATGCGACGGGTGGGGTGTCCTGTCTGTCCTAAGGATGCCTGTCCGGAGATCAAAGACGTCTCTATCTATGTCAGTGACCGCAAGGGAGGCTACGGCTGTGGACGTGACGTCATCGAACAGACGCTCCGTGCCCAGGGCAAGTGGGTGATGAATGCCAAAGCCTTCGGGTGGTAAGACAGAGTAATATATAATATAAAGACATAGTAACATATTGACAATATATTGAGATATAATATTATTCTGGCGAGTAATTCGCCTCGTCGTAAAGAGTTGTTGGCGGGGTTAGGACTACCTTTTGAGGTGAGGGTATTGCAGGATATCGACGAGAGTTATCCTGACGACCTGCCTGTGTCGGAGGTGGCCTTGTATATCGCTGGCAAGAAGGCCGATGCCTATCGTACAACGCTTGCTGACGACGAATTGGTCATCACGGCCGATACCGTCGTTATCGTGGATGATGAGATCTTAGGCAAACCCGCCGATGAGGCAGATGCAGAACGGATGTTACGACTCATCAGCGGACGCACCCATCATGTCACCACTGGCGTCTGTATCCTCACTCGTGAGACAGAACGGCGTTTTGCCGTCACTACCGACGTCACCTTCAAGCAGCTCTCTGACGAAGAGATTCACTATTACATCACGAAATACAAGCCCTTCGACAAGGCTGGCGCCTATGGTATCCAGGAATGGATTGGCTATATCGGCGTCACAGGTCTCAACGGCAGCTATTACAATGTCATGGGCCTACCCGTACAACGCATCTACGAAACACTCCAACAGATCGACTAGACACATTATTATATTATAAAAGACACAATGACACACAAGGTAACACATCACACTCGACTTACAGCTCTGCTGATATTTTTCACATTTTCACCTTTTCAGCTTTTCACTTCCTCAGCCTTTGCCCAAAAGCGTCAGATGGCTGAAGCAGAGAACTACCTGCGCAGTGGCAAGAACTACGACAAGGCAGAGCAATTGATGACGAATCTTCTGAAAGACTCCGCCAACCAGCAGAATCCACGTATCTACGACCTCTGGTTACAGGCCGTAGAGAAGCAATACCAGGCCATCAACGAGAAGATGTACAAACATCAGGCCGTCGACACCCTGAAGCTCTTCACCCTCAACCGTCGTATCTTCTCCATTGCAGAAACCCTTGACTCCATCGATGCGAGGCCGGACAAGAAGGGTAGGGTAAGCCCCGACTATCGGAAGGACAACTCCTTGCGCCTGCTCGGCTATCGTCCGAACCTCTTCTTCGGAGGTGCCCATCATCTGCGCAAGGGCGACTTCCCGACGGCCTACGATTTCTTCGAGACCTATATCGACTGCGCCCGTCAGCCGCTATTCACGGATCATGACCTGATGAACACCGACGCCCGTATGGATGAGGCCGCCTATTGGGCCACCTACTGCGGCTATCGCATGAACGATCCCGTGCTCACCCTCCGTCATCACGAACTCGCACGTCGCGATACCAGTAAACTTGATTATACCCTCCAATACGTCGCTGAGGCATGGAAGCAGTTGGGCGACAAGCAGCGCTATGCGGAAATACTGTGGGAGGGCTTCGCCTTCTTTCCTCAGAGCACATATTTCTTCCCCCGTCTGATGGATGCCTATACCGCCAAGGGCAACTATGAACAGGCACTCTCCGTCGCAGACGAGGCACTCAAGGCCGACTCCCTCAACGAACTCTATCTTTTCGCCAAGTCCACCATGCTTCTCAATCTCGGACGCAATGCCGAGTGCCTGGACATCAGCAACCGCCTCATCGCCATCAACGACCAGATGGCTGATGCCTACTACAATGCCGGCACAGCCTGCCTGAACATTATCCTCAAGATGGACTCCCGTCGCCATAAGAAACAGATCCGCAAGATGTACCAGAAGGCGCAGCCGTATATGGAGACTTACCGTCAGCTCGCCCCTGAGGCGAAGGACAAATGGGGTCCTGCACTTTATCGCATCTATTTCAATCTGAACCTCGGAAAACAGTTCGATGAGATAGACAAAATCTTAAAGAAATAAAAAAGTTTGCATGTTTTGATACGAGTTTGCCTTTTTATGCGTATCTTTGTGGTTTAGAAATTGTTATTAGCATCTAAAACATAAAGTATTTTTGATTATGGCAGACAATGCACAGTTGATCGCTCAGTGCGAGGCACGGGCAAAAGAATGGCTCTCTCCCGCCTTTGATGAGGAGACACGTAAGGAAGTTCAGGCAATGCTCGACGCAGAGGACAAGACAGCCCTCATCGATGCATTCTATCAGAACCTCGAGTTTGGAACGGGTGGACTCCGTGGCATCATGGGTGCCGGAACCAACCGCATGAACAAGTACATCGTAGGCATGGCCACACAGGGCTTTGCCAACTACATCCTCAAAGCCTTCCCAGGCCGCAAGGATCTCGCCGTCGTCGTAGGTCACGACTGCCGCAACAACGGACGTATGTTCGCTGAGTCCGTGGCAGCCATCTTCTCCGCCAACGGCATCAAGGCTTATCTCTTCGAGAGCCTCCGTCCCACGCCAGAGATCTCCTTCGCCATCCGTCAGCTGGGAGCACAGGCAGGTGTCAACGTGACCGCCTCTCACAACCCCCGCGAGTACAATGGCTACAAAGCTTACTGGGAAGACGGTGCTCAGGTGCTGGCTCCGCACGATGTAGGCATCATCGAGGAAGTGAACAAGGTGACCATCGACCAGGTGAAGTTCGAGCCGAACTACGACCTCATCGAGATCATCGGTGGTGAGATGGACTGGGACTACCTGCAGGCCGTCAAGGAGGCAATGGTCGATCAGGATGTCATCCTGCGTCAGAAAGACCTCAACATCGTCTACTCTCCGATGCACGGCACGGGCCGCGTCATCATCCCTGAGGCCTTGCGTTCTTGGGGGTTCCAGAACATCCACGTCGTACGCGAACAGATGGAGATCGACGGAAACTTCCCCACCGTCGTGTCGCCCAATCCTGAGAACGCTGAGGCAATGACCCTCGGCATGAAGCTGGGTACAAAACTCAATGCCGACCTCGTCATCGCATCTGACCCCGATGCCGACCGTCTCGCCATCGTCTGCCGCAACTCGAAGGGCGAGTGGGAGATCCTCAACGGCAACCAGACCTGCATGATGTTCTGCTGGTACATCATCGCCAACAAGAAGAAACTCGGCCAGTTGAAGGGCAACGAGTTCCTCGTGAAGACCATCGTCACCACCGAGGAAATTGCTGAGATTGCCAAGAAGAACGGTGTTGAGCTGCGCGACTGCTACACGGGCTTCAAGTGGATTGCCAACGAGATCCGCATTTCCGAGGGCAAGCAGAAGTACATCGGTGGTGGTGAGGAGTCGTTCGGATTCCTGCCGTTCGACAAGGTTCGCGATAAGGACTCCCCCGCATCTATCTGTCTCATCTGCGAGATTGCAGCCTGGGCCAAGGACAACGGCATGACGCTCTACGACCTGCTCATGAACATCTACGCCGAGTACGGCTTCTCGAAGGAGAGCACCATCAACGTGGTGAAGCCTGGCAAGAGCGGTGCCGACGAGATCAAGCAGATGATGGTCGACTTCCGCGCCAATCCTCCGAAGGAACTGGGTGGCGAGCCCATCGTGCTCTGGAAGGACTATCAGACGCTGGAGGGCAAGAAGGCCGACGGCAGCGTGGAGAAGCTCAACATGCCCACCACGGCCAACGTGCTCCAGTGGTTCTGCGCCGACGGCACGAAGATTTCCGTACGTCCTTCGGGCACAGAGCCGAAGATCAAGTTCTACTGCGAGATCAAGGATGCCGGCTTCAAGGGTGCTGCCGACTACGACAAGTGTACCAAGGCTGCCGAGGAGCGCATCGAGGCCATTAAGAAGAGCCTCAGTCTCTAAGATAGTTCCTACGGATTATACGGATTTTACGGATTTAAAACTTGCTGGAAATCAGTATAGATTTAATCCGTAAAATCCGTAAAATCTGTAGGCTATTAATTCTATTTTTTCAGGAATGCCTCGGCCCTTGCGAGGTCTTCGGGAGTGTCGATGCCGACGGTCTCGACGTCGGTGATGCCCACACGGATGCGGTAGCCGTTTTCGAGCCAGCGGAGCTGTTCGAGACTCTCGGCCTTCTCCAGGGCACTCTGCGGCAGACGTGTGACCTCGGCGAGCACTTCACGACGGTAGGCGTAGATGCCCAGATGCTTGAGGAAAGGGTAGTGGGTGAGCCACTCGTCGGCCTCTATACCTCTTATATATGGTATGACGCTGCGGCTGAAGTAGAGGGCGAAGCCGCGACGGTCTGTGACGATCTTCGGCGAGTTGGGGTTGCGCACGGCGTCGATGGTCTCGAAGCGCTTGCCGAGGGTGCCGATCTGAGTGGCAGGGTCGTCGAAGAGGTGCATGAGCGTCTCGATCTGAGAAGGTTGGATGAAGGGTTCGTCGCCCTGAATGTTAATTACCACCAGGTCATCTCCTTCCTCTTTCCTCTTTCCTCCTTCCTCGATCTTCTCCACAGCCTCCTCTATGCGGTCTGTTCCACTTTTGTGGTCGGCACGCGTCATGACGGCACGTCCACCGAAGGCTTCAACGGTCTGGAAGATGCGCTCGTCGTCGGTGGCGACATAGGCCTCGGGCAGTACGCTGACGGCCTGTTCGTAGACTCTCTGGATGACTGTCTTGCCGCCGAGCACGGCCAGCGGCTTGCCCGGGAAGCGCGTCGAGGCGTAGCGGGCGGGAATAACGGCTATGAACTTCATTTTAAAATTTGTATTTTCTCTTTCTGGTTGCAAAGGTAATCAAAAATCTGCATTTTATCGTTAAATTATATGGAAAAGTTTGGGCGGCTGCAAAATTATTACTACATTTGCAAAGATTTTCAAATGACTACTCAATGACAACCAAACGATATATCATCACAATCATGGCCCTCATGCTCCTGATGCCCGTTGGCGCCCAGAAGATTACGCTCGGCACGACGACGACCAAGGACGGGGGAGACTACAACGGAGAGATACAGGCGGGTAAGCCCCACGGCAAGGGCCGCACAGTATATAAGAATGGTAACGTGTACGAAGGCGAGTACGAAAAGGGTAAGCGCCAGGGTTACGGCACATACGTCTTCAAGGACGGCGAGAAATACGAGGGCGAATGGTTCCAGGACCAGCAGCACGGTCAGGGTATCTACTACTTCGCCAACAACAACCGCTACGAAGGCTTGTGGTTCCGCGACTACCAGCACGGACACGGCGTCATGTACTACTTTAACGGCGACAAATATGACGGCGCGTGGTTCAAGGACATGCGTTCGGGCAAGGGCCGTTATACGTTCGCCGGCGGTGCCTATTACGACGGTGACTGGCTGAACGACAAGAAGCAGGGGCAGGGCACGTTCGACTGGGGCGACGGCTCTTCGTATAAGGGAGAATGGAAGGACAATATGCGCTCGGGCAAGGGCACCTTCCGCTATGCCGACGGTGACACATACACCGGGCAATGGGCCCACGACGAGATGAACGGACGGGGCATCTACAAGTTCCAGAACGGCGACGTGTATGAGGGTGACTACGTGAACGGCAACCGTACGGGATCGGGCATCTTCAGCTATGCCAACGGTGACCGTTACTCCGGCTCGTTCGTGAACGGCGACAAACAGGGCCAGGGCACGTTCGTATGGAAGAACGGCGATATGTACACCGGCCAGTGGCGCGCCGATAAGCAGGACGGCCGTGGCAAGCTGACGAAGAAGAGCGGCGACACGGTGGAGGGTGTGTTCCGCAACGGCAAGACCAACGGCGAGTGCGTCATGCGCTTTGCCGACGGCTCGAAGTTCAAGGGGCACATGAAGGACGGCAAGCGCAACGGGCCTGCCATCGAGGAGGACAAGGACGGTAACCGTTTCGAGGGTACCTACGTCGACGATGTGCGCGACGGCAAGTTCATCGAGAAGGACCGCAACGGCCGCATCATCCGCCAAGGCACTTATACTAGAGGCCACCGGTCAGTAAATTGACATTGAACGTTGAACATTGAACGTTGAACATTGAATATTTAAAAAGAGCTTATGATTATTGACACGATTGACAAGTTGAGTGACTACGTGGAACTGAATCCACTGTTTGCCGACGTAGTCGCATTTCTCAAAGCCAACGACCTCCAGACGATGGCACCCGGCAAGTATCCCATCAAGGGCGAAGATGTCTTCCTGAACCTGCAGGTGGCCAAGCAGCGAACGAAGGACACCGCCTTCCTTGAGACGCACATCAAGATGATCGACATCCAGATTCCTATCTCCTGCGCTGAGACCTACGGCTACTCACCGCTGGAAGACCTGCCCGCCTTCGAGTATGATGCCGAGATTGACATGACAAAGTATGGCGACACTAAGCCTCAGGACTATGTGACGCTCGAACCCGGCATGATGGTCATCTTCTTCCCTCAGGACGGACATGCTCCCTGCATCATCGATGAACCCGAGATCAAAAAAGCCATCTTCAAGGTGAAGATGCAATGAATCACGAATCTGTAATATCAATAAAAATACATCCTATGGCAACGAAGAAAGAAACAACCGCAAAGAAGGCTGCTCCGAAGAAAGCTGCAGCCCCGAAGAGAACTGCCGCCAAGAAAACTACGGCAAAGTCTAAAGCTCAAAGTCTTGAATCTCAGGCTCCACAGCATATCGGCCTGGTGCGTAACGACGGTTGGCTGGAACCCTTTGAGGACGCTATTCGCGGACGTCACGACCACGCTTTGTGGAAGATCAACCAGCTGACGCAAAACGGCAAGAAGAAACTGTCGGACTTCGCCACGGGCCATCTCTACTTCGGACTCCACAAGCTGCCGAAGGGCTGGGTGTTCCGCGAGTGGGCGCCCAACGCCACCGACATCTACCTGATCGGTGACTTCAACGACTGGCAGGAGAACGAGAAATACCGCTGCAAGCGCATCGCTGGTACGGACAACTGGGAGCTGAAACTCTCGGAGAAGGCCATGAAGCACGGACAGCTCTATAAGATGAAGGTGAAGTGGAACGGTGGTGAGGGCGAGCGCATCCCCGCCTGGTGCCAGCGCGTGGTGCAGGACGACCAGACGAAAATCTTCTCTGCCCAGGTGTGGAACCCCGAGAATCCCTACGTGTTCAAGAAGAAGACATTCAAGCCCAAGAAGAACCCGCTGTTGATCTACGAGTGCCACGTGGGTATGGGACAGGATGCAGAGAAAGTGGGCACCTATACCGAGTTCAAGGACAACGTGCTGCCTCGTATCATCAACGACGGTTATAATTGCATCCAGGTGATGGCCATCCAGGAGCATCCCTACTATGGCTCCTTCGGCTACCACGTGTCGTCGTTCTTCGCTCCCTCCAGCCGTTTCGGCACGCCCGAGGAACTGAAGGAACTCATCGACACCGCCCATCAGAAGGGCATCGCCGTCATTATGGACATCGTACACTCACACGCCGTGAAGAACGAGGTGGAAGGACTCGGCAACCTCTGTGGCGACCCGAATCAGTTCTTCTATCCCGGCGACCGTCACGAGCATCCCGCCTGGGACTCGCTCTGCTTCGACTACGGCAAGGACGACGTGCTCCACTTCCTCCTCTCCAACTGTAAGTATTGGCTCGAGGAATACCACTTCGACGGCTTCCGTTTCGACGGTGTCACCTCGATGCTCTACTACTCACACGGACTGGGAGAGGCCTTCGGCGGCTACGGCGACTACTTCAACGGTCACGAGGACGACAACGCCATCTGCTATCTCACACTCGCCAACAAGCTCATCCACGAGGTGAACCCCAACGCCATCACCATCGCCGAGGAAGTATCCGGCATGCCCGGACTCGCTGCGAAGTTTGAGGACGGCGGCTACGGCTTCGACTACCGTATGGCCATGAACATCCCCGACTACTGGATCAAGACGATTAAAGAGGTACGCGATGAGGACATCAACGTGTGCTCCATCTTCTGGGAGGTCAAGAACCGTCGTCCTGACGAGAAGACCATCTCATACTGCGAGTCTCACGACCAGGCACTCGTGGGCGACAAGACCATCATCTTCCGCCTTATCGACGCCGACATGTACTGGCACTTCGCCAAAAAGGACGTCAACGACATGGCTCAGCGCGGTATCGCCATGCACAAGATGATCCGCCTCGTCACCGCTGCGGCCATCAACGGCGGCTACCTGAACTTCATGGGTAACGAGTTCGGCCATCCCGAGTGGATCGACTTCCCGCGTGAGGGTAACGGCTGGTCATACAAGTACGCCCGCCGTCAGTGGAACCTCGTCGACAACAAGGACCTCTGCTACCACTGGCTCGGAGACTTCGACCGTGAGATGCTGAAGGTCATCAAGTCGCAGAAGAACTTCCAGGACACGCCCGTCACCGAGATCTGGCACGACGACGGCGACCAGGTGCTCTGCTTCATGCGCGGCGACCTCGTCTTCGTGTTCAACTTCTCGCCGACACGCTCGTACACCGACTACGGCTTCCTCGTGCCCACAGGCTCCTACGAAGTGGTGCTGAACACCGACTCGAAGGACTTCGGCGGCAACGGCTTTGCTGACGACACGATGACGCACCTGACGAACTACGACCCGTTGTATGTCAACGACCATAAGGAGTGGCTCAAACTCTACATCCCCGCCCGCTCCGCCGTCGTCCTCCGCAAGGTGTAATCATAAAGTTCAAAGCTCAAAGTTCAAAGTTCAATGAACTATAATCATCCTTTGAAAAACGGTAGCACCGTCACCATCCGCGTGATGTGTGCTATTGTTTTTCTCTTGTTCTCCTTCTGCTGGCTCTTCTTCTTCCAGGCAGACCAGCTGGCGATGACGCAGCATGTGCTCAGCGGCGGACTGACGCATTACGATCCCATCTTGGGCACGCTCATCATCACCAGCGTGCTGATGCTGTTGCAGTTGGTTATCAACGGTTTCTTCAAACTGAAGAAGCGGTCGCATGCGCTCACGTATGTCCCCTCGATGATGCTGCTGGCCCTCGTATCGAAGGTCAGTCAGCAGATAGAGAGCGGCGACGGTGTGAGCTTGTGGATCTGGGTGCTGTCCGTGCTGGTGCTGTTGCTGTGGGGAGCCGTTGCCTGGGTGGCGAAGCTCGCGCAGGAGGTGGAGTCAGACCGCGACTACTCGCTCTTCTCGCGACCGATGTGGATCAACGCCCTGCTGATGGCCGTGCAGATCATCTGCGTGGCATGGATTGGCAACACCAACGCTGTCTACCACTATCGCATGCAGACCGAGACGCTGCTGGCCGACGGCAAATACCAGAAGGCGCTCGAGGTGGGCAAACGGTCGCTGGAGAGCGACGCCAACCTGCTGATGCTGCGCATGTATGCCCTGGCCAGGGAGAATGCTCTTGGCGAGAAACTGTTTGAATATCCCATCACGGCCAACGTGGAGCAGATGCTGCCCACCAGCGGACGCACGCGGATGTACTACTGCTCGGAAGACAGCCTCTACAAGTTCCTTGGCGGCCGTCCCGCAGAGCCGATGACGCCCATGCACTTCCTCGATCTGCTGGAGCGCAGGGACACTACATTGAATTCTCGCACCCTCGCGCCCTCACGCTCCCGCACCTCTGTATCTCCCGTGATCGACTACAAACTCTGCGGTTTGCTCATCGACCGTCAGATAGACCGCTTCGCCCGTGAGATCGGCAAGTACTATGAGCTCGACGGCCATTTGCCGAAGCACTACCGTGAGGCCCTCGTGCTCTACACCCATTCCCGTTCGAACCCCGTCGTGGTCTATCATCACGCTGTGACCGACGAAGACTGGCGCAACCTTATAGAACTGGAGCGCCGCTATCCCGATCCCACCGAGCGACAGGGTAGGGTAGAGGACCAGTACCACGGCACCTATTGGTACTATTACAAGTATCTGAAATAAACGCATATCTACACATAAAGAGGTATGAACCGAAAGGTTCGTCCCTCTTTGTGTGCGTAGGTTTGTAGGTATAAAAATGATACCAGGCGGTTACGTGTAGAGGTAGCGCTTGATGGAGCGCTTGGGGGTTTTTTCGAATTCCTCGGTGCGGATCTCGATCTCGGAGACTTTCTCGTAGGCGGGAATCATCTCGTTGAGTCCGTTGAGGTTCTGGTCCATGATGTTGCGGATGTCGGCATCGGTGAACTTCATGTTCTTCGCCTCGTCGTAGTCGGGATAGACCAGGGCTACGAGCTTGTTGTCGCGCTGTACGACGACGCTCTCCACAACCATCGTCATCGAGTTGAGTTTGTCTTCGATCTCCTCGGGATAGATGTTCTGTCCGTTGGGGCCGAGGAGCATGTTCTTGATGCGGCCGTTGATGAAGATGTTGCCGGCATAGTCCATCGTGCCGAGGTCGCCGGTGTGGTACCAGCCTTCGTGGTCGAGGGTCTCGCGGGTGGCCTCGTCGTTCTTGTAGTAGCCGAGCATCGTGTTCAGTCCGCGGGCGAGGATCTCGCCAGGCACGTTCTGCGGATCGGGCGAGTCGATCTTCACCTCCATGTGGTAGGCAGCCTTGCCGCAGGATCCGGGGGCGAAGTAGTGCCAGTCTTCGTAGCCGATGATCGGTGCGCACTCCGTAGCGCCGTAGCCGACGGTGTAGGGGAAGTCGATGCGCTTGAGGAACTGCTCCACCTCCTGGTTGAGGGCTGCTCCGCCGATGATGACCTCGTACATCTGTCCGCCGAAGGCCTTGACCACCTCCTTGCAGATCATCTCGCGCACCTTCTTGGAGATGACGGGCATCTGCAGCAGCAGGCGCATGCGGTTGTTCTGCACCTTCGGGAACACCTTCTTGCGGATGATCTTCTCGATGATGAGCGGTACGGCGATGATAATGACGGGCTTGACCTCGGCCAGGGCCTGCGCGATGATGGCGGGCGAGGGCACACGGTTGAGGTAGTAGACGTGACAGCCGTGGAGGAACTCAAAGATGAACTCGAAGGCCATACCGTACATGTGGGCCATGGGGAGCATGGAGATGACCTTGTCGCCGCACTTGATGATCTTGCCCAGCACGTGCTCGGCGAAGTCGTAGTTTGACCAGATGGCACGGTAGGGGAGCATTACGCCCTTGGAGAAGCCCGTGGTGCCGCTGGTGTAGTTGATGAGTGCCAGCTCGTCGGGCGACTGCTCGTGGTAGTAGCTGACGTGCTCCTTGCGGAAGTATTTGGGGAACTTCTTGCCGTAGAGTTCGTTGAGGTGTTCGCGGGCGTAGGTGAGCTTGTCGGTGCGCGAGACCATCAGCGAGTAGTCAGGATTGTTGATGATGCCTTCGAGTCGCGGCATCTGCATGGGGTCGATGATCGTGGCCACGTGGTCGCCCACGAAGAGCAGGCGGGCCTCGGAGTGGTTGACGATATTATGGATCTGCTCCGCATTGAACTCGTGCAGGATGGGTACGGCGATGGCGCCGTAGGTGAGCGTGGCGAGGAAGGCCACGGCCCACTGGCTGGAGTTGCGCCCTGCGAGGGCGATCTTGTCGCCCTTCACGATGCCGCTGTTCTCGAAGAGAATATGGAGTTTCTCAATTTTACGTGCCACGTCGTGATACTGCAGCGTCTGGCCCTTATAGTCAGTCAGTGCGTCGCGGTCCCAGTTGTCGACGATGCTCTTCTGGATCAATGAGTTAAAACTAGGTATCTGTTCCATAAGCAATTAGATATTCTGATATAAGTAGCGTTTGATACTTTTTTTAGGTGTCTTGGCGAACTCTTCCTCATGCAGCTGGATGGCAGCGATACGGCTGTAGACGGGCAGCTGGTTGTTGAGTTCCTGACGGTTCTGCTCCATGATCTCCTCCAGTTCTTCCTGGCTGAAGTTCACGATCTCGTCCTTGTCGGGGTGTACGAGTGCGACGAGCTTGTCGCCTCGCTGAATGACGACGCTCTCTGAGACCATCGCCATTGAGTTGAGCTTGTCTTCGATCTCTTCGGGATAGATGTTCTGTCCGTTGGAGCCGAGGAGCATGTTCTTGATGCGACCGCGGATGAAAATATGGCCTGTGGGAGCCATCGTGGCGAGGTCGCCGGTGTGGTACCAGCCTTCGTCGTCGACGACCTGACGGGTGGCCTCGTCGTTCATATAGTAGCCGAGCATGACGTTCGTGCCTCGGGTGACGATCTCACCTGGGATATTTTCCGGATCAGAGGAGAGAATCTTCACCTCCATACGGTCGACGGGCTTGCCACAGCAGCCAGCGACGAACTCCGTGTGGTCGCAGTAGGAGATGAGCGGTGCGCACTCTGTGGTGCCGTAGCCCACGGTGACAGGGAAGTTGATGGAGAGCAGGAACTCTTCGACCTCCTTCGACAGGGCGGCACCTCCGACAATGACCTCATAGGCCCGTCCGCCAAAGGCATTGTACACCTCCTGACAGATGCGCTCCTTCACCTTCTTCGACACCACGGGCATCTGCAGCAGCAGGCGCATGCGGTTGTTCTGGATCTTCGGGAACACCTTCTTGCGGATGATCTTCTCGATGATCAGGGGGACGGTGACAATGAGCGTCGGCTTCACCTCTGCGAAGGCCTGCGCGATGATGGCGGGCGACGGCAGACGGGTGAGGAAGAACAGGTGGCAGCCGTGGCAGAAGCCGAAGAGGAACTCGACGGCCATACCGTACATATGAGCCATCGGCAGGATGCTCAACAGGTTGTCGCCAGGACGCACCTTCTTGCCCAGACGGCTGATGATGAACTCAACATTGCTCCATATCGTGCGGTAGGGCAGCATCACGCCCTTGGAGAAGCCCGTCGTACCGCTGGTGTAGTTGATGAGTGCCAGCTCGTCGGCGGTGTCCTCGTGGTAGTGGACATCCTCCTTGCGGAAAGCCTTGGGATATTTGCTGCCGAACATCATATTCAAATGTTCGCGCGCGTAGGTGACGGACTCTGAACGGCTGATCATCAACGAGAAGTCGGGGATGTTGATGATGGCCTCAAGATTGGGCATCGCCTCAGGGTCGATGGTCTTCACGGCATAGTCGCCGATGAAGAGGATGCGGGCTCCCGAGTGGTTGACGATGTTCTGGATCTGCTCACCGTTGAACTCATGCAGGATGGGCACAGCCACGGCACCATAGGTGAGGGTGCCGATGAAACTGACGGCCCAGTGGGCGGAGTTACGGCCGCAGATGGCGATCTTGTCGCCTTTCTTGATTCCGCTGTTCTCTAAAAGTATATGGAGTTTCTCTATCTTACGTGCGACATCGTGAAACTGGAGGGTGATACCCTGATAGTCGGTCAGCGCATCCTGATCCCAGTTTTCGGTGATGGCTCTTTGGATGTGAGCATTGAAACTGCTAAATTGCTCCATGAAAATTGCACATTTGTTTTAATTTTGTGCAAAGGTAGTGCTATTATTGCACATTCGCAAATATTTTGTGCAATAATTAACATATTTTATTCATATCGCATGGATTTGGCAGGATGGATGTGTGAAACGAGGTAACTGGGTGTGATCAGAACGAAGACGCAGACGAGGAGTGTGACGATGTCGAGGAGGGCAATCAGGGGGAGGTTCAGTTCCATGGGCGCCTCGCTGACATAATAGACCTGCGGGTCGAGAGACACGAAGCCCGTGTGCTGTTGCAGCAGTACGATGCCGATGCCCAGGATGTTGCCCCAGAGCATACCCTGTCCGATGATGAAGACGGAGAACCAGAGAAAGGTATGGCGGATGGTCTTGTTGCGCGTGCCGAGGGCCTTGAGGATGCCGATCATCTGGGTGCGCTCGAGGATGATGATGAGCAGTCCGCTGATCATCGTGAAGCCTGCCACGCAGACCATGAGCACGAGGATGATCCACACGTTGATGTCGAGCAGTTCGAGCCAGGTGAAGATGGTGGGGTAGGTCTCGTAGATAGTCTGGGTGACCATCTGGTTGCCGTGGCCGTCGTCGGTACGGTTCACGTTGTCAATAAAGGCATCGGCGGTGACAGAGAGCCTGTCGAGGTTCTCGACGGTGGCTTCGACGCCTGTGCAGTGGTCTGCGTCCCAGCCGTTCAGACGGTTGGCGGCATAGAGGTCGGTAAAGCAGAGGTTCTCGTCGAAGCGCGTCATATTGGTCTGGTAGATGCCGGCCACAGTGTATTTGCGCGTCTTCACGTTCTCGTCGCCGATGAAGTAGGCAAACACCTTGTCGCCTATGGTGAGGTGGAGTTTGTCGGCAATCATCTTCGACATCAGGAGCTGATAGCGGCTGGTGGAATCGCTGAAGGCGGGTATCTCGCCCGCCACGATGTTCTGCTGGAGGAAGGTGTTGTCGAACTCTGGTCCTACGCCCTTGAACATCACACCGAGGAAGTCGTCGTCGGTCTTGAGTAGGCCCTGGGTAATGGTATAGCGCTGTACGTGACGGACGCCTGGCTGGGCGCGGAACACCTGCATCATACTGTCGTCGGCACAGATGGTGTAGGGGTCGATGTCGTTGTACTTCATCAGGTTGCTCACCTGGATATGTCCGCCGAAGCCAGCCACCTTGTCGCGGATGGTGTGCTTGAAGCCCAGCACCACGCAGACGGTGACGATCATCACCATCAGTCCGATGGCGACGCCCACGATGGCTATACGGATGGCAGGACGACTGACATTGCGTTTGTCGCCCTGGTCACTATAGATGCGCTTGGCTATGAAAAGTGGGAGATTCAAGAACTTTGAACTTTGAGCTTTGAACTTTGAGCTTTATGATTACTCATCCACTCTGCCAGGATATGCCTCGAGAGCTTTTCTCAAGACAAACAAAGCGCGCTCGAGGTCTGCTTTCTTGAGGACGTAGGCGATACGCACCTGGTTGATGCCGGCACCAGGAGTGGTGTAGAAGCCAGCGGCAGGCGCCATCATCACCGTCTCACCCTCGTAATTGAACTCGGCCAGGCACCAGCGGCAGAATTTCTCTGCATCGTCAACAGGCAGTTTGGCCACGGTGTAGAAGGCTCCCATGGGGATGGGGGAGTAGACGCCTGGGATGCGGTTCAGACCATCGATAAGACACTTACGGCGCTCGACATACTCATCATAGACATCGCGCAGGTATTCCTCGGGGGTGTCCAAAGAGGCCTCTGCCACGATCTGTCCGATGAGGGGCGGGGAGAGGCGTGCCTGACAGAACTTCATCACGGCAGCACGCACCTTGGCGTTCTTCGTGATGAGGGCACCGATACGGATGCCGCACTCGGAATAGCGCTTCGACACGGAGTCGATGAGGATGACGTTCTGCTCGATGCCTTCCAGATGACAGGCGGAGATATAGGGCGAGCCTGTGTAGATATATTCACGATACACCTCGTCGGAGAAGAGATACAGGTCGTATTTCTTCACGAGGTCGCGGATCTGGTTCATCTCACGGCGGGTATAGAGATAGCCCGTCGGGTTGTTGGGGTTGCAGATCATGATGGCACGGGTGCGCTCGTTGATGAGCTCCTCAAACTTCTCCACCTTCGGCAGCGAAAAGCCTTCCTCGATGGTGGTGGCGATGGTACGGATCTTCGCTCCTGCTGAGATGGCGAAGGCCATGTAGTTGGCGTAGGCTGGCTCGGGCACGATGATCTCGTCGCCAGGATTCAGACAGCTGAGGAAGGCGAAGAGCACGGCCTCAGATCCGCCGCTGGTGATGATGATGTCGTCGGCAGTCACGCTGATGTTGTATTTCGCGTAGTAGTCCACCAGCTTCTCCCTATAGCTCAGATAGCCCTGGGAGGGTGAATACTCGAGAATTTCTCGGTCGATCTCTTTCAGCGCGTCGAGAGCCACCTGCGGTGTGGGCAGGTCTGGCTGACCAATGTTCAGGTGATATACCTTCGTGCCCCGTTTCTTGGCAGCGGCAGCCAAGGGGGCAAGCTTTCTGATCGGTGACTCCGGCATCTCAATGCCGCGGACGGATATTTCTGGCATCTTGTGTAAATTTTTGGGTGCAAAGGTATAAAAAAAATGGATAATTGACAATGGATAATGGATAATTTTGTGTGGCGGCAGCAAATTTTTCACTTTTCACTATTCACTTTTCACTTTTTTATCGTACTTTTGCAGCGAAATTCTGTCCGCAGGATTAAATCGTAAATCGTAAAATTGTAAATCGTAAATTAATTTTAGAGGTGAATTACGAGGAATTGCTTGAGACGCGTGACGTCCGTAAGACCACGAAGGTCAGACTGCCGTATGGTTATTTCTACAAGCGGTTGATCGACGGGAAATACTCCAATTTCGTGGAGTTCCACGACGAGGTGGCTGATGCCATTACCTTTAATAATAGTGTGATGGCAGAGCATGAGGCCCTGGCTGAGATCCGTTTGAAACAGCAGTTGCACTATACCCCCAACGAGGGTGACGACGGCATCTATGCCATCGCCGTAGAGGTGGGAAACTATGTCACCATTGAGCAGTTGCTCAACGAGAACCCGTCGATGGTGGCGAAGGGTGACTTTGTCATTTCCACGTTGCGCGACCTCTTTGATGTCACCGTCGAGCTGCATGCGCACAACATCTACCACGTCTGCTATGCACCTTCGAATATCCTGGCTCGTAAGAGTGACGGTTCTGTGCGACTGCTCTGTCACGGTTCATTCTACGAGAAGATAGGTGCTGATATCCTTTATGAGGATCTGGAAGGCTTCGTAGCGCCAGAGGTGATGGCTGGCGGCAGTGCTGATGCCCGTAGTGATGTCTACTCCCTCGGACGTTTCATCTCCTGGATCTATCAGTCGTCGGGTCTGCCCTTCGAACTGAAGCATATTGTGGAGAAAGCCACCGCCGAGGCACCTGATAACCGTTATCAGACGGCGGATGCCATGCGCAAGGCTATCAACAAGGCTCGTACCATCCGTAAGACGGGTGTTTTAGGAGCCTCGGCCCTCGCCATTGCCCTCTGTCTGGTGGGATTCTATTTTTATCTGTTACCCAGTACGGAGCCTGTGGAGTTCGTCAAACCCGTGGAGGAACCTATTCCCGACGATCTGTTTGAGGATAATATGAGCGAGTATCTCGGTATTGGAGATGATCTCGACTCTGCTACTATTGCGTCGATTGTGGCAGGGGATAAACAGCGCGAAGATTCTGTCTCTGCCGACGAGAAGAAGATGCGCCTGTATAATGCAAAGGCAGAGGCCATTTTCCGCAAGCAGTTCACCAAGGCGGCTGATGTCATCATCTCTCGTGTGTATAATACAGACGCGATGAACGGTGAGCAGAAAGTGTTCGCAGCCAAATCGAAACAGATGACCGAGGACCTGGCAAAGAAGCAACAGGAACTGGCCTCGCAGACGAATCTCAGTTCTGACCGCACGCAGGCCATTGCTGCGGAGATCATCGAGAATATCACCCGTAAGAAGATGGAGGCGATGGATAAGGACTATATCGGTCTGAGAACAGTTCCCGAGGATAAGAAGACGACGCCACAGTCTAATTATAGTACTTCGTCAGATGTGACACTTCCGACGACAACCACGACAACGCCTTCGACTTCTACCTCTACCTCTTCGCAGTCGAAGAGCAACAGCAGTCAGGATCTTTACAGACAAAACAGGGATAAGTATGGCGTAGATCCGTATGATCCCGTTGACCCCGATAATTACAATTTAAGAAAGAAATAAAATAAAATGAGATCAAGAACAGCAATTTGGTTTGAGTGCAAGATCCGTTATGAGAAAGTGATGGAAGACGGCTTGCAGAAGAAAGTGAATGAGAACTATGTCGTCGACGCCCTGAGTTTCAGCGAGGCTGAAGAGCGCATCATGGAAGAGATGTCCAGCTATATCAGCGGCGAGTTCGACGTGGCCGACATCAAGAAGGCTGCCTATAAGGAGATATTCTTCTCCGACGACGATATGGCCGACAAGTGGTACAAGGCCAAGCTCCAGTTCATCACCATCGACGAGAAGACGGAGAAGGAGAAGCGCAGTACGGTGACCTATCTCGTGCAGGCTGGTTCGTTCAATGGTGCCGTGAAGAACATCGAAGAGGTGATGGGTGGCACAATGATCGACTACGTCATCGCCTCCGTTGCCGAGACTTCGCTGATGGATGTCTTCGAATATAAGAAAGCAGAATGATGTTCGACGTCAAAGGAAAATTACATAGTGTATTGGACACATTGCCACAGGGTGTACGCCTTGTGGCAATTTCCAAGTATCACCCCAATGAGTATATTGAGGCCGCCTACGAGGAGGGACAGCGCATTTTCGGTGAGAGTCACGAACAGGAACTGCGTCAGAAACACGAGTCGCTGCCCAAGGATATCGAGTGGCATTTCATCGGTCATCTGCAGACGAACAAGGTGAAATACATCGCACCGTATGTATCTATGATTGAGGCGGTTGACTCTATGAAGCTCTTGCGGGAGATTAACCGTCAGGCAGAGAAGTGCGGAAGGGTGATCAAGGTGCTTCTGGAGCTGCATATCGCCGAGGAGGCAACGAAGTACGGCCTGACGCTCGATGCCTGTCGTGAACTCCTTGATTCAGGCGAATGGCGCGAGATGCAGAACGTCCGTATCTGTGGTCTGATGATGATGGCATCGTTTGTCGACGACAAGGAACAGATCCGTCGTGAGATGCAGACGGCCGCTGATTTCTTTGATGAGGTGAAGGCCAAGTATTTCGCTGACGATGATGCCTTCTGCGAACGGTCGTGGGGCATGAGCGACGACTATCCCATCGCCCTTGAGACACGTTCGACGATGGTTCGTGTGGGTACGGCTATCTTCGGCCCGAGAGTGTATTAATTTCCCCTCCTGAGTTCTTGCGTCCCTTCGGTAGCAAGCGGCAAAGCCGAGCGGGAGGGGTGCCCGTCAGGGCGGGGTGGTCTGATCAACGCTTTTTGAAATAATATTGCCCTCGCCGCCTGGTAATGCTCCCATTGTTAATGGCATGCACGGGACAATGGTGATAACAGGCCAGACAACAAGTACACCGTCCGTTGTGAATCCACGCGGGCGGTGTTCCTTTAATATTATCCACAGGACAGACCTTGGCGCACTTGCCGCACTTGATACACACATCTTCATCGACGGTGAATTTCCGGTCTGTAATCATCCGCTTATTGAAGTATCCGCCGATGACGTAGGAATAGAGTCGGGGTGTGGCTCCCTTATCCAGTTCCTCGATGCCTCGACGCCGTTCCTCAATCATCTGGATGATATGGGGCAGTTGTAACTCCGCCAGTTCTATCTTCATCGCCTCCTTCTCTTCGGTATCGGTCTTCATAAACGGCAGACAGACATAGCTCTCGGGCATAATTACGGAAAACAGCGTCTCAGCCTGTAGCGGCTGACCGTCGGCAATATTCAACTCCGTATTCTTCGCCAGATCCTTGTTTAGGATCGTCATCGCTTCACCCATATTATCGCCACACGTCGTCAGCGCCCAGCAAAACGGACGTTCCTCGGAATTTCCGAATTCCGAGGCCTTGAGTTGGGGATTTCCAAATCCCCTCATCCTCAGCTTCCGAATAAACTCCCTGACAATCCCCGGTGGCTGCCAACCATGAGTGGGGAAGCAGAATCCAATCCGCTCCCCCACATGCCATTCATATTCATACTGTCCCTTCCTGATGAGGTCGGGTATGTAAAGCAGTTCTTCACCGATGGCGTCGGCAATCTGCCTTGCCACCCATCTCGTATTACCTGTGCCTGAGAAATAGAATATCATATCGGGCACAAAGATACAAAGAAAACCACAGATTACACAGATTCCGCAGAAAAAATCTGAGAAATCTGTGCAATCTGTGGTTTATTCTATCAAATCTGGTCGAATGCCTGCGACAAATCTTCGATAATGTCGTCGATATGCTCTGTACCGATGGAGAGACGGATGGTCGACGGCGTGATATGCTGTTCGGCCAGTTCCTCAGGTGAGAGCTGTGAGTGTGTGGTGGTGTACGGATGGATCACCAGACTCTTCACGTCGGCCACATTCGCCAGCAGCGAGAAGATCTGCAAGGCATCGATGAATTTCCAAGCCTCTTCCTGTCCGCCCTTGATCTCGAAGGTGAAGATGCTGCCGCCGCCATTGGGGAAGTATTTCTTGTAGAGCTCGTGGTCGGGATGACTCTCCAGAGCCGGATGGTTCACCTTGGCCACCTTCGGGTGCTTGGCGAGGAAATCCACCACCTTCAGCGTGTTCTCCACATGCCGCTCCACACGCAGACTCAGCGTCTCGACGCCCTGCAGCAGGATGAAAGCATTGAAGGGTGAGATGGCAGCGCCGGTGTCACGCAGGATGACGGCACGGATACGGGTGACGTATGCTGCAGCACCTACGGCGTCGGCAAACACGATGCCATGATACGAAGGATCGGGCTTCGAGAGGGTGGGGAACTTGTCGTTCTGCTTCCAGTCGAACTTGCCACCATCGACGATGACTCCACCGAGTGAGCTGCCATGACCACCGAGGAACTTCGTGGCTGAGTGTACGACGATGTCTGCGCCGTGCTCCAGCGGACGAATGAGATATGGTGTGCCGAAAGTATTGTCGACGATAAACGGAATACCATGCTTATGGGCGACAGCAGCCACACCCTCGAGGTTGAGCACATCGGAGTTGGGATTGCCGAAGGTCTCGGCATATACAACCTTTGTGTTGGGCTGGATAGCGGCTTCGAGGGCCTCGAGGTCATTCACGTTGATGATGGTGTTTGTGATGCCCTGTGTGGCCAGCGTGTGGGTGATGAGGTTGTACGAACCACCATAGAGGTTGTCGGCTGCGACGATATGGTCGCCATTCTGAACGATGTTCTGCAGGGCGTAGGTAATGGCAGCAGCACCAGAGGCTACGGCAAGACCTGCGACACCACCTTCGAGGGCCGCGACACGATCCTCAAACACACCCTGCGTCGAGTTCGTCAGACGACCGTAGATATTACCGGCATCACGCAGTCCGAAACGGTCGGCGGCATGCTGGGAGTTGTGGAACACATAGCTCGTGGTCTGGTAGATGGGCACGGCACGTGCGTCGGTTGCGGGGTCTGCCTGTTCCTGGCCTACGTGAAGCTGTAAAGTCTCAAAACGATAATTCTTCTTACTCATAATCTTTTCCTTTCTTTTATTTAATATTGTTATTATTTCTTTTCTTTTGCAACGGACTGCACGACTTTAGGACTTTTTTCTTTGAGGATTCAGTTCTTAGGATGAAGTCCTTTAGTCCTGTTGTCCGTTGCTTAAACTTTCTGGGTGCAAAGGTACGAAGTTTAGAAATATCCACCAAATTTCTTGCATAATTCAGAAAATATCCCTAATTTTGCAGCCGAGAAAGAAAATCTTTCCATTCAGGGCTCCCGAAAGCCCCTCAAACAGAATAAAACTCTAAATTATGGCTGAAATCTTGGATGAAACCGACCTGCAGATCCTCAGAACGCTGCAAAAAAACGCGAAATTGACTACAAAAGAGCTGGCAGATGCCGTCCATCTGACCCCAACACCCGTCTTTGAGCGTCAAAAACGTCTCGAACGCCAGGGCTACATCCGTAAGTATGTGGCCATCCTCGATCCGGAGAAACTGAACCTTGGACTACAAGTCTTCTGCAAAGTGAAGCTCAAGCAGATCAACCACGAGATTGCCGATTCGTTCGTGCGTCGCATCCAGCGCATTCCAGAGGTTACAGAGTGCTACAACACCTCTGGCGCTTATGACTATTTATTAAAGGTACGCGCCCGTGATATGAAACAGTATCAGGAGTTCGTGCTCAACAAGTTGGGTGAGATCGAGAGCCTTGCCTCCATCGAGAGCACATTTGTTATGAGTGAGGTGAAACAGTCGTATGGACTGAATATTTAGTTGACAGTTGAGAGTTGACAGTTGATAGGTGATATGAAGACGATACTGATATTAGTAGGGAAGACGACGGATAAGCATTTCCAGGCGGGTATCACGGACTACGTAGAGCGCATCGGACATTATATGCCCTTCGAACTCGTGACGATACCTGAACTGAAGAATACGAAGAGTCTCACGGAGGAACAGCAGAAGACGGCTGAGGGAGAACTGATCCTGAAACAGCTGCAGGCGAGTGATACCGTCGTGCTGCTCGACGAACACGGCAAGGAATTTCGTAGCATAGAGTTTGCCCGTTGGCTGGAACAGAAACGTAATACCGCCCGTCGCCTTGTGTTCATCATCGGCGGACCCTATGGTTTCTCACCAGCTGTCTATGCCCGTGCCAATGAACAGTTGTCATTGTCAAAGATGACCTTCTCACATCAGATGATCCGTCTTGTCTTCACCGAACAGGTATACCGTGCCTGTACCATCATCCGTGGCGAACCCTATCATCACGAATAATTTTCTTTTTTCGACCACGAATTACACTAATTTCACGAATTGGTTGCGCTTGGGAAGAATCGCTGGCGATTCTAATTAGTGTAATTCGTGTAATTAGTGGTTTATATTTATTAGTGTAATTCGTGAAATTCGTAAAATTCGTTGTCGTTATAAAAAATCATTTAATTGTCGTTTCTTCGAGGAATGTCTCGAACTGGCTTTGGTAGCCGTTGAACACATTGATGTCCACATCTCCCTGGATACCAGCCACGCGACCGTCTGGACACAGCTGCCAGTAGGTTAGCTTCACATCGGGTTTATACTCGCTGTATCGGGCTATCCACACGCCGTAGTCGCGTTTCAAGTCAGTCTGTTTCGAGAGGTGTTTGTTCACGAACATCTGGTTCACGTAGAGAATGGGCTTAACACCACAATAACGCTCCACCATATTCAACCATGTACGTATGTGCGCGAACATCTTCTCTTCTCCGCCCATCATCTTAATCTGTGCGTCCGTAGGCTCCACGTCGAGCACGGGAGGCAGATCGCCACTTCGGAACAGCGTGTTGCGGATGAACCATTGTGCCTGTTGTGCCCCGCTGCTGCGTACCGACCAGAAGTGGTAGGCACCTGTACGGATGTTGCGCTTGCGGGCCTCGGTATAGTCTTTCAGATAGAAACGGTTGCGGATGGACGTGCCTTCCGTCGACTTGATATAGACGAACGACACAGGATAGTCTACCGTGCCGCTGACATTTTGGCTGCCACGCTTCCCCACGCTGGTGATGCGCAGTTTGTCCCAATGGATGGGGAGTGCCCTCCGTCCCTTGCCGTGCTGGTATTTGGCGATGTCGATGCCGTAGATACGTTCGGTGGTGTAGCGCATCCTTTCGCCCATAAACCGGTCGTTCTTCCAGATACCCACCCTCAGGTTTGTCTCTCCCTCTGCGCTGGTCTCTGCCGCCAGTCCGAAACCGTTACGACGATCTTCTGCCCAATGGCCTTCATAATAGCCGCGATTGTCGGTACTGGTATAGGCACCGTGACCCTCGGATTTCATCTCACGGAAGTCGCCTGTATAGTTTCCCAACGTGTCAATCCTGATACCCGTCGTGAGTGAGTCGTCGCGACAGGTTCCCACAACCGTGCGCCCCAACGAATCGATTGCGAGGGCTGTCCCTTCCCGGCGATGACCTTCCCACCGTCCAACGTTCCAGACAGACACATGCTGGTCGATATCCACCTTGTGTCGCTTGCCGCCCGCAAAGGCGACCACCATCTCATACCCCTCGTCCTGCATGTTGTGCCGCTCCATGTAGTAGCCGATCTCTTTTGAAAGTGTAAAAGAATCTTGTGGAAGGTTGAATGTGGAATGTGGAATGAGATTACCTTCTGCGCTTGATCTATCCTCATTCCTCATTCCACCTTCCACATTCCTCAAATCCCCCATCCACAGCGAGGCTGAGAGGAGTGCAGCTAAGGGGAATAATATGCTGAATAATATCTTTTTCATTTTTTTAGGCCGCAAAGTTAGGCATTTCTCCTAAAAAAATCGTATATTTGCAGCAGAATTATTCTTTAAACGCAAAAATCATGATGAAGGACTTTAATTTCTATGCCCCTACGCGGGTGGTGTTCGGACGTGAGTCGGAGGCTAAGCTTCCGGAGTTGATCAGACAGTATGGCGGCACGAAAGTGCTCATCCACTACGGTGGTGGCAGCGCCCGTCGCTACGGACTTCTCGATAAGGTGGAACAGATGCTCCACGAGGCGGATATCGACTTCGTGGAGTTAGGTGGGGTAGTGCCCAATCCCCTGCTGTCGAAGGTGAAGGAGGGTATCGGCCTCTGCTGCCGGGAGGGTGTCGATTTCATCCTCGCCGTCGGTGGTGGATCAGTCATCGACTCGTCAAAGGCTATCGCCTATGGCGTGCCTTATGAGGGCGACGTGTGGGACTTCTGGGACGGCAAGGCCGTACCTCAGGTATCCCTGCCCGTAGGCGTCATCCTGACCATCCCCGCAGCAGGTTCCGAGATGTCGTCGAGTACCGTCATCACCCAGGACGAGGGCATGCTCAAGCGCGGTTTCAACAGCGACCTCTGCCGTTGTAAGTTCGCCATCATGAATCCTGAGCGCACCTACACGCTGCCGCCTTATCAGACTGCTGCCGGAGCCACCGACATCATGATGCACACGATGGAGCGCTACTTCTCGAAATACGAGGATGCTACGCTCACCGACGCCATCGCCGAGGCCTTGCTGCGTACTGTGAAGGATGCTGTGTTCGAGGTCTTGAAGAATCCTGAGGACTATCGCAACCGCGCCAACATCATGTGGGCCAGTTCGTTGTCGCACAACGACCTTACGGAATGTGGTACCGAGAAGGACTTTGCCGTCCATAAACTCGAACACGAGCTCAGCGGACTCTTCGGTGTCACCCATGGTGCCGGACTTGCTGCCCTTTGGGGCTCTTGGGCCCGTTATGTGATGGACAAGCATGTCTCACGCTTTGTGCAGTTCGCCGTCAACGTGATGGGTGTTACCAACGACTTCACAAATCCCCGTGCCACAGCTCTGCGCGGCATCGAGGCCATCGAGCACTTCTTTCAGCAGATTGGCATGCCCACAAGTATACCAAACCTCATCGGCCGTAAGGTGACCGATGAGGAAATTGAAACGCTTGTCGCAAAGTGTAGTCGTGGCGGAAAGATCACTCTTGGAGCGATGGAGATCCTCAAACCCGCAGACATGACTGCCATCTACCGCCTCGCCAACGCCTGACACATGGAGCGGCGCCGGAGATGATGCTATTCCAGCGGAATCTCCGGATGCTGCACGGCCAGGGGCAGGTCTTTCTGCGAGAGGTAGAACATGTAGAGGATCACGTCTTTCTTGCCTCGGTTCTCTCCGTGGTGGATTGTGTTCACCATCTCCACGACGGGCTCGCCCTCATGTACGACCTTCTCTTTGCCGTCCTGTCCGATGATGGTCAGTTCGCCCTGCACCAGTATGCCGTAGTTCATCACGGGATGGTGGTGCCAGCCCAGTTTCTGTCCAGCAGGGAACACATACTTCACCGCCACCAGTTCTGGGCGTCCCACCAGATAGTCGGGCAGTTCCACACCGTCCCAACTCTGGCTGGTACGGATCAGTTCGCTGCTCACCACCTGCTTTACAGGATTATCCTCTTTAGTCTTTGCTTCCTTACAGGAGTTCAGTACACTTGCGCCGCAAATGAGGGTGGCGGCAAGCACCCAATTCATCATCTTTCTCATTTTTTTGTTGTTTATGCTAATTTAGAGGTTCACTAAGAACGACAGACCCACCGTCACGTAGTTCATGGACTTGCGGGTCTTGTACTCCCTGACGTCCAGCCCCATACCATCTTCGTAGTCGCCTGCCGTTTCCATCAAGAAACCGGCACCCGTAGTCAAACCCTTCCCTACAAAATGGAAGGGATCGTATCTGGCTGTGAAGTCCTTGCGGGTGTAGTCGTAGTCGCAGAAGAAGCGCCAAGAGAAATTGGACTTATAGCGATAGGTGAGCGAGAGCCCCGTGCCAAACGAAGTTGACGCCTTAGCACCTATGGTGAGGTATTCCCATTCGTCAGTCCATTTCTCACCCGCATTATTAGGATACATCAGGTCGTTGATTGACAGCATAGGACTGCCATCGGACATTTTCTTGCCCGGACGGTTGTCGAGTCCCATCGTGTAACTGATGTCTTTAATGTTGCCCTCTGCGTGGCCGTCAATGTCAAGCTCCTGCGTGGCAGAACGACCGATGAGCGCCTTCGTACCCAAGGAGAAGTGTCTGCTGAGTGGCAAGTTGAAATACACGCCCAAACTCGCCGTAAACTCTGTGATGTGGTCGCTCTTCACGATACCATAGCTGTTGGTGACGGGAGCGTTGTCATTCCAGACACTCTCTGTTTCCCCCTGATAGCCCACCTTGTTCAGGTAAGTGAGAGTGTTCTGGAGCTCCTGATCGTCGGTGGTAGCGGGCAGCACATAGTCGCCGGGATAGGCCGACTCATAGAGGTGCTGCAGGCCCAGCCAGGAATCAATAGCCTCAACAGATACGTAATTGGCAAAGTCACCGAAGTCCTTGACCGACTGTGCCCTGACCCTGAGACGTCCGCCTACGCCCACGTACTTATTGAAAAAATAAGCACCCTCGGCGTCGACCACTGTGGCGGCACGGAACTTGAGGCTCATCGTACTTCCCTCGTTCACGAACGTGAGATCCTTGGTGCCAAGGCCTGCACCCATGGAGATGCTGAAGAAAGTGGGATTCTCGCTGTTCAGTTCGAGGTCGTTGCGCAACAGTCCCTTCTGTTTGAACAACAGGTCGCAGAGGGCGTAGCCCAATTCACCGGACAGAATACCAATACCGGCACCCGACATCACGTCGCTGATCCAGTGACGGTTGTTGAGCACACGCATCACACCCGTGGCTGTTGCTACACCATAGCCCGCTACCGACCACCAGGGTGAACGTGTCAGACCGTACTCTTTATGCAGCAGCGTGGCACCCACAAAGGCCGTTGCCGTATGTCCTGAGGGCCAGGAGTTGGCCGTCGATCCGTCGGGGCGCATCTCCTTGGCGGAGTATTTGATACTGTTGACGAGAGCGGCCATGATGAGATACGACATACCGGCACTTGCCAGCAATCGGGGCCAGTCGCTGCGTCCTTCATAGCCACCCAGTTTCAGTCCCACAACCATCGCCGGACCGAAGAATTGCGTGTAGTCGTCGATACCCGTCTTGAAGTCGGTCAAGAGTTGGGTGTTTCCCTTTCCGCCCTGTTCCGCCTTGGCATTGACGCGGAACATGGCCTTGTCACTCTTGAGGGCCCAGCCTGCCACGAACAGAGGGATGCCGACGAAGGTCATGTCGTCCATGAACTTGTAGGGCTTGACGCCAGGATTCGTCTTCGACTTGAAGAAGTCAAAGTCCATCTTGGGACTGGCGGAAGGGACTGCCATGTCAAGGCGAATGGAACTCTGTCCGGGCAAGTCCACCAGTTCGGCTTTCATCTCCGGTTTCTCCAGGGTGAGGGGCTCCATGTCCCGATAAATGTTTGCTTTGGCCTGACATGCCAGGACCACAGCGATGAGTAATAAAAACTGTCTCATATTGTTTTATTCTTGATTTTGTTCACGTCCATTCAGATTGTCTGTAAATGTCTTGGGTTTGTTATTTGATTATGCAAAGGTAAGCAAATAATTCCAAATAAATGTTCTTTAAAAGCCAAAAAAATAAGATTTTGCATATTTTGAAACAACTTTTGCATATTTTGAAAGTCATTTCACGCATATTCGACATCGATTAACGCATTTTCGACATCCGTTCACGCATATTTTTGTTCATGTTTCATTTGTAATAACCTACTCTGACATAGTGGCGGGGCGGCGCGAGGGGATTCCAGGAGATGTGAAGCCAGCCATTGCCTGTGAGCAGCTGGTCGGTGTGTTCGCAGATCTTCAGGAATTCGATGAGATTCCAGAACTGCGAGGGATCTTGAGGCCGGATGTCGGCAGCCTGGCCGAGAAGGTGTTGGGAAGTACGGACACCCCCTACCTTCTGGTTGACTTCGGGATTGCGAAAGCCAGAGTTGATGATGATCGGTCCGGCTACGACGCGTGCCGGTTCGAGCAGCAAATGACAGCCGTAGGTCAGATTTACTACATCTTGCATCGACGGGATGTTCTCAGGATACTTCCTGAGGTTAAGAAACTCACTCAGCTTAAAATGCTTGGAGAGCCTTATATTGTTTATCTCGGTAATCATAATTCCTAATTTCTAATTCTTATAGTGCTTGTTGATGATTCTGATGTACTGATCGAGTCCGAAGATCGATCCTGCGAGCAGGAACGACTGCGCCACGTAATAGAGCAGCCCACTCGCTACGTCATCAATCGCGACCACCTGATACGCCACCAGCGCGATACTGCTCACGATGAGCAATACCGCACAGGCGTACTGAGAGATCTTGAAGCCTTTCTGGTTTTCCATGACGTTCGTTTTCTCACAAAAGGGACTGTCCCTATTGTGCGATTGCTCCACCTGCAGCACCCAGGATGAGGGTGATGATGTAACTGATCACTTGAAGGATCTTCTTAACTGTTTTGTTCATAACTGTAATGTTTTAAATGGTGAATAATTAGGGTTATTTTCGTGGCCGGAACCACCTCTCTCTCTGGTTGCAAAGTTACAAAAAATATCCGAGATTACCAAATGTTTCAGAATATAATATCGAAAAAACTCAAATAATATTTGTTTTTATGCTTGTTTATTCGTATCTTTGCAGCATATAACGGAACAGAACCTATGCCTAAAGAAACGAATATAAAACATAACTCATTGAATATCAGTGCATTACCCCCCCCTATAGGCGGAGGTAAGGATTCCGACTATACTTACTCCAAGACGTTAGCGAAGTTGCTCAGGCGCTTCGTGAGGATAGCTGTGCCTGATCAGGACCAGGTTTATTTCTCCGACATTGAAATGCTCGACACCCTCATGCTCTGCGACTCAATCACAGGAACAGCCGAGAAGTGCAAGCTGTCCGCATCATACGTCAGCACCCGCATAGCGGCCATTCTTAAGCAGTTGGATCAGCGTGTGTCCGAGTGGGAAACCATCAAGGCTCTCTACGCAGAAGAGAAACAAATCTCCGATATGGAAGGTTATCTGGAGAAACTGAGACAGCGCAAGGCAGAGCTTCAATCCCAGATCAATGAAGAGACAACAATAGTAAGAGGTATGACGATGACCTATGCCGAAAAGCGAGTCCGCGACAACCAAATCTACCTCCGCGAGTGTAAATATAAGAAAAAGTAATAACTAAAAAATGAAACGATGATGAAAAAGCTATTATTATCTATCCTTTTAACACTCCTGCCAATCTTGGCAAGTGCAGAAACCGTAGAAATCGACGGCATTTGGTATAACTTAGTCCCCAAAGCCCAAGAAGCTGAAGTGACCAAGAATCCTAATATCGAAATCGAGTATGAACTCTGTAGGTCTGATAATGGCCTTCTATATAGTTCAGGTGATTATTCTGGCACCATTGAGATTCCTGCATCCGTCACATATAACGGAGTTAAATATAGCGTGACCTCCATCGACGACTATGCTTTCTATGAATGTAGAGACTTGACCTCTGTCGCAATTCCCAGTAGCGTAATCTCCATTGGTAATTCTGCTTTCTACTACTGCAGCGGTCTGACCTCCGTCACAATTCCCAGTAGCGTAATCTCCATCGGCTTAGATTCATTTTATGGCTGTACAAACCTGACCTCTGTTCATATTTCAAGCCTTGAGTCTTGGTGTAATACGTCTTTCAATGGTCCGTGGATAAATTCACATCATCTTTATTTGAATGGTGAGGAAGTAAAAGATCTAATCATCCCGAATAGCGTTACAAAAATCAGCAGCTGGGCTTTCTCTTGTTGCAAAGGCTTGACCTCGGTCACCATCCCCAACAGCGTGACCTCCATCGGCAGTTCTGCTTTCTTTTCTTGCATAGGCTTGACCTCAGTCAACATTCCTAATAACGTAACTTCCATAGGCAGTTCTGCTTTTGAAGGTTGCACAGGCTTGACCTCCGTCACTATTTCAAATAGTGTGACCTCCATCAGCGATAAGGTTTTCCGAGGTTGCACTGGTCTGACCTCCGTCACCATTCCAAACAGCGTGACCTTTATTGGCGATTCTGCTTTTGAAGGTTGCACTGGTCTGACCTCTGTCAACATAGGTAATCGTGTGACCGACATCGGGGATCAATCTTTCTATCGCTGTAGCAACTTAACATCTATCACAATCCCAAACAGTGTAATCTACATTGGATATTCTTCTTTCCAGTATTGCAGTGCTTTGACCTCTGTCAATATAGGCTTTGATGTATTTATGTCTATCTCCAATCTTGCCTTTGCCAATTGTGAAGATTTGACAGACGTTTTTTGCTTGGCCGAAAAAATATCAAAAGTTGATCCTTATGATTCGGCTGATGATATTGAAGGCTTCTACACTTCTCCTAGTGCCTTTAATGATTCTTATCCACAAGCGATAACTCTTCACGTCCCTGCAGGTTCCGTCGAGGCATATCGCTCAAGAGAACCTTGGAACCAATTCAAGGCTATTTTGGCCTTAGAAAATGTTGATAATCCTGAAATAAAAAAATGTGCAATGCCAGAGATTAGCTATGCAAACGGAAAAGTTTCTTTAAGTTGCGAAACAGATGGCGTTGACTTCATATCAGAAGTGACAGTCGCCGATGCCAAGAAATATTATGATTCTGAGTTCACTCTGTCTCAGACCTACAAAATCACCGTCTATGCCACAAAAGCCGGCTATGAGAACTCCGACATTGCGACTCGCGAGATCGTTATAGAAAACGGCCAATCCACCCTCTTCGGCGACACAAACAAAGACGGCAATGTAAATGTTACTGACGTCGTAAAGCTTATAGACATCATTTTGAACAAATAAAGAACAAGAATATGAAAAAGCTATTTTTATCCATCTTATTGATGCTCCTGCCAATCTTGGCAAGTTCTCAAACATTTATAAAAATGATTAATACTAAGAATTTGTATGAAATCCCTAAAGATTTATGTCTTTTAGGTCATAAATATTTCTTTGACTACCAAGAAGAAAACGCCATAAAAATTTATGATGAAAATTACGATCTTGTGAAAGAAATTAGTAACCCTTCCATTTTCACCAAGTATAATTATATCTATAAAACAGAGAAAAAAGATTTTGTAAGTGGAGAATGGATCATAGAAAATAGTGGGAGTCGAGAGAAATATCTATATTGGACATATCTGTATGACAATTATTATGGACAATCTTATGGGGATTGCCTTTTTTCGCAGACTCTGTTCAGTGACGATGAGAAATTTGAGTTTTATGTGCCAATTGATGTAGACATAGTATATCCAGTTGAAGAGACCGACGAGAATGGTGATGGTATTGTTGACAAAAGAGAATATTCTACCTCAATACAAAGCTCAGGAATCAATGTGATCTCTGAAGATGGAGTTGTCCTTGCAACTTTTAGAGCAGAAGGCTTCAAATTTGTATGTACTGGTTATAATGACCTAAAATTCACACGTATAGATAATACTATTTATGCCTTTATTAAAACTACTGATGCTAAAAATTCTTATGCAATGTATAAACTGGACAAAGAATGGTCAAGCGCGAGTAACCTTATTCAAGTATATAAAGAAGGTGATCTGAACAAAGACGGCAAGGTGAATGTCGCCGACGTCGTCAAACTTTTGGATATCATTCTAAAATAAAGTGGACTCTTCACATTGACATCAATCATCGGCATAAATAATGAAAGAAAGTGCTATGCAAAAGCCTTGGGACAAGGAAAGAGATGACTTCGCCTTTGAACTGGAAGAGGCATTCCTGAAGGCATTGGCGAAACAGCAGAAGGATTCGAATCCTAACAACCAGACTGTTATTGAGTCTCTGGCTGTGGCTACAGCACATGCCGTACAGGTCTATGACCAGTCTTTCAATTACGAAGCTGATTTCAAGAAACTTTTCACTCGCCAGTTTAACGAGGCCTACAATTATTATGTGGAGAACCCCACAAAGAAGAATGTAGCAATCGAACTTGCCCAAATTTGAGATAAAACTAAAATAAGAATGATACCCAAATTACCCAGAGAACTGCTCTGGACAGATAAAACTTCGATGGATGAGTTTTTTGAACTTGATCCAGTTAATGAATACTTTTATGAGTATTACATTTCTTTGCGAGAAGAACCATTTGCAGTCACATTAGACCCTGTAAAAGTGTTTAACGAGGTTTATTACCAAGCTACACGTGCAGCTTATGAGAAACCATATATGTTCGGCATTGCTCCATATTTTCAAGATATTAAAGCCAACTTGGGCTGGAACTATAGTGCAGAGCTTGTGATGTCAATGTTATACTGGATTTTTGAGGCATCTGATTCAATAAACCTGAAGAAAAGAAATTATTTCAAAGATTTCATAAAACTTCAATGCTCAGGGTGTATCTATTGGCAAACTTTTCAGAAATGCTATCAGTTGTTAAAGAGAAAGAAAATATGTTTGAAATACCGTTTTGCTCCTAAACCCGTTTCAACTCATTATCTTCGGAATAAGTATATTTACTGGTCTGACATTACGCGCAATTATGATCTTGTTACAACCAGATGCACAATTGAGCTTTGGGATAATGAAGAAGATAGAAGCGAGGTGGCTGCCATGATAAAAGGCAGTTTGGGAAAAGGCGCTGTCATAAAGAGATATGGCGCTGATGATGCAACTGTGATAAATTTATTGGATGGTTATATCAAGAATAATTCTAGCTTTGTGTATACTAACCCCAGTCAATACATAGATAATCGGTATCTAGAAGTGCGAATCAAACAATTAGAGATGGTGAACCACGCAAAGCAAAGCCGTATCGACGAATTGGAGGCTGACAACAACCGACTGAATGCATTACTCGAGAAAAAGAAGATAAACGGAAAAGCAAGGAAGTTTACTTTGGTTCAGATGGTGGACTATTGTAAGGATTGTGTGGAATGGGATGACGTAAAGTCTATAGTCGCTATGCTGAACAAGTTATTAAGACGAATAGGAACTGATGAAGATAGCGACCTTGTAGATAGTATCGAAGAAGAATTTAAATATAGGAAATACGGCGATTACATTATGGGCGACAAGAATGAGTTCAGCGGTAATTCGTCTCATAATACAATAAAACTTCCTCCAGGAATGACTCCTCAAGAGGCAATGAAATTGTTACAAAACAAATCTAAAGACAATGGCGAAGAAAGATAACGTAAGAGGTGATCACAACACATTTCAAGCTGGAAGCATGCTTGTGAAGTTCGTACAGAATAATTATAACAAGGTGCCTGGAGGCTGGGCTCCGGCTGATGATGATGACTATACCGAATATGAGGAGGTTAATGCAAGGAAGACTGCTGAGGAGTTTGTCAATGATAAGCCGAACTATTTCCAGGCAGGCAGGTTCCTGAAAGGGGTGCTTAATGCTGAATGGTTTGAAGAAGTGAGAACGCATGAAAGATATACCAAGAAATGGAGAGAGGAATTCGTGGATAAGCTATTAGATTCAGATTGTGGATGGGATATTGCCAATGCTTGGGAGAGTGAAGAAAAGCGAGAGCCCCTAAAGGCTTATGTGGTAGGTTGTCTGAAAGATGCGGGTGTCATCAGCGGTGCATACGACAAAATCGCTAAAGTAATGGGCTATGACAATAATACTTATCGGTCATTCTCACGGAACTTATGCAGAGGGAAGAAACAGGCTTATTTTGAATGGATAAAAGAATATGTTGAGAAAAGCAAGATAGAGCAGTAATATCTCTCACTTGCGACAAAGAAGGCTTGCGACAATGCTTATGAGTGTTGTCGCAAGTTTTTTTATTGAAAAAAATTTCTCCTTTGTTAATCGGTATTCCAATATGGTTTTTGTTTGCGACAAAAGTTCAACTTGAAAAATTTATTTTTTCGTCGCAAATGCGCAACGTAACTTTGCATCGTCGAAAGACAAAAATTAGTTCTTTGACATATTGCACAAGGTTTTGAAGTTTAAATTCTTCCTACGCGGCAACGACTCAGTTGTGAGCCGCGATGGAAAATCTCTCGCCAGTCTCGTGTGAGGCAGATGCCCCACATGGGACTTGGAACTATCTAATGCGCAGGAGCAATCCTTGCGCGAACATTAATTAAAAAATTAAATCTCAAAGGTTATGACTAAGAAAAGTCAAAAGAAGATGGCTACTAAGAGTAGAGAAGTAAGAGACAGAGAGTATTGCGCTGGAATGGCTAAGACTGGCGAGGTGCTTGGTGATGAACTGATCGACATGCTGTCACAGCACGGAGAATCATTTGAGGGTCTTGCGATCGAGACGTATGCCATGAGCAAAGCATGGGCTGCACTACTGGCCATCGCTCATAGTGAGGGCTTCGATGCAGAAGATCTGTTCAAGCAACTTCTTCCGTCTTTCATGAAGGACATGGATGGTTTCATCAACGAAATGGAGGAGGAAGAGAAAGAAGTAAACTAACGTAAAAACTCCGAGTGCTGTGGGATGGTTTTCCATGGAACAAAGCGCTTTACATCTCCACACATCTCACAAAACTTGGAAACAATGAAAAAGAAGAATTTCAACCGCGCAGGGTCTGAACAAGAGTACGGCCCGCGCCTCGCAGGAGAGATCCTGCACGACTATCTTGAGAACAGTAACGAACCTCTGGCTGTTGCTTATCGTGAGCAATCGGGCGATGCGGATGAGCAGGGCTGGCACCGTAACACGGATTTGTCCGTGGATCTGAAAACCCTTCTGCGCAGCGACCGCAGCATGAAGACCGGCAAGGACTATCAGGGCATTCTGCGACGCGACTCGGATATGGAGTTGGACGATTATCGCTGCCACGATCCTCACTACACGTTCACGGAGACCGTTCCACCGGCTCCCCGTAAGCGCAATCCGCACGTGTTCAAGGGCAAATACATCACGGTGACCCGCAGGGACGACGGAAGCGTGCATCCTAACTTCAAGCCTCTGAAGATTGACGAGGATTTCAGTCTCGAGAAGTATATCTCCGGCGTAGCCAACGAACTGCTCTGGGCACTTGAAGGCCTGATAGAAAATGGATAATGGATAATTGAAAACGGCTGAGTCCGTTACGTTACAGTTGTTACAGTTGAAAAAAAGAGATATATACCTCTTTTAATAATTATATAACTAATTAATAATCAGATAGTTACATTATATTTAAAGAGGAGCATACCCCTTAGAAAAGCAACTGTAACAACTGTAACGTAACGCTCGGTCAGCATAACAAATTAATTTAAATAGTTGAGAATCAATGAAATACGACATTACAAAGCCAGTGCGTCCGAAGATGCCAAAGCTCGGAAAAGGCCTTGAAGCCATTAGTCTTTTGCAATCGCAGGCCAGCAAACCCATGCATGAACCCCTTGCTCCGATGCTTTTTCCCTCACTTGGAGCTCATGTTAGTGGTTGTGAATTTATGTACCCATCGGGGGTTTGGATGGAACCATGCGGCCTTATAGCCCATATATGTGCTGAATTTTCGGGTAACAAGGGTCAGTTGGGGCTGTTGGCAGAGGCTATCTGCAGGGACTTCAGGGCTCACGATGAAGAATCAGACAATAAACTTAAGGATTGGGATAAGGCCTATAAGTGGGGGAATAAACAGGACTGTCCGCCCCGTCCCGATGTGGCTTTCTATTACCCTCCCGCAGATTGCACGCCTGCTGGATTCAATAAGAATGTAGAGGTGCTGGCCAAACAGGGCGACAAGTGTATGTACATGAACCTCCCCGAGGTGGTTATGGCCAACGACATTTGTGGGGGACACAAGAAAGTCTCAAAAATGCTGAGGTGCTGCTTCGACCGTGAATTGTACGGTCAGATGCGAGCCACGGAATCCGGTGTGACGTGTAATGCGAGGCTGCGCGCCTGCTTCACTTTTGCCAGCACCCCTGTTGACGCCCGCGAGTTCTATAAATCAGAACTCTTCAACGGCACACTTGCTAGAATTACGTTCTCCTACGTGCCGCAGCATGCCCGCGACGGCCGTATACCTCGGGTGGGCCAGTTCTCAGACGAGTTCTACGGTCAGCTCGACAAGTACCTGTTGCGTCTCACCTCTGCCAAGGGCCGATTCGTCATCAAGCCCCTCAACAAGCTCATCGACAAGATGGCTGAGGACATGGCCGAGCTGGCTGACTGCATGGACGAGTCCTGGCTCTATGCCTGCAGCAAGAGGAGCCTCGTGTCAGCATGGAGGGCTGGTTGTATACTCTATCTGCTTAACAACCAGACTTTCACCCGCTCGATGGCGGAATTCGTAGAGTGGCTTGTTTACCAGGATCTCTGGAGCAAGCGAATGATATTCTCGGACATGGTAAACGGCAAGGATATTGACCTTAATGCCGAGACACAGAAGCATGGTCCTGTGAACATGCTCGCGAGTCTGGAGAATCCCTTCAGCAAGGCGCAACTGAAAGCACTCCGCGTGCAGATGGGCAAGAGCGAGGAGGGTGCTGACGGCCAATTGCGGCAATGGGTGTTCCGCAAGCTGGTGACCTACTCCGCTGAGACAGAGCTCTACTACATGACAGAGGAATGTCTCAAGAAGTTTAAAGACAGTAAGTGAAAAGACCATGGATAAATATGATATCGAAAAGCTGCGCTCACTCCCCTGCGAGGGAGTGGCGCAGCGCTTAGGACTCACGGTAAAGCACCACAAGGCTTTGTGCCCATTCCATAACGACCACACGCCATCGTTGACCTTCAAGAAGAATAAGTATAAATGCTGGAGCTGTGGGGAAAGAGGCGACTCTATCAGTTTGGTGGAAAAAGTGCTTGGTAAGGATTTCCTTGATGCGTGCCGTTGGCTGGCGGATGAGCACAATGTGATTATTTCAAGTTTTGGGGAGCAAGATGATCCATGCGGTCAACAGAAGCCTTTCGACGCCAGCCGCTATGAAAGGTTTTTCGAACGGCCGTGGCTTTCGCCTGAAGCAAGAAAGTTTCTTTTTGAGGAGCGCAGGATCGACCCGAGGGTAGTGCGTTGGTGTAGGCTGACGTCATGGAAAGACCGTGATGGTGTGCCTTGGCTGGAAATACCTTACTTCAATCGCGAGGGTAAGCTCATAGGCATCCAGAACAGGAACCTGATAAAAGGTGCCACACCTCGCTTCAGGTTCCCGCAAGGAGGTGGCAGCATCAGCCTTTATAATCAGCCTGTATTGAACATGCTCCACCCAAACGATACGCTGTATATCTGTGAGGGAGCGTCAGACACTTGGTCGATGCTTTCTGCAGGATACAAGGCGATTGCCATCCCGTCTGCCACCTTGCTTACAAAGAAGGACGTGGAGCTGCTTCAGACTCTCGGTTCAGAGCTCTCTGTTCGGTTCGAGATGTGGCCAGACAACGACGCGCCTGGCGAACGGCTGTTCCTGCAGCTGCAGAAGGTTCTGCCCAGTCTGGTGCATCATCAGCTGCCGCCGGGCTGCAAGGATTTCAGCGAGTATTATCTGACAAAAATAACCTAAGGTTATCGTCAAATAACCTTGCCTTATTCAGCAATAACGCAAGGTTATTTTTTTCATTTTTTTTGAAAAAAAGTTGCAAAAATGTTTGGTGGTTTCGGATATTTTTTGTAACTTTGTAGCAGAATTAAGGGTGATGACAATGGCGTTTGTTCAGACCCCTGTAGTCCCCTAACTTAGGGGACATAAAAAGCGGGATGGGGTCACCCGATGTAGTTGACTCCTTAATATTCTAATACCACAAAAAACTTTACAGGTATGATAGAATTGTATTTGAGTAAGGTGACCGAGACTTCGGAAACCGAACAGGCGGGCAAGTACTACGCCCGCGTGAGTTACAAACAGACGATGAGCGTGCAGGACATGGCGCATCACATGGCAGAACACAACACGATGTTCTCGGAGGGCTCGATCACGGGTATCCTGATCGACTTCGTGAAGTGCGTGCGCGAGCAGGTGCTCATGGGCAACACCGTGAAGATTGACAACCTGGCCATCTTCAAGGCTACGGTCGAGGCCAACGCCCTGGAGACGCTCTATGACGCCGAGCAGGACAAGGTGGCCTCCGCTTCCATCGGTACGCTGCCCGAGGGCGCCAAGACCGGCGCTGCCGTGAAGGCCATCAAGCTGCTGGCCCAGTCGACCGGCGAGTTCAGCCGCGACGAGCTGAAGAAGGACGTCAGGCTCTCTTGGACCGACAAGGCCAAGGCTGAGATCGCGGCAGCAAAGTCAGGAGTCAGTAGTCAGGAGTCAGGAGACAGTAGTCAGCAGTCGGGAGGCGGCAACGGCGGTTCTCAGAACGGCGGCTCGCAGTCTGCAACCCTGGCTGCACCCACCATCAGCGGTACGACTCCGTTTGCTGAGACTACCTCTGTGAGCATGAGCGGCCCTGCCGGTGCGGAGATCCACTACACCACCGACGGCTCGACGCCAACGGCTGAGAGCACGCTCTACAGTGAGGCATTCACGCTGAGCGACACCACGACCGTGAAGGCCATCGCCATTAAGGACGGTGAGTCGAGTGAGGTTGCAAGCAAGCTGTTCACCAAGTCCAGCGGCGACGGCGACGACATGGACCAAAACTAGGGCTTCGCCAATTGATAATTCTTGCGTCCCTTCGGTAGCAAGCGGCAAAGCCGAGCGGAAAATTGACAATTGACAATTATGAAGAAGCTGATGTAAGACGAGACTCGCATCAAAGGGATGCGGGTCTCGTTTTGTTATTGAATTCCTAAGGCTTGCTTAGCAGCTGCATTAACCTTGTCAGCTACATCCTGGCCGCCTTGATAAATGTTCCACAGATTCATATAGTCGTTGTGAGTTCCGTGGGGAACCATGACCTTCGCCGGCTACAGAAGCTACCTTGTAGAACTCATCGACATCCGCATTCTTATCCACCTCTTTTTGGGTTGGAGATACGGGATTGTCTTCAGAAGCACTTGAACATGCAGTAAGTGTCAGTCCGCAGAAAAGGATGGCGGACAGTATCCATAAATTAATTTTTTCATACTTATGACTATAAGATGCCGAAGAGGTTCTTGAGGCCGCCGTCGACACCGGAGAAGCCCATGAAGGCCAGCGAAAGGAGGCCGGCGGAGAGCATCACGATAGCCATGCCCTGCATGCCCTTGGGAATCTTCACCAGTTCGAGCTGCTCACGCATGCCGGCGAAAACGGTCAGCGCCACACCGAAACCGATGGCGGTGGAGAAGGCATAGACCACGGACTGCAAGAGGTCGTAATCCTTCTGGATGCAGAGGATGGCGACGCCGAGCACGGCACAGTTGGTCGTGATGAGCGGCAGGAAGATGCCCAGAGCCTGATAGAGCGCGGGCGACACCTTCTTGAGGATGATCTCCACCATCTGTACCAGCGAGGCGATAACGAGGATGAAGGCGATAGTCTGCAGGTATTGCAGGCCGAAGGCATCGAGCACGTATTTCTGAACGAGCCAGGTGACGATGGTGGCGAGCGTCAGCACGAAGGCGACAGCAGCCGACATACCCAGCGAGGTGTCAATCTTCTTCGATACGCCAAGGAACGGACAGATGCCGAGGAACTGTGCCAACACGATGTTGTTCACAAAAATGGCGCTAATGAAAATTAATATATACTCCATAATTATTTATTTTTAACCACGAATTTCACGAATTTCACGAATTTTGCTGCGCACAGAATAATTAGTTTAATTAGTGTAATTAGTGGTCGTTAATTTCTAAGTTTATTCACGATCGCGATGAGGAAGCCGAGGGTGATGAATGCACCCGGAGGCAGTACGAAAAGCAGGATGTTGTAGGTCTCGGGCAGGAGGGTCAGGCCGAAGATGGAGCCGTTGCCGAGGAGTTCACGACAGATGCCCAGAAGGGTCAGTCCGAGGGTGAAGCCGAGACCGATACCAATGCCGTCGAAGAGGGATGCCACGGGCGACTGCTTGGAGGCGAAGCCCTCCGCACGGCCGAGGATGACACAGTTCACGACGATCAGCGGGATGAAGAGTCCGAGAGCCGCGTCGATGTCAGGCAGATAGGCCTTGATGACCAGCTGCAGGATGGTGACGAAGGCGGCAATCACGACTATGAACACAGGGATGCGCACCTTGTCGGGGGTGACGGACTTCAGACAGGAGATCACAACGTTGGTGCAGATGAGCACCGCCATCGTGGCGAGGCCCATCGACATACCGTTCAAGGCAGAGGTGGTCGTGGCCAGCGTAGGACACATACCGAGCATCAGGACGAACGTGGGGTTCTCCTTGACGATGCCGTTCTTGATGATACTGATATAACTCATATTCTATTTCTCTTGTTTTGTGGCACCCGTTTCACCGTCGGTGGCGGGAGTGGCCTTGTAAGCGTTATAAGCACTATTCACAGCGAAGAGGAAGGCACGGCTGGTGATGGTAGAGGCCGTGATGGCATCCACCTGTCCACCGTCCTTCGAAACGGTCAGAGGTTCTGCGGGCGACTTGCCGATGATGTCACCTTTCTCGCCCTTCTGGAACCACTTGTCGGCCTTGGCTCCGAGGCCCGGCGTCTCAGCATGTTCGAGCAGGGTGTAACCGAGGATCTTGCCGTCGGGATCGAAGCCCACGAGCAGTTTCAGTTCTCCGCCGAAACCGTTGGCAATGGTCTCTACAGCGGCTCCGAGATCTTTCCCCTGCGCGTCCTGCGTCTGATAGATGATAAAGGTGACATCCTTGCCCTTGGGACCTTTTGTCTGCACGGTATCGGTCTGGTGGACGGTCAGGTTGTCAACACACATCACCGTCTTGATACCGTCGGCGAGGGCCTTTGCCTTCTGTTCGTTGATGGGACCTTCTGTCAGGTGGTTCACGTAAGCGAGGATACCACCCATGATGACAGCCACTCCTGTGAGCGCCAGCACCATATTCGTCAATGTAGATTCGATTTTCTTCATAATGTCATTTACGATTTGGCAGGCACTTCGCCGAAGCGCTTGGGTTTCACATAATTGTTGATGAGGGGCGTGAACGCATTCATGATGAGAATGGCGAACGACATACCCTCGGGATAGGCACCCCAGTTACGGATGACGACGGTGAGGAAGCCGATGGCGACGCCGTAGATGAGCTGTCCCTTCGGTGTCATCGGCGAGGTCACGTAGTCCGTTGCCATGAAGATAGCACCGAGCATCAGACCGCCGGAGAGGATCACCGAGATAGGATCGGCATAGGAAGAATCGGCCAGATGGAGCAGGCCGGCAAACACGAACACCGTACCGATGATCGAGACGGGGATGTGCCAGGTAATGATCTTCTTCCACAGCATGTAGGCCAGTCCGATGAGCAGCGCCAGAGCACATATCTCACCCAGCGCACCTGCGCCGTCGGGATGGTTACCGATCAGCAGGTCGAGCGACGAGGGCAGGTCTTCGAGTACCGAGGGATCGCCACTCTTGATGGCCCACTTCATAATGGAAAGCGGTGTAGCACCCGTCTCGGCATCGAGATAGCTGCCCAGCTGGCCTACCTTCGGCCACGTGGTCATCTGTGCGGGGAATGCCACGAGCAGGGCTGCACGACCCACGAGCGCGGGATTGAAGAGGTTGTTGCCGAGGCCTCCGAACGTCATCTTGGCCACACCGATGGCGAAGAGCGCACCGATGATGATGATCCAGATGGGGAGGTTCGACGGGAGGTTGAATGCCAGGAGCAGACCCGTCAGAATGGCCGAGCCATCCATGATGGTATTGCGCTCCTGCTTCAGGATATACTTGCTGATAGCCCACTCGAAGAAGACGCAGGCTGCCACACTCGTTGCCGTCACGATGACGGAACCCAGGCCGAAGAAGTAGAACGACACGAGCAGGGCGGGCATCAGGGCGATGATCACACCGTACATGTTGCGCTCCACCGTATCGGTGCCGTGGGCGTGTGGGGAAAGTGATACAATTAATTTACTCATATACTCTTTTTCTTTTTAACCACGAATATCACGAATTTCACGAATTTTGCTGCGCATGAATAATTAGTGAAATTAGCGTAATTAGTGGTCGTTTCTATTTTTTTGCGGTTCTTGATCTGATAATGCCCATGACGGTGGATTTGCCCTGACGGATGTTGTCGAGCAGCGGACGGTGGGCAGGACAGGTGAACTGGCACGAGCCGCACTCGATACAGCTGACAATGTCCTCATGCTCACAACGCTCCCAGTTTTTCACCTCGGAGAGCTTGGCGAGGAGATAGGGTTCCAGTCCCATCGGACAGACACCCACGCACTTCGCACAACGGATGCAGGGCTGGGGTTCCTTGCGACGGGCCTCGTCGTCGGAGATGATTGTCACGGAGTTGGTTCCCTTGCAGATGGGCACCTCGACGGATGTCAGGGCCTTACCCATCATCGGACCACCGGCGAGCAGTTTGTTGTCGCCCTCAGGCATACCGCCACAGGCGTCGATGAGATCCTTCATCGGAGTTCCCATACGGACGAGGAAGTTGCCTGGATGAGCCAGACGTTTACCCGTGACGGTGGTGTAACGCTCAAAGAGGGGTTTACGCTTCATCACAGCCTCATAAACAGCGAAGGCCGTTCCTACGTTCTGCACGATGGCACCGACGTTCACAGGGATGGCAGGCGGTGCAGGCACCTGACGCTTGATAACAGCATCGACAAGCTGCTTCTCACCGCCTTGGGGATAGCGCTGCTTCAGGGGAACAACTTCTACGTTATACGTTGAACCGCTGAATTTCTCGGCGCATTTCTTCGTGAGGAGCTCGATGGCGGCGGGTTTGTTGGTCTCAATACCGATATAACCGGTCGTGACCTTGGCGGCCTTCATCAGGAGTTCGAGACCGATGAGGATCTCGTCGGCGTGTTCCATCATCAGGCGGAAGTCGGCGGTGATATAAGGCTCGCACTCTACGGCATTGATGATGACACACTCGGCCTTGGCAGTCGGCGGAGGCGTGAGTTTGATGAAAGTGGGGAAACAAGCACCACCCATACCCACGACACCGGCATCCTTGATACGGGTGACGATCTCCTCTGGAGTGAGTTCGGGATGTGCCTCGACGGTCTCCAACTTGTCGGAGCGGTCGATGGTCTCTTCCCACTCGTCGCCTTCCACATTAATAATAATCACGGGCTTGCGATAGCCTGTGGCGTCGATGGCGGTATCGATCTTAAACACCGTACCGCTGACGGACGAGAAGATCGGGGCAGACACGAATCCGCCAGCCTCGGCAATCATCGTACCGACCTTCACCTTGTCGCCTTTCTGGACAACGGGCTTGGCGGGCGCACCGATATGCTGCGAGAGCGGGAAGATGGCCTGCTTGGGCAGGGCTGCTTTCTGCGTCACAGCCTCATGAGTGAGTTTGTTCTCTTCGGGGTGTATTCCACCTATACTAAAAGTTCTGATATTCATAATGCTACTTGATTATTTGATGGAAATACTGGAATCGGTATCAAGAACGGCGCCACGGGAAACCTTCGGCTTTGCAGGCTTCTTCTCGACGGGAGCTTCTACAGGTTTCTCCTCGGGCTTAGGGGCCTCAGTCTTGGGGGCTTCTACCTTTGTTTCCTCAGGCTTGGGAGCCTCTGGCTTTGGGGCCTCGGGCTTGGGTGTCTCAGCCTTTGCTGCTTCGGGCTTTGGCGTCTCAGCCTTAGGTGCAGCGGGTTCTTTAGGCTTTGGTGCAGGAGGCGGTGTGGGGAAATTCACATCAAGAATGGCCTTCTTCGGACATACTGTCACGCACTTACGGCAGAGACGGCATTTGTTGAAGTCGATGTAGGCCAGATTGTTCTCAACGGTAATGGCTCCGAACGGACACTCCTTCTCACACTTGCCGCAGCCGATACAGCTGACGGCGCAGGCCTTCATCGCTGCAGGACCCTTGTCCTTGTTGACGCAGGAGACGAACACTCTCCTACCCTTCGGACCCTTCTTGCGGAGTTCAATGATGCCACGCGGACAAGCCTTCACACAGGCGCCACAAGAGGTACACTTGTCTTCGTCGACCTCAGGGATACCCGTCTCAGGATTGACCTTGATGGCGTCAAACTGGCAGGCTTCGGCACAGTCGCCACAACCTAAGCAGCCGAAGCCGCAGGCCGTCTCACCAGCACCACAGGCATGCATCGCAGCACAAGTGCGCAGTCCGGCATACTCAGCAATCTTTGCCCGATGCTCACAAGTACCATTACATCTCACCACGGCCACCATCGGCTCGGAATTGGCTATCGCCATCCCCAGCAGATCGGCCACTTTTCCCATGGTCTCTGCACCACCGACAGGACAAGAGAGTCCGTCGATGCTGCCAGCGTCAGCCCCTTTCACGAGGGCATCGGCCATACCGCTACAACCAGGGAATCCACATCCGCCGCAGTTCGCACCAGGCAGCAACTCACTAACCTGTGCAATGCGGGGATCTTCATAGACAGCGAACTTCTTGGAGGCGGCAAACAGCACGATAGCGGCTATCAGTCCGATGGCTCCCAAGACAATCACTGCAATCAAGATGAAATTCATAAAGCGTTTGTTTTTTTTGTTTTAGTTTGTTATGATTATTCCAGATAGAACGTCAACTGCCGGCGAATACGGTCGCGGCAGAGGTAGAGGACACCATAGTATGGCACGAGGGCTGCCAGACCACAGAGGGCGGAGAGCCCTTCGTTGCCCGTCAGCAGCAACACCAGCACCAGCACGCCCACCAGCACCAGGAACGGAATTCCAAATCCCAAGAGAAGTGCCCGGCTGGCGACAGCACCCGAAGTGGAGACCGTCACCTCCTGACCCGTCGAGTAAGCTGCCGTATCACAGCAGTAAACCTCCACAATCTTCTCCTTCGATTCTGCAGCGTGACAATGGCCCGCCACCTTACAGGCTCCACATGCTGAAGCCTGAAGGATACGCACCTTGACACATCCGTCAGCGACTGACTCTACGATTCCTGTATGACTGATCTTATTATGCACCTTGCAAAGGTACGAAGAATTTAAGAATCTTAGGTCAGAAATTAAGTATTTTTTACGAAAATAGTCGTAATCGTTTGCGAACTGCAGCCTATTCCTCCCGGCTCGATGCAAGGGCAAACCTACGGGATTCGTCAACGTGATATACCTCTTCCAGACGCGCCTTATATTGTTGTTTGGTGTAGTCCATCAGACGGATCTCATAGTCGCTCGTGATGGAGAAATACTGCACGAACTGTTCCTCGCCGAAATCGACGACATCCTCGGGATCCATATCATCGACGGCATAGAGACACAGCTTATCCACTGGCACATAGTCGTCGTCGAGCGAATAGAGCCAGAGGGAGTAGTGACCATCGGTCTCGTCGGCTGCCATGATCATCAGCCTGGCTCCCACGCTCTCAGGCAGAGCCACAGCCTTCGGATGCTTACACTCGATGAGTTCCATATATGAGACGATATCGGGCGTGACATCTTTATAGCCAGGCAGGAAGCTGACATAGTCCTCGCTGTAACTGATAGGCAGAGACTGGATCTCCAGACTGTCGTAGAAGAGTTTCAGGGGATTGTCCGACGCCTCGAGGTTCACCCCTTGCAGGGCAAGCTTTTCCTTGATCTCCAAGGCTTTGACACTATCCAGCTTATGCTGGAGTTCTTCGGGCGACATTCTCCGTCCACCACCGCAGGCCGCCAATAGGAGTACGGCCATCATCAGTCCGACGATCTGTCTCATAGCTATCTGTTTTTTAAAGGGACACTTTCTTCTTCGCAGCCTTGCTCTCGTTCTGCAGACGGTCGAGGGCGGTCACGGCATACACCCACTTCTGGGAACCGTTTATATAGGGCAGCTTGATGAAGGGTTGCTGTGTGATGGCGAAGATGTTGGCAGGATTCTCGAAGTCCTGACGCTCACCCTTACGGAAACGATAGACCACATACTTCGCGGCCTTGTCGTTCCAGTTCTCTCCCTTCGGAGCCGTCCAGAAGAGCACATAGCCATCCTCCGTCCAGATGGGCTTCAGCTTAGTGACCTTCTTGGGTGCCTTGTTGTCGATGAAAGGCATGGCAGGCTGGAGGGCAGGATATTTCCAATAGACATTGCGGAGATTGCCGCCATAGTTGCCGACATTGTCGACTGCTGCCTTGGCATACCACAGTACCGTTCCCTGCACATTGGGCATCTGGCGGTGGAGAGCCATCTTCGCGGCCTGCTGGTGTACCTGAGGATTCTTCAAGTCATGGGCCTTGACCGTACGATCCACATCCTCACCGATAATCAGCGGACGGGCTGCTGCATACTGGTTCCACCACTTGATGAGCGTGTCGTAGTCTGCTGCCTTGTGGCCAATCTCCCAATAAATCTGGGGCACGCAATAGTCGAGCCAGCCGTTGTTCACCCACATCAGCACGTCGGCATAGAGGTCGTCGTAGTTCTGAGTGCCGTTGGTGTTACTGCCGACATACGAGGTACTCTTGTTGCGATAGATGCCAAAGGGAGAGATACCCACCTTCACCCAGGGCTTCGTCTCGTGGACGGTCTTATAGACCTGTTCGATAAAGAGGTTCACATTATAGCGGCGCCAGTCTCCCTGATCCTTAATACCATTGGAGCGCTCCAAGAACAACTCATCGTCAGGGATAGACTCTCCCTTGACGGGATAGGGATAGAAATAGTCGTCCATATGCAGGCCGTCGACATCGTAACGGCTGACGATGTCCTTCACCACCTCACAGATATAGTCGCGGTTCTCAGGGATGCCGGGGTTCAGGAGGAACATCTCGTCGTAGGCAAAGCAGTTCATAGGCTTGCGCGCGGCAATATGGTTGGAAGCCAACTGCTTCGTGCCCTTGGTCTTCGCACGGTAGGGGTTGATCCAGGCATGGATTTCCATACCACGCTTATGACACTCGTCGACCATCCACTGCAAGGGATCCCAATAGGGCGATGGTGCCACCCCCTGCTTACCTGTCAGGAACCGGCTCCACGGTTCGATCTTACTCTCATAGAGCGCATCGCACTCCGGACGTACCTGGAAGATGATAAGGTTCACACCGTCTTTCTTCAACTCGTCGAGCTGGAAGGTCAGCGTCTGCTGCATCCGTTGTTTGCCCATTCCCTGGAACTGTCCGTTGACACATTGTATCCAGGCACCACGCATCTCCCTTTTCTGGGCTTCTGCTACGATGGCCATCATACAGGCCATCATCATGATTACAAACTTCTTCATATCTTTAATCAAACAAATTCAGTTTATGTTTTCTGGCTTCCTCGAGCGACAGGAGTTCATCCTGAGACTGCTGATAATCATCACGCAGTTTCTGGTATTTCTCCGTCAGTTCGTGTTCCAGCTGCTCACCGTCGTTCAACAGCCGTGCAGCCACGAGGGCATTCTGCGAGGCGTCCTTCAACCACACCACTGGTCCTGCATAGACAGGTGCGATCTTCAAGGCCACATGCAGTTCGCTGGTTGTGGCACCACCAATCATAATGGGGATGTCCATGCCTGCCCGCTGCAGTTCACGGGCCACATTGACCATCTCTTCCAGACTGGGCGTAATCAGACCACTGAGTCCGATGATGTCCACCTGTTCGTCTTTGGCTTTACGCACAATCTGTTCGGCAGGCACCATCACTCCCATGTCGATGATCTCGTAGTTGTTGCACGACATCACCACACCGACGATGTTCTTGCCGATATCATGCACATCGCCCTTGACAGTAGCCAACAAGACTTTTCCTGCACGTTTTCCACCTTCCGCCTTGTCTGCTTCGATATAGGGCTGGAGAATATTTACGGCCTGCTTCATCGTTCGGGCAGTCTTCACCACCTGCGGCAGGAACATCTTGCCTTCACCGAAGAGTTGTCCGACGGTGTTCATACCTGCCATCAGAGGCCCTTCGATAATATTCACGGCCTTGGGATATTTCTCAAGTGCTTCTTTCAAGTCTTCTTCCAGATGGTCGCCGATGCCTTTCACCAATGCCTGCGAGAGTCGTTCCTCAACGGATTGTCGAGGAGTGTGGAGTGAGGAGTGTGGAGTAAGATTACCTTGGAGGAAAGAGTCTGCGGCAGAAGTATTCTCACTCCTCACTCCACACTCCTCACTCCTCAAAATCTCTTCCGCCAGTTGCGTCAGACGATCAGCAGCATCCTTCTTTCTATTCAGGATGACATCCTCGATAATTTCAAGCTGATCTTGAGGAATATCGTTGTATGTGACTTTAGATGAAGGATTTACGATACCAAAGTCCATGCCTTTCCCTATGGCATGATAGAGGAATACAGCGTGCATCGCCTCGCGGATATAGTTGTTGCCTCGGAAAGAGAATGAAAGGTTGCTGATGCCGCCACTGATATGCGCGCCAGGCAGATTCTCGTGAATCCATGCCGTCGCCCTGATGAAGTCGGCAGCATAGGCATCATGTTCCTCCATACCTGTAGCCACAGCCAACACATTCGGATCGAAGATAATATCCTGCGGCAGCATACCTACTCTTTCTGTCAGAAGCTTATAGGCTCGCTGGGCAATCTCAATACGACGCTCATAGGTAGTGGCCTGTCCCTGTTCGTCGAAACACATCACCACCACGGCAGCACCCAGTCGCTTCACATCCTGTGCATGGGTGATAAATCGCTCTTCACCTTCTTTGAGTGAGATGGAGTTGACGATGGCCTTGCCCTGCACGCATTTCAGTCCTGCCAGAATGACCTCCCAGTCTGAGGAGTCAATCATCACAGGCACCTTGGCGATATCAGGCTCTGCAGAGATGCGATTGAGGAAATTCACCATCTCTGCCTTGGCATCCAACAGGCCGTCGTCCATATTGATATCGATGACGAGGGCACCATCTTCCACCTGTTTACGGGCGATACTCAATGCTTCGTCATAGCTTTTTTCCTTAATAAGACGCAGGAACTTCCGTGAGCCAGCCACATTACAGCGTTCGCCGACATTCACGAAATGCACTTCTGGACTAACCTCCAACAGCTCCAAGCCAGAGAGCCACATAGAAGTAGGTTTTGGAGCAGGCACGTGGGGCTTTTTCCACACTTCAGGTAATCTCTCACCTCTTACATCTCTCCACTCACCTCTAACCAATGGCACATACTTGGCGATAAACGTCTCATCAGTACCACAACAGCCACCGATGACATTCACCAGCCCTTCGTCGATAATCTCACCAATCTTGGGAGCCATCGTCTCTGCCGTCTCGTCATAGAGTCCCATGGAATTGGGCAGTCCTGCATTGGGATGACAGGTGATATAATAAGGAGCCTTTCGGGCAAGCTCTCGCAGATAGGGTTTCATCTGGTCGGCACCAAACGAACAGTTCAGTCCGACGGAGAAGACCGGATAGCTGCTGACACTGGCCAGGAAGGCATCGAGCGTCTGACCGCTGAGCGTGCGCCCAGCCAGATCGCTGATGGTCACAGAGAGCATGACAGGCACTTCCTTGCCCTGCTCCACCATCGCCCGCATCGCAGCATCGATGGCCGCCTTGGCATTCAGCGTGTCGAAGATCGTCTCTATCAACAGGGCATCCACGCCTCCGGCAATCAGACCGTTCATCTGTTCGAGATAGGCTGCCACCAGTTCGTCATAAGTGAGGTCTCTGGCAGCAGGATCGTTCACATCGGGCGACATCGAACAGGTCTTATTCGTCGGCCCCGCAGAGCCAGCCACAAATCGTGGTTTCTCTGGGGTTGAGAACTCATCTGCCACCCGACGGGCAATCCTCGCACCCTCGAAGGCCATCTCATAGGCATAATCGCCCAGATGATAGTCAGCCTGAGAGATGCGCTGGCTGCTGAAGGTGTTGGTGGAGATGATGTCGGCACCCACTTCGAGGTACTGACGATGGATATCTGCGATGACGTCAGGACGGGTTAAGGAGAGTACGTCGTTGTTGCCTTTCAGCAACCCCGGCACATCCTGAAAACGGTCTCCCCTGAAATCCTGTTCAGTGAGGCCATAACCCTGTATCTTCGTTCCCATCGCTCCGTCGAGCACGAGAATCCGTTCTTTTACTATGTCGTTAAGTCTACTCACAGAGTAATCATCTATTATAAACTGTCAACTACTTATACACCTTCATCGCCCTGTCAATCTCACGGCGGTCTTCCTTCTCTTTCAGCGTCTGACGCTTGTCAAACTCCTTCTTGCCTTTGCACAGGGCGATATCCATCTTCGCACGCCCTTTCTCATCGATAAACACCAGCAGGGGCACGATGGTATAGCCTGTCTGCTTCGTGGCACTCGCCAGTTGTCGGATCTCACGTTTGGTGAGCAACAGCTTACGGTCGCGCTTCATCTCGTGGTTGTTGTACGAGCCATAGAAATACGGACTGATGCTCATGCCCTTCACCCACAGTTCGCCGTTGATGACGGTGCAATAAGTATCCACCAGACTGGCCTTGCCAAGACGGATGCTCTTGATCTCCGTACCCGTCAGCACGATGCCAGCTGTGAAGGTCTCGATGAAGAAGTATTCAAACGACGCCTTCTTGTTCTTTATCTGTACAGGACTCTTTTTCCTGATCTGTTCTTCTGTCTTATTCACTATATTTATTCGTGTAATTCGATTAAATTCTTGCGTCCCTGCGGTAGCAAGCGTCTCCTTGCGTCGCCGAGCGAGTTGTCTTTAAATAATTGTCGCGAAGCGTTCGAGATGATCGTCAATATAGTGAGCGATGTCATCCGTCCATTCCTCCTCATGCTCCACAAACTGATCGTCGAGGTCGTCGAAGTCAGGGAACTGCTCGAAGAGTGCCATAAACTCTTCCTGCGTCATTTCCTTCTCAATCTCCTCACGATGCTTGAGCCATAGGGTATGTGCATCATATATCAGCTTCGACAGCTCGCGCATGTCCCACAGCTTGTTGAGAGCTTTGGCAAACGGGTTCTTGAAGATGAAAGTGCCATAGCCGTTATGGATCAGCTGGACAAACCCGCCGTCCATCACTTCCTCGTGCAGGGTGTTCCAGGCCAGCAACGTCATCTGGTCAGCATTCAGATCCTGCATCGTCTCTGGTGTCAGTTCACCGCCGATGCTGTCGTAGATGGCTTTCACAAACACACCAATGAAGGCATCCATGCCCTCCATCGCTGCCTGTTGCAGATCAGCATCCTTTACAATCACCTCTTTCATCGCTTCTCACTCTTTACTTTTCACTCCAGCTCAAACACTCCCGTTGGCAACTGACGACGAAGCACTTCAAGTTCCACATCCTTGCCTGGCACGATGCCATAGCTACGCATGATAGTCTCCACAGTCTTGCGAGCCAGTTCTGGATGGTTGTTCTCCTCACTGAGATGACAGAGCCACACCTGACGCAGACACTCCGTCATATTCTCCGCAATCACCTTGCCACACTCCGTATTCGACAGATGCCCACTGGGACTGAGGATACGCTTTTTCAGATATGGCGGATAAGGACCGCTCTCCACCATCTCCACATCGTGGTTTGCCTCAATGATGAGGTAGTTGGCACGCGAGATGGTTTCCTTCATCTCCTCTGTCACAGACCCTGCATCGGTCATGATGACTAAGGTGACACCCTCCACCTGAATCTCGTAGCCCACATTCTCACTGGCATCATGGGGCACGGCAAAGGGCCTTACATGGAACTCTCCCACGGTGAACGGCTGACCGATTTCGACATATTGTCTCATATTGTCGGCCACCTTCCGAGAGATACAGTAGTTGTTGTCAATGCCTTTGTGGACAGCCTTAGTGGCATAGACGGGCACCTGATATTCATAACTGAACGCCCCCACCGACTTGATATGATCGGCATGGTCGTGGGTAATCAGCAAGTGCTTTACGGACTGCAGCTGAATGCCATAGTCCTTGCAGTACTTCTTCAGTGTGCGTATGCCAACGCCTATATCTATCATCAATCCGTCTGTAGCAGTACCGAAGTAATAGCAATTGCCGCTGCTGCCACTTCCAAACGATATAAATCTCAACATGTTTGTTTATATTTTCGTGCAAAGGTACAAATAAAAGTGAAAAGGTGAAAAGGTGAAAAGGTGAAATAATAGTAGTTTCAAAAACTTTTAACGTTTCGTTTCTTTCTTTTTCACTTTTTCACCTTTTCACTCTTTCACCTTTAGAAGGGCAGTCCGACCGCGAAATGGAACGCCAGATCCCTGCTCAGGCGGGGATGGATGATGGGATAATGCGTCTCATTATCCTCGTAGGCAGGATTGACGGCCTTCATTCCAAGGTCAAAACGCAGGATGAAATAGTCAAAGTTCAGTCGCAGGCCCATTCCGTAACTCACAGCCATATCGTCGAGCAGACGGGAGAACTTGAACTGGCCCCCAGGCTGGTCCTTATAGTCGCGCAGGGTCCAGATGTTGCCGGCATCAAGGAACATCGCCCAAGAGAACTTCCAGAACAAGCGCGAACGGTATTCGAGGTTCAGGTCAAGCTTCAGATCACCTGTCTGGGTAATGAAGTTGATCTTGCCATCCTTATCCTTGTAACTGCCTGGGCCTAAGCTGCGCACACTCCATCCGCGGACGCTGTTGGCACCACCGGCAAAGTATCGTTTCTCAAACGGCAGCACCTCACTATTGCCATACGGATAGGCAATACCAATGCCCGTATGGAACACCAGCTGACTGTTCTCCCACTCATAGAGGCGGTGGATAAAGTCGATATCGAACTTCGCATATTGGGCATAGGCAATGTTGAAGGTCATATATTGACCCAGTTCGTTCTTCGACGTGTTGAAGACGTGGGCACAGAGGTCAAGCAGGTTACCGGCAGTCTCGATATTCGTCTTGACTGCTGTCCGTCCGTTGTTATAGACATAGCCGAAGCCGATCTTCATAATAAACAGATCCTCGTAGTTGTATCTCAGGATAGCGTTCGAGTTCGAATCGTCAGACAGATACTCATCGCGGAAAGTCTGGCTGATCCAGGGCATAAACACATAGTTCAGGTCAATGAGATCCAAACGATAGCTGTTCTGGCTTTTCTCCTGATTCCACTGATAGTGCCAGCCGGCAGAGAGAACACGACGATGGAACTCAGGACGGTCCTGCGAGTCGAAGAGCAACGACACCTCACTGGTGGCGATGATGCTCCTACGATAGCTGGGACTCAGGAAGGGGAAGATGAAACGCGGGAACGACAGACGGCTCTCCAAACTGTATTCGAAAAAGTCCTGATTGCTGTAGCCCTCCAGTCCGCGGATGGCCTCATATGCACCACGCAGCTGCACACTTAGCACCTCCGACCCACGGAACAGGTTACGGTTCTGATACGTCAGCGAAACGGCTGCACCCAGGTCACCTGACGTGTTGGTACCTTCAGGCTGGAAACTGATGGTCGACGGTTTGTTCGTCTGCACAAGAATCTTTGTATCCAGAAGCGCTGAGTCGGGCACCTGCTCGAAGTTGATATTCGTAAACTTCACAGCGTTCAGACGGCCGAAATGGTTGTAGGTCTTGCGCAGAGCCGCAGCAGAATATGGCTGTCCAGCCTCGATGAAGGTGTTCTCATCCAGCACATGACGGCGCAGGTGGATGGATGAGTCCGGCATACCGCTGACGAAACTCACATCACGAATGAAATACTGCGTGTGCAGCGAAGTGCTGTCGTCTGACGAACGGTAGTAAGGATGCAGCACGAGCGTCACATCGACGTTCTTTTCTTTCTCATACCGGCGGGCACGATAGGTAATGAACTCCTTATGGAAACGGAAGTAACCACGGTCTTGCAAATACGACGTAATCCCGTTGCGCTCCTCATTCAGCGCCTCGGCACTAAACTGTTTGCCGGCATAGAGCGTACTGTTGCGACGCATCAGCAACTTGTCAATCAAAGAGTCCTGGATGTCTGTCTCATACTGACGGATTTTATACGCCGGACCAGGACGCAACACATAGATGGCATTGCACTTCCGCTTCTTATAGTCCACATACAGCGACACCTCTCCATCGAGATAGCCCTTGTTTTCCAAAGCTTGTTTCAGGTCCTCGCAACTCTGACGCGCCAACAGAGTGTCAAACACCACTGGAGCCTCGCCCATAGACCACAAGGCACGATTTACCCACGTGCTGTCACGCCCGGCTAACGAATAGATGCCAAGTGGTACCTTCACCGTCGACAGCCAGCGCGTGTTGCTCTTCTGCCTCACATAGTCCTTCAGCTCCAGAGGGTTGATGTCCTTGTATTTATCGTCCGTCACCACACGGACTTTATTCAGCATATACGAGCCATCAGGCAGATGACGGGTAGCAGAACAGCCGCACAGGAGCAACGCCCCTGCTACCATCGCCAAACACTGTTTCACCATCGGAATTTTCATCTGCCTGTCTGTAATCATCTGCAAAAGTACAAAAAAAGCCACAGATTACACAGATAATCACAGAAATTTTGTACCTTTGCACAAAAAAAGTGGCAATCAGTAAGAATCAGATCAAATCCATCCGTCAGTTGGAGCAGAAAAAGTTCCGCCGTCGTGAGGGTCTTTTCGTGGCAGAAGGCACGAAGGTGGTCGGCGACCTCCTCACCCACTACCAGCCCCACTCCCTCTTCGCCACCAACGAATGGCTGAAGGATCATTCATCTGCCATCAGCCATCTTCCATCTGCCATCACTGAGGTCACCGATGAGGAACTCCGTCGCTTGAGCTTCCTCCAGCACCCGCAGCAAGTCCTCGCCCTCTTTCCCATCCCTGGGTGTCCGTTAGGCACACCTCCCTTTGGGGGAGGCTGGGAGGGGCTTGCCCTTGCTCTGGATGGCATCCAAGACCCAGGCAACCTCGGGACGATTATCCGCATTGCCGACTGGTTTGGCATCGAACAGATCTTCTGCAGCGACGATACTGTCGACGCTTGGAATCCGAAGGTCGTTCAGGCCACTATGGGCAGCATTGCGCGCGTAATCATTATATATATTAATCTCTCAGAGTTTCTCGACACCCTGCCTGCAGACTTCCCCGTCTATGGTACCCTGCTCGATGGCGACAACATCTACACCCAGCCGCTCACCCCTCACGGACTCATCGTTATGGGCAATGAGGGCAATGGCATCTCTCCAGAGATCCGCAAAAAAGTGAATCGTCGCCTCCTCATCCCCAGTTATCGCACAGACGACACAGCCGAGAGCCTCAATGTAGCCATAGCAACTGCCATCACCTGCGCAGAGTTCCGTCGTCGCAAGTGATGGCAGCAATCATAGTCAACTTGTTTTATTCCTGAATCTCGGCCCAGTAAAGATAGGGATCACGAGGAACAGGCAGCGACTTCATATAGTCGGCAGCCTTGTCCTTGGCGAAGGGTTTACCATCAAAGGTACATTCGTCGAGCTCGCCATAGACCTCAAGGGCAGTCATACGATGGACCACCTGACTCTTCTCGAGTTCGTAGATCTGCGTGAAGACAGCAGGTCCTCCGGCAGATCCGGCGATGCGCAGCCAGCCCTTGCCGCCACGAACCTGAGTGAACGAGGGATGTAACTTGTCTGTCTCCACGCCAATCAGTTGGATCTGATCGTCCTTCACCGTGAAGAATGCACCATGTTTGTCATCCTTGTCACGCATCCAGAGTTCTTCGTTGAAGTCATCGTCGATGTCTATCCAACGGTACTTCGTCAGCTCGTAGTACTTATTCTCATGCGGGTCGTTGTCGAGGTAGAGCTTACGCAGGGTGGCGATATCCTTCTTCCAGAGGGGACGCGATTCGTCTACCAACTGGTGGTAGACCTCCAAAATCTGACGCTCGAGCTTACCGTTGCGGAGTCTGAACATACCGACGGTAGCACTCTCTGGTGCACGATGCTCGAAAGTGAACTCGAGACCGTCAGGTCCCTCGAAGGCGGCGCCAATGCCACTGGAAGCGTACTCGCCACCGTCATCGACATTCCACGTGGAGTTCATATCCTGCCCGTCGTACTGTCCCTCTACAGGAATCGAATATACCTTGTCACCGTCTGTAACCACTTCGAGGGCAAAGACCTTCTTACCCTTCGGCTTGAACTGGAGGATGCCATACTGATAGCGGTTGCCGATGGTGTAGGTGAGCTCTGAGCGCTGCGTCTTCATAGCATACTGCTCTTCGAGTTGTTTAATGACGGTTGCGGGCAGGGGTTTCCCGGCGTCGAAGGGTGATTCAAGTTTTGTGGCGAGTCGTTTATGCGTCTTCATATAGTCATCGTGGATGATGACGTAGAGAGCAGCGAAATGATCGCCTCGCAGGGCGTCCTTCGGATTGACGAGGGCATACTTCATGCCCGGAGCGGGAATCGTCGAGCGGCTGTGCAGTTCGCCAGGGAAGAGATCCTCACCATCAGGGTTCTTCAACTGTTCGCCAATGCAGCGGATGGGCACAGACTTCATGTCGTCCAGAAGCATCTGCGTATAGCCTGCAGCATTGCGACGATAGGTATCAAACTGCTCCCACGCCTGATGGGCATCTGTGAAGTACTCCATCATATCGTGTTTCTCGTAGAAAGCACGGTCAGGCTCCTTCGCGTCCGTCCAATAGACCACCTGCATATGGTCTGGATCGAAGTAATAGAGGAATACAGGCTGTGGCGTGGTGTCGCGCACCTCAACCACAGCACCATCAAGACTGTCGACAGCGAGGGAGTCGCTATCGGCTCCACTCGCTGTCTGACTTTTACTTGTGCATCCGGCCATCACTGCCAGCGCACTTGCAACAATGAAAGAAAGATTTCGTCTCATCACTCCGTCGTCTGAGGTGCCGGCTGTGTCTGAGTGTTCTTACCCTTAGAGGCGAGCTCCTTCAGCTTGTCCTTGCCCTTGAAGGCGAAGACCCAGATGAGGAAGCCTGCAATAGCGAGGAGGCAGATAGCAAGCACTGGACGGTAGAAGAGCCATGCGAGGGCAATGACGATGAGCGACCACACGATACCGATGACCGTGCAGACGATGCCCACGCCCCAGCCGAAGATGCCTGCGATGAACGGCACCACCTTGAGGATGGTCTCAAGGAATCCAAAGATACCCTTCAGACCGCCGATGATGATCATAATGCCGAGGATACGGAGGGCCCAGAGGATCATGTTGTTGGCCTCTTTCTCACCCTCGATGATCTCGTCGCCACTCTTCTTACCCATCACGAGCGTCTGGAAGCGCTTGCCGTTCTTAGCCTTGTAGGGTTTGAAGCTGTCGCCTTCGACCACAGCCATCACAGTGACCTTGGCAGGCACTACCTTCTCGAAGGTCACACGCACGTCACCCACCTCAGGAGAACCAGGCACACGTCCGAAATAGAGTACGTTGCTGGCCTGATGGACATACTGCAGATCCTTCTTATTCTCAGCATTGGCCATCTGCTTGTTCAGAGAGTCCGTCACGGCCTGGATAGAGTCGAGCTTAGCCCTCACAGAGTCAGGCAGCAAGGCCTTGATGGAATCAGGGATGGCCACCTGGGCAGGCTGCTGTGCAGGTTGTGAGACGGCCTGCGAGATCTTATTGATGGCGGTATTCACCAGACCGTGGGCACGCTCATAGGCAGCCTGTGCCGACTTGTCGAACTGCTTCAGCAAATCCTCGCTGATGGCGAGATCGATGCCTTCACGGGAGGAGATGCGATGGAAGAGGCCCTCGGGAAGCGTATAGGCACCCCACTTCACGTTCTCTGCCCACTGCTCAGAGTCGTCGAGGGTAGTCAGCACAGAGTTCTTGTTCTGATAGGCGGGATCATGGAAATTCGAAGACTGGATAGGACTCGACACCCACTCCTTGGTGTAGGTGTAAGTGGTCGTGGTCACTTCCTTACCACCGAGTTTGTCCTCACGCTTCGTCTGTGAGTGCTCCACCCACTGGTAGTACTCCACATTACGACGAATGGAGATGGCCTTCGCACCGATGCCGAACTGGGCGTCGGTGAGGGAATCTTCTGTCGTGGCCATAGCGGTACCACAGATCAGCTCGCCTTCGAGCGAGGCGTCTTTCTTGTTGGGATTCTCCATCTCGACATAGTTGTTGCCAGCTTCGTCGAGCATCTTCTCAGTCTTCACGGCACGTCCTTCGTTCCACCACAGCAGCGCAGTACCCAATACAAACATCAGGAATCCGCTACCAATAGCCTTGAAAGAGTTGCCTACTCGGGTGCCATAACCCGTCGTTGTTACTTCTTGATAAGCCATTTTGATTTTTGATTTAATTAATGATTTATTGTTGATTTTAGTGATTCTGATTGATTACGGGTGCAAAGTTAATCATAATTTCCGAAATATCGAGCAATTATGGACTAATTTCTGTGGCACTGTAATTGATTTTCAGGGCATAGGCCTGTTGCAGGGCTTGTTTCACGTCGCTGACGAGCCCCATGGGCGCATGACGGTCCGCACGGAAACTCACCGTCAGACGCTCTGCATTCTCAGGAGAGAGCTTGCTGCGGATGGCATTGATGCGCGCTGGAATCTCCTTCGGCGACACAATATCGCCATTCAGCTGCACCAGCCAAGTATTGTCCAGTCTCCTGACTCCTGACTCCAGTCTCCTGACTCCTGACTCCTGTCTCCTGACTCCTGACTCCTGACTCCTTGTCTCCCTGTCTCCTTGTCTCCCTATATATATATTCACGATCGCGGGATGGCCCGTGAGTTTCTTCACCTCTGAGCCTGCAGGCACTTCAAGGCGTACCTTCACCTCATCGCTGCGCATGTGGGTAACGATCATAAAGAAGAACAACACGGTGAAGATCAAGTCAGGCATCGACGCGACATTCAGCGAGGGCACCCCATGACGGCGACGGTCATGAAACATACTGCGCATGGGTCTCATTGTCTACCTCCTTTCTCTTGGAGAGACTCGCTGATGCGTTGTGGGTAATATTCGTTGACGAGGGAACGCTCCTCAGCCGTCAGCTGGCGATAGGTCTTGCCATAGCGCTTCTGCGAATACTGCTCGCGCAACTGATGATAGGCGGCGACGATAGCATCCTGCATGCGGAAATAGGCCTCGTAGGTGGTCTCACGGTCTGCCTGGATGGCAACGATATGTTCCGTCCTGTTCACCGTAGCCATAGAGACTACGGCTTCTGACAGTTCTTTCAGCGTCACAGGCTTTCCATCACAGGTGAGCTGATCGTGGGCATCAAGTTCGACACGCATCACGAGGTCTTTATTCACGTCCTGCGGCTGGGAGTTCTCCACGGGCGGCGATGCCATCTGTCGCAAGAGTCCCTTGTCCGTGTCCATCGACGATGTCACGAGGAAGAAGATCAGCAACATGAACGAGATGTCTGCCGTCGACGTGGTGTTCAGCTCCGGAATCTGCTGACGAAAGCGCTTACGAAACATCCGATAATCAGGAGGATTGAGGTATAGATAAACATATCCGTAGCCTTCAACCAGAACACACTGGTGAAAGGCTGGCCGTTAGTCATGACGGGGGAGGAGGAACCCAACAGGAACGTAATAACAAGACAAAGGAGTAAACCGATGAGCACGCACCACCCTATCCTACCCGCTGGTACACGATTAACAATATCGTCACCCTTACGACGGGTTCGCATGCCATGCCACACGCTATAGGCCGTCACGCCAAGGGCAACGGCCAGCACGATGTACATCAGCCAAAGCATCACATCGGCAAAGAATGTAGAAACCAGACTATTCATCCCTTTTTACTTTCCACTGTCCTCTTTCCACTTTCCTCTTTCCACTCCGTGATGAGATCGAGGAGCGTGATGGCGGATTCTTCCATCTGGGCCGTCAGACGTTCAATCTTCGAGAGGATATAACTGTAAAACAGTTGCAGGATCAGCGCCACCACGATACCGAAGATGGTCGTGATCAGCGCCACCTTCATACCACTGGCCACGATGGTGGGACCAATGTCGCCCGCCTGTTGGATCTGGTCGAAGGCCATCACCATACCAATCACCGTTCCGAGGAATCCCAGAGAGGGAGCCATTGCGATAAACAGTTTGATCCACGAACAGCCCTTCTCAAGGTTGGCGGCTTGCAGACCACCATAGTTCGTGATAGAACGCTCGATGGCATCCATCGACTGATGGATATGCAACAACCCCTGATAACACACGCTGGCCACAGGACCACGGGTATTACGACAGAGCGTCTTCGCACCTTCCACATCATTCTGTTTCAGACGGTTCTCAATGTCTTCCATCAACTTGTTGGCCTTAATCTCAGAGAGCGTCAGGTAGATGATACGCTCGATACAGAAGGCCAGTCCCAACACAAGGGCTAAGGCCACGAGCGACATAAAGCCCGCGTTACCGTCGATAAACTTGGTCTTTAACTGTTTGTGGAAGCCACCTTCCTCTATGTCTGCTTCAGGATCGTCGAGCACCATAGCCTCGGCAGCCAAAGAATCGGCAACGGCCAAAGAGTCATCAGGCGTCACAACCGTCACAGCCACGCTGTCTTTGGGGGAAGGATTTTGTGCTTGTATCGTTTGCGCGAAAAAGAGCAAACAGGTAAGTGCAATCAGAATAGTCAGTCTTTTCATAATCTTACTATATCCTGCGGAGAGAACAGGATTCGAACCTGCGAGCCAGTTTTGCCGGCTACACGCTTTCCAGGCGTGCCTCTTCAACCACTCGAGCACCTCTCCTTGTTGATTTGCGGATGCAAAGGTAATCATTTTCCTTGAACTTTAAACTTTGAACTTTGAACTTTATGATTTGTTAACTATACCTAAGACTCTTTCCGCATTGGCAGTAGTCACAGCATCCACCGTCTTTTCACTGACGCTATAGACCTCAGCCAATTTTTGACAGACATGAGCCACGAAGGCGGGTTCGTTGCGCTGTCCCCGCATGGGCACAGGGGCCATATAAGGGGCATCGGTCTCCAACACGATACGATCCAAAGGGACGGCCTCTTTAAGTGTCTCGGGGAGTTTTGACTTCTTGAACGTCAACACACCACCGATGCCCAACACAAAACGGTCGAACTGTAACAATTCCTGCGCTTCAAGTTCATTGCCCGTAAAACAGTGGAACACGCCACCAGACAAATTGTCCTTATACCTCTTTAATATATGAACCATCTCATTCTGTGCCTTACGACAATGGATCATCAGCGGCAACTGCAGTTCAACGGACCATCGCACCTGTTCCTCAAACGCCTGTAACTGAGCCTCTTCGAACTCACGGCTCCAGTAAAAGTCTAACCCCACTTCACCGATGGCTATAATACTAGTGGAGGTATTCAAGTGCTGATAGATCGTGTTAAGAACCTCGCGCCAATCTGAGCGGACTTCCTCCGGATGGAGGCCGAGCATAGGAAAGCAGTAGCCTGGATAACGGTCACAGAGGGCCATGACCGTCTCACAGGATTTGAGATCGATCCCTGGCACACCGATGGCCTTCACCCCAGCCTCGCGAGCCCGATGCACTACAGCCTCTAAATCTTCTGCAAATTCTTCTCCATCTAGATGACAATGAGTGTCAATCATTTTTTCTGCCTCCAGTCATTTCTCATTCCACATTCCACTTACCTCTTTCCACAACAACAGCTACGACTGTCGTTTCATCATCGCAGCGGCATAGGCCTTCAGGATAGCCTTGCGCTCCTCGCTGACACTCACCTTGTCCATAAAGGTCTGGGCACGGACATAGCACTCCTCGATCTTCTGTTCACACAACTGACGAATGCCTATCTCATCATAGAGCGCCGTCACAGCCTTCACCTTTTCATCGCGATCAAAGGTCTTAGCCTCAATCCAACGAATCAGCTCCTGACGCTGTCGGGCATCAGCACGGTTCACGGCATTGATGAGCATATAGGTCTTCTTGTTCGAGGTGATATCACCACCGATATTCTTACCAAACACCTTCGGATCGCCATACACATCGAGCAGGTCGTCCTGTAACTGGAAGGCGAGTCCAATTTGTTCACCGAAGCCATAAAGATGATCCTGATCTTCCTTCGAGGCATCGGCAAGGATGGCGCCGATCTTGAGTGCACAAGCCAACAGCACGCTCGTCTTCAGACGGATCATCTCGATATACTCCTCCTCCTTCACATCGTCGCGTGTCTCGAACTCTACGTCGAGCTGCTGTCCCTCACCAATCTCATAGGTTGTCTGCATGAACGTAGCGAACACATCCTTCAGATAGTTCACATCACAAGCTTCGATACGCTCGAAAGCTTGCAGCAGCATCGTATCACCAGAGAGGATAGCCTGGTTGGCGTCCCACTTCTTGTGAACAGTCTCATGACCACGACGCATATCGGCATTGTCCATCAGGTCATCGTGCAACAGGGTGAAGTTATGATAGGTCTCCAGTCCGATAGCCTGTGTCATAATCCGCTCAGGATCATCCTTAAAGAGGTTATAGCCCATGAGCATAAGCACAGGGCGCACACGTTTGCCACCAAGCGACAACACATACTTGATAGGTTCATACAACGAGGCAGGCTTGCGGTCATAAGCCAGACCGTCTATCGCCTCATTCACTTTCTTCAATAATTCTTCTGGTTTAAACATATCTCTCAATTCTTAACTCTTAACTCTAAATTCTCAATTAAAAATTAAATACCACGGGGATACAGACCTTCGTTCGGCAGGGTTTTGCATCCATCAGTCCAGGCTGCCATTTCGGCATCATCTTGAGCACACGCAACACCTCATTGTCGCAGGCACGATTCAGGTGTTCCGTCACTTCCAGGTCAGTTACGCTACCATCGCGGTTAATGATGAACTGTGCCACTACCCTGCCCTTTACCTGCTGCGACTGGGCGGAGGAAGGATAACGCAGATTCTTTGTCAGCCACTTCATAAACTCTGCAGCACCACCAGGGAACTGTGGCAGATCCTCTACCACGCGGATGTCAACTGGTTCGTCGTACATATCCACCACCTCGGGCTGTTCAGGAGTTTCCGGGTTTTCCAGAATTTCAGGAGGCTCAGGATTTTCCGTCATCTCTGGGGCTATCTCCACATCATCCTCCACAAGCCTTAGCTCCTCACTTTTCGGCTGTTCTGGCACCTTCTCTTGCGGCAGCATCATGGGAATCTCGTCCTGATTGCGCTTCAGGGGTTCCAACTCCAGTTCGGCTTCCAAGTCATCATCCACGTCGAAGAAAGCCCAACCCGAATCGTTACTGTTCCATTCGAGCGCCACAAAGAGCAAGGCGAGCACCAGGACGAGTCCCAAGAGGAACCCCTGCACGCGCTTGCCTTCCAGGTCAGCCTGACGACTTTTCTTCTCTTCCATAATAAAACTGGCTTTCTTCCGTTTATTAAATGCAAAGGTAAGAATAAATTAAGAATTAAGAATTAAGAATTAAGAATTAATGGATAAGAATTAAGAATTATTTTGTAATTTTGCACCCGAAACAGAAATTTTGATGTTAAGTAGATATAGGAAGATAGAGGAAGATAGCCGTCTGACGACGGTGGAAGATAGAGGACAATACTCTGCAAACCATCATTCTGCAGCAAAACTATTGTCCTTTATCTTCCTTTATCTTCTTCTATCTTCTTCTATCTACTCACAAGAAAGTCAGACCGCCTATAATTTCCTCCGTCTGCCCGTCAGCGCCCATGTGGCTGCCTTGGGTGGTGAGAACATCACCATCACGGATGACGATGCGACGGTCATCTTCCACAACCCTGCCCTCATCAATGGTGTCAGCGACCGAACCATCAACCTGAATTACATGACGTATATGGAAGGGGCGAAGACCGCCAGTGCTGCTTATATCAAAGGCATTGGCGATCGTGGTACGTGGGGTGTCACCGGACAGTATATGGACTATGGGACGATGAAGGAGACGACGGCAGACAATCAGGATCTGGGCACGTTCTCCGCCCGTGACATCGCTCTCGCAGGTTCCTTCGCCTATGCCCTTACAGAGACGCTCAACGGTGGCATCACCGCCAAGGTCATCTCTTCACATATTGGTGGATACAGTTCAATGGCCGTAGGTGTAGACCTCGGATTGAACTACTTTGACGAAGAACGCGATTTGAGTCTCTCTGCTGTCGCACGGAACCTCGGCGGACAGGTGAAGGCCTATGACGATACCTTCGAGCGTATCCCACTCGACCTGCAGGTGGGTATCACGAAAGGCTTGGGCAATGCCCCCTTACGCTTCTCACTCACCCTCAGCCGACTCAACGACTGGGATGAAGCTTTCGGCCGTCATATCGCCATCGGGGCCGACGTCCTGCTCTCTCAACAAATCTACGTGGCTGTAGGTTATAATTTCCGTCGCGCCAGTCAGATGAAAATCAGCGAGAGCGACGGCTCATCATCCCACGGTGCAGGACTCTCTATAGGAGGAGGACTCTCACTGGAACGTTTCAAACTCCACATTGCCTACGGCAAATACCACGTCAGCGCATCATCACTCATTTTTAACATAGCATACACATTATGAAGAAGATCACTATTGCTATCGACGGCCACTCCTCGTGCGGCAAGAGCACGATGGCCAAGGACCTCGCACGCGAGGTGGGTTACGTCTATGTTGACACGGGCGCCATGTACCGCTCCGTTACGCTCTATGCCCTCCGTCATGGATTCTTCCTTGAGGATGGCACCGTCAAGACCGATGCTCTCGAACAGGCTATGTCCGACATCCACATCTCGTTCAAGTTCAATCCCGAGACAGGACGTCCTGACACCTATCTGAATGGCGAGTGCGTTGAAAAGGAGATCCGTTCACTCGAAGTATCCAACCACGTGAGTCCCGTTGCTGCCATCCCCTTCGTTCGTACAGCGATGGTCGCCCAACAACAGCAGATGGGCAAGGACAAGGGTGTGGTGATGGACGGTCGCGACATTGGCACCACCGTCTTCCCCGACGCAGAACTGAAGGTCTTTGTCACAGCCTCTGCCGAGGTGCGTGCTCAGCGCCGCTTCGATGAGCTGAAGGCGAAGGGTATGCCTGCCGACTATGACGATATCCTGAAGAATGTTCAGGAGCGCGACTATATCGACTCTCATCGTGAGGTGTCGCCCTTACGCAAGGCTGACGATGCCCTCGAGCTCGACAATTCCAACATGACCATCCCTGAGCAGAAACAATGGCTGCTCGACCGCTTTAATGAAAAAGTAAAAAGGTAAAAAAGTAAAAAGGTAAACAGTAAAACTAAACAGTAATAATGATGAAAAAACTATTCTTATCAACCATTCTGGTCATCGCTAGCTCATCTGCCTTTGCTGGCGGTCTGATGACCAACACGAACTACCACATCGCCTTCGACCGTATGTTCGCCCGTGGCGCTACGACTGAGATTGACGGTGTGTTCAGCAACCCCGCTGGTCTTGCCTGGACTCACGAGGGTCTGCAGTTCTCACTCAACTTCCAGAAACCCTGGCAGCGTCGAAACATCGAATACGGTGGAAAGACTTATGAGGGCATCGCCTCAGCACCTATCGTGCCAGCCCTCTTCGCATCGTATAAGAAAGATCGCATCGCCCTTTCGGGTATGATTGGCATCGTGGGCAGTGGAGGCTTCGTTGAGTACAGCGAAGGTGTGCCCATGTTCAACGTGCTGCTCAACAAGACCATCTTCGATCTTTCGTCTGGTCTGTCGAATGTTACACAAGGCGCCATTCCTCCCATCACCCCTGATCAATATTCCATCGAATCCAACATCAAGGGTAAGCAATACATCTATGGTGGACAATTTAACTTTACCTATAAGATTGCCGAATGCTTCTCTGCAGCTGTAGGTCTGCGCGCCAATTACTACGACGGCTACTATCGCGGTCATGTGATTGCTGGTAATCACGCTACCAAAGGAACCCTCGCCAAACTGTTGCTCGACGTCGACCAGAAAGGTTGGGGATTCACTCCTATCGTCAGTCTGAACTACCACAAAGGTCCACTGACACTCTCAGCCCGTTATGAGTTCCGCACGAAAATTAGCACAACGAACGACACCAACGTGCTGGAGACCGAACTAAATACAACTTCAATGGTTGAGGAACCTCTGACAGCTCTTGTGATGGGTGGTGCCCTCAAACCAGAACAGGCTGTAGCTATCGGCCAGGGTATCCGCGAGAAGATGGGTGGTGGTCTGAGTGCCTATACTGCACCCTACGAGGATGGTGCTAAGACACGCTACGACATGCCTGCCCTGCTCTCCATCGCTGCTGGCTACGAGTTCACCCCGAAACTACGTGCTGCTTTCGAGTACCACTTCTTTGACGACAAGAACGCCAAGATGGGTGGTGACCGTCAGGAGGAACTCACCCACGGCACTCACGAGTTCCTCGCTGGTGTCGAGTACGACATTAACGAAAAGTTCACTGTCAGCTGTGGTGGTCAGCGCACGGACTACGGTCTCTCCGATGGTTACCAGCAGAACACGTCGTTCGCCTGTGATAGCTACAGCGTTGGCCTCGGCGGCGCTTGGGACCTCAACGAGCAGCTGCGTCTGAACTCCAGTTCCTTC
>JAEEPF010000217.1 GCA_016284635.1 Prevotella sp.
CAGAACACCTATGGCAACGATGTGGAACTCTATACGTACAGCGACGGTTCCAAGGGAATCGTGGCAGACCGTTATAATCCCTCTACTGGCAAAACCGACTACGCCGCCACCATCTTCTCTGTAGAGTACTTTCCCCTGCCACTACCTAATGAATTCCGTTCTTCCGATGCCCTTTTTACTTTCGCTGGCGAAAGATACTACGTGTTTTTGTGCATGGAACAGACTTCCAACTATGACTACATTTATAAACTCTATCTCTATTGTATTGATGACGGGAAGTTTTACCAGTACGGTGATTTCCATATTCCGTCAACCCATCCTGAGACTGGCGAGGAAATCTCATACCGTGGTGGTGTGTATGTCAACGAGGCTAAAGGGGAACTCTACCTCATTGGCTCATCTGCAAAAGGGCAGGACGAGACCATCCATATCATCAGTTTCAATTACACAACCTTCGAATGGACCATCGCATCAGCTTCTGGCTTCAGTTATGATCTGATGCAAGGCTCATGGACGCTGATGCCAGACGGGCGCTTAGCCTGTACAGGTGGCTATACCGACAGCAACAGCCATCCTTCTAGCGAGGCATACCTCTTTTCGCCTCCAACAGCTGGAGAAAGTGACATACTCATGCCGACACCTGGGGCTGGCGGACCACGTCTCGTCGTATGGCTGAAATCGGGCGATCGCGTTGTCTATGATTTGGCAGAGTCTCCAATAACCACGTTCAGCGGCAGACAACTCATTATCAGCACGGTTAAGGCTATGGCCAGTTACGAGCGCAGCGACGTACTACGCTACACTTATGAGATTGTGAATACCGCTATCGCCCTTCAGCCTGGCGAGCGCCGCGTACAGATGGACCGCGAGGGCAGCAATGTAATCTTCCGCGGACTGCCTGTGGGTGCTGTTGCCCGCGTCTACTCAGTCAATGGTATGTTGGTAGACCAAGTGAAGGTTATCGACGGCCAGCCTCTGACCGTCTCACTACAGAACCGCCCCAACGGCGTGTATATTATTAAGGCAGGAACGGAAACCATTAAACTGATGAAGAGATGATACGCATACATATTAATAAATGGCTACGACTTGTAGCCGTACTGATTGTATTTTTGACAGGCAATCTTATTTCCGCTGCCCAAAACGACATTGAAGGTGGCGAGGCATTCTACATCTATCAGAACGACGGCCACTTCGATGGATTTTTCTATGACCAGGTGCAGCAGATCAAATACTCACGACTGGATACCCTCGGTGTAGAGCATGACGAGTACGTATCACAGGAGATCGTCACCGCCGACTCCACCTACCGCATCATGCTGACGGCCATCGACTCCGTGTCGTTCGTCCAGCCTGAGATACGCTATGCCAAGAGCGTGCGTTTTATGCGTGACGAGGGCATGATGGCTTACTTTAACAAGTACTTCTACGACGAAAATGAGAAACACGTACTGAACTTCAATCTGTCGATGCCCGAATCGCTCAGACCGAAAGTGGGCGACGTGCTCTCTTGTAACGATGTGCCGGGCTATGAGGAAGGTTCTTTCACCTATAAGGTGATAGACGTTCGTCAGGGCAACGATTATCTACAGGTATGGTGCGAGCACGTCACCGACCTGAGAGACGTGTTCGAGCAATTCATCACCGTTGAGCAAGTGCGCAACATCCAGACACCGGAAGGCAGCAGAACGCGTTGTCGCATGGCCGGATGGAAGTCAAATGCGAGAACAAGAATTGAAGGCAACATCGATGAGTTCACCCTGTTCAACATCAACACAGGATTCGAGGCATCGACCACAATTTACGATAATCTTTCTTTCGTAGCAGCGTTTAATATTAATTTTGGAATGACAATCTCGTCGGTCTACAACATCTCGCTCACCAACTGGTATTTCAAGCATGAGATGAAAGAGCAGATAGGCCTCGGCGCAAACCTCGGCCTCAACGGCAAGTTATATGAGGCCGTTTCTCCAAGCCTTCTCCTTGGGGGCACAGCTCTCGCCAACTTTACCCGCATTCCCATTCCGACCGTCGGCGTTCCCCTGTTTTGGGTTGCGGCCATGCCCGAGCCTTTTGCCAATATTGAGGCAAATCTTTCCCTGATGTTCAATACAGGCTTCAAGGCCATAGGACTGGCCCAGTGCATTGAGTCGATGGAGACCTTCCCATACGTTAATTTCAGGTACTGGACTTTGCCAGGATTCCTCCCAATTCCAATCGAATGGGAAGGAAACAAGAGTTGGAGCATCAATGCCCAGCTCAACGGCTCCGTTCAGGCCGGCATCAGGTTCCCCGTTGCCATTGGCTCTCAAGAATGGTTCAACAAGATTTTCGGATTCAAGACCGCTATGTACTTCAACGCAGGCCCCAAAGTGAGTGGTGCCCTCGACCTCACCTTAGCCACTAACGACAACAAACAAGGATTATTTTCCATACAGTATCCCAAGGGCTGGTATGAGAAGCTGAAAGGTACCAAAGTCGATCTGTCATTGTTCAGTGTCGACCCAGATTTCAGTGTTGATGTGAAAACCATTGGTGGCGTGAAATGGGCCTTTAAACGCACCACCAGTTTCTCGTTTGGCAATTACACACTTCACCTCTTCCCCGATATCAAGGACTTTAATTGCGAGATTTCGGGTGACAAGATGAACACTATCACCGCCAAGGCCAATGAGATTAAGGGTGAAGTGTTCATGCCTCAGCGAATAGGCTTTGCACTTTATAAGGTCAAGGACGAGGACGACAAGGAAAACGGAGAACTCTATCGCTCCTTAACACGCGATGAAATTTATTTCCTCAATACCTTCAACAGCTTCGAACTTAAGATGGAGAATGTCCCAACAGGCATATATATGGCATATCCCATGGCAGACCTGCCGTTCGGTATTTTCCCCATCGAGCCATTAGGACAACTCATCACCATTGCCCCGCAAGAGATGGAACTCAAGCAGACGGAGATCGTGGCTGAGGAGAAAGGTGGTGTGTTCGAAATTGACATTATCGCCAGCCTCGACATGCCCATCAGCTGTGAATCGAACGACGATTGGATCAAGGCAGAGGTGCTGAGAGATGTAGGAGGTGCAAAGGCCACCATCCTCAAGATTACTGTCGATCCTAACAAGACATATCACTTCCGCACAGGAACCATCACTGTGCGCCAACGGTTCAGCACCATTGAGACTATCGAACGCACCGTCACCGTCAAGCAATATGGTGGTTTGCAGTTAGAGCCGTCGTCACTGAGATTCGGAATGGAAGGCGGATCCCAGTCCGTCGAGATACAGACTTCGATGTGGCCTATTACCATCAACTTGAACGGTGCCGACTGGCTTAAGTATGAACTGACAGACAGGCATCTGGTCATTACTGCCAATCCGAATCCCGGCGACCTCCGTACGGCAAGCGTAACCGTATCAGCCTTGAGCGATGATGGTTTCAATGCCAAGACTCTCATTGTCGAGCAGGCCGCCAACACCGACCCGTCCATTGCCCATGTCTCACCCACGTCGCTCCAATTTGATGCAGAGGGAGGCACGAAGGACGTGAAAGTGTATTTCGGCCAATACAACCGCTCTGGATTCGCCGTCAGCAGTGAAGGCAAAGACTGGGTCACCGTGATGAACGACGGTGAAGGCACCTTGGGCATCAGAGTGAAGCCCAACACCACTGGGGCTGAGCGCACGTGCACTGTGACCTGCTACTTGACCAGTTCTACCTCCGACAGACCTTCTGCCGACGAAATGGAGGCATTCCCCATCTCCATCAAGCAGGCGGCTAATGCGCTGGAGCCTGGACAGATTGCGATGCAGTCCGTTGCCTCGTTCACCTTCACTGCGGCAGCCATGATGAAGGACAGAAAGACTGGCGGCACCAGCCGGAAGGAATTCAGAGAAACCTTCTCTTCGCCGAACATCAGCTTCACACAGAAGGGAACTACCGTACACGTGCAGGCCACGAAGAACTACAAGGACGGCTATGATACCTTCCAGAACCTTATTGAGTTCGACATCACGAACTTCGGCGACAACTTTGTCAAAGCCCAAATTGAGAATCTGTCGTTCCGCCACATCTATAACGACACGTACATCGACTTCACCTCACCGGGAGTCTATGGCAAGAGCGACGACGTGGAGATCGAGCTCACCGGCATTGACTGGCAAGGAAGCCTGAGCAACTACGAAGATGGCCAACAGTCGGAATTTGTCTTTGATGGCGACGTTAAGACTGGCGTAAGTTTCAAGAAAATGACAGAGAGCAAGTTATATTATTCGGAAGAGAATCCCAAGCAGTACTTCGACTATGTGAACAGCGACGACAACAGCGCTTCACTCGCCCTACAGTTCACTGCCAATGGTATATCCCTATCGCGTAAACAGGCCACCCGCCAGA
>JAEEPF010000218.1 GCA_016284635.1 Prevotella sp.
GCCTTCGCCTGCTGGAGCACGCTGTAGGCACCCTGGATCTGCTCCTTACGGGCACCGTTCTGGGCTTTCAGTTCGAGGGCGGCGGCAGCATTCTCTGCACTGCGGGCCTGCTCCATCTTCGCACGCACCTCTGGGGCGTCGAGGATGGCGAGGGTATCGCCAGCCTTCACGTAGTCGCCCTCACTCACACGGAGTTCGAGGATACGACCAGGCACCTTACTTGACACACGGTATTCGGTGACCTCCACCTGTCCCTGGATAATGTCCGGATCACGGTCGAGGGCGAGGAATCCGATGATGGCCACAATGATCACGACTGCTATAAAGCCTGCAACGGCAAGCAGAATGTTGTTATGTTGACTCTTTGCTGACATAATGCTATTGACTTTGAACTTTGAACTTTAAACTTTGAACTTTATGATTACTTCAGTGCGGTAGCAAATTTTTCACTTTTCACTGTTCACTTTTCCCTTATTCCAGGATTCCGAGTGATTTCTGGAGGTCGACTTGTGAGAGACGGACGTCGATCTCGGCGTCGATCTTCTGCGACTGTGCCTGCAGCCACGCCGTCTGGGCCTCCATGACGGTGGTGGGACTGATGACACCCTCCTGGAAGCCAAGGTTGGCAGTACGGAGGTTCTCGTCGGCACGGGAGATGCTCGACTGTGCCATCGTGAGTTTCTTGTTCGCCTCGTTCACACGGAAGGTGTTCTGGTTCACCTGCAACTCGATCTTCTCTCGGGCCTCCTGCAACTCGAGGTTGGCGATGGTGGTGGCACCCTTCGAGGCACGCACCTTATACATCACGTCGCCCCAGTTCCAGATGGGCACACGCACCAGCACGCCGACATTCCAGAAGCCCTGGAACTTTCGTTCGAAACCATTGAGCAGGCTGGGGTTCGTCACGGCATAACCACCCGTCAGTCCGACCATCGGCAGATTGCCGGCCTTGAGGATATTGGTCACCTGCTTGGAAAGCTTCACCCCACCCTCGAGCAGTTTCAGCTCAGGACGGTTCTCCACAGCCGTCGCCACATCGAGTTCTGGCATCAGTTCCACTACGGCGATATTTTCGCTATCCTCATCAGCCAGGATAACAGACTCATTTATGGGAAGGCCGATGGTTTGACAAAGCAGCATCTTCGAGAGCACGAGACCGTCGTTCACCTTCTGGAGCGTCATCTCTGCCTCATTCACCTTCACGGCGACAGAGAGTCCGTCGCTGCGGGTGGCGACACCTTCGTCAATCATCTTATTGACATCGGAAGACAGTTTCTGCACCAGGTCGAGGTAACTCTGGGCGAGGCGCTGCTTGTGTTTCAGCGACACCACCTGCCAGTACACTTTGTCCGTATTGTAAAGCGTGGTCTGGCGACGGGCCTCGGCGGAGTTGTCCTGCATCTCTTCGTTGATGTCGGCCATCTTATTCAGGGCGATGATGCTTCCACCGAGAAAGACGGGCTGCACCACCATAATCGATCCGGCGAAGAGGTGGCGCGTATCTGTGTCGAGGGCATCGACGAGACTCTGGCCGATACCGTTCAGTTGTCCGCCGAGCTTCTGCATCTCCGCATTACTAAGATTCTGCAAGTCTTCCAGTTTCATGCCCATCGAACTCAATACCAGACTGATATTCTCCATCGGCAGTTTGCTGGTGATACCTGCAATCTCGCTCTGCATACTGCCCACCGCCAAATCACCCAGATGCGGCAGGGTCGCCTTCTGCTGGTCGTTGAGCAGAGAGACCTCCCTACTGGTGAACTGATACGTACCGATGGCACTCACATGGGGGAGGTATTTGGTGCGGGCAGACTTGCGGAGGTTCTCCGCGATGTCCTGCTTCACCTTGGCCACACCCATCTGCTTGTTGTTGCGCAGGGCCATCGCCCGACAACTGTCAAGCGTCAGCAACCGCTGAGCACAGACAGGCATCGACACCCCAACAAGCAGAACAACACATAATTTTTTAACCATATACATATTTTTTATTTTAGACCACGAATTACACGAATTTCACGAATTAATTTCAGCGCGCAGCCAAAATTAGTGTAATTAGAGAAATTAGTGGTCTTTATCATCATTCAAAGTTAAATGTCCGTGAGCCAATCATGTGTCCGTCGGCGAAGATCGAGACACGGTACTGTCCGTTCTCCAGCATCTGGGTGACGGGCCAGTAGACCGACACGTTTGTTTCCTCTCCCGTGTACTCCACCACCTTACGGGCTGAGCACTCGATGTCACGGTTCTCGAAGGGGAATGTGCCACCTCCGCCAAGCACGTTGCCTCCAGGGTTCTGGATACGCACATAGACGGTACGGTTGCCGTTGGAGGCCGTCACGTTACGCGTAATGGTGAAGGTGACCTGCATCTTACGGCAGTCCTTCAGCTTCGGCTTCTTCATCGCCCTGTCTTTCTTGTCGAGCAGCGTCAGACTGATGTTCGTCGCATCGAGCTGAGCGGCGATAGCCACCTTCTCAGAGAGCGACGCCTTCTCACTGCTCAGACCCACGACCTGCTGCGTGCGCTGTTCGAGCTCTGCCGTCACACGGGTGTTCTCCCGCTTCAGGTTCTCGTTCAGACGGTTCAGCGAGTCTATCTGCATCACGTAGTCGCGCAGCACGGCCCGCACGGTGGCGAGTTCCCGCTTCAGACGGGCTATCTCACGGGCATCGTCGGCCTTCACCTTCTTCAACTCCTCCAACAGCTGCTGGGTGCGCAACTGCTCCTGGGTGAGCTGTGCCACGATGGAGTCGTTGTTGATCTGCGTCTTCATCTCACTGTATTGCAGGGCGAAGCGCTCATACTCGTTCTCCATCTCCTGCTTATCGAGGGCAGCCAGTTCCTGCATGTCGAGGTAGGCCTGCTTCTGCTCCTGGAGGTTCAGGAAGAGCCACACCGCTCCGACTATCAGGGCGAGGATCACCAGCGACATCAATGGCAGCAAATATTTTTTCATTCTTGATACCTACTTTATATATAAAATCGGGTGCAAAGTTACTCATTTCCACTGAAACAGCAAAGAATTTTAATAAATGTTTGGTCATTTCAAAGAAAATAACTATATTTGCGGTGTCAAAGATGATGACGCCTATGCGAAAGGACAGTTTTCTCTACCGAGTCTACGACCTCTACGCCGACGGGTTCCGCTCCATGCGGCTCGGACGGACGCTATGGGCGATTATCCTCATCAAGCTGTTCATCATCTTCGTGGTTCTGAAACTGTTCTTCTTCCCAAACTTCCTCAAGACCCACGCCGCCGGCGACGAAGCAGGCTACGTAGCCACCGAACTCACCGACCGCGCCGCACCTGACTAAAACAGACCACGAATTACACGAATTTCACGAATTTTAGCTGCGCACAGAATAATTCGTTTAATTCGTTTTAATTCGTTGTCGAAAAAAAGAAAAATTAGTGTAATTCGTGAAATTAGTGGTCGAAAAAGAAAAAATATTCAGTAACTAAATCATAAGTGTATGCTACAAAATCTCTTTCTAAACATTGATGCTGGGACCATCGACTGGTCGAGGGCGCAGTTCGCTCTCACGGCAATCTATCACTGGCTCTTCGTGCCCCTGACCCTCGGACTGGCGGTCATCATGGGTATCGCAGAGACCTATTACTATCGTACGAAGGATGAGTTCTGGAAGACGGCTGCCCAGTTCTGGCAGAAGCTCTTCGGTGTGAACTTCGCCATGGGCGTCGCCACAGGTATCATCCTCGAGTTCGAGTTCGGCACCAACTGGTCGAACTATTCCTGGTTCGTAGGTGACATCTTCGGTGCGCCGCTGGCTGTCGAGGGTATCGTCGCCTTCTTTATGGAGTCTACCTTCGTGGCCGTGATGTATTTCGGCTGGAAGAAGGTGTCGCCGGGCTTCCACCTCGCCTCTACGTGGCTCACAGGCTTGGGTGCAACCATCTCTGCCTGGTGGATCCTCGTGGCCAACGCCTGGATGCAGTATCCCGTGGGCTGTGAGTTCAATCCCGACACGATGCGCAATGAGATGGTGTCGTTTGCTGACGTCGCCCTCTCCCCTTTCGCCGTGGGTAAGTTCTGCCACACCGTCACTTCGGCCTGGATCATCGGTGCCGTGTTCTGTGTGGGTGTCTGCTGCTGGTACTTGATGAAGAAGCGCCACACGAAACTCGCCATCGAGAGCATGAAGATCGGTGCCTGGGTGGGACTCGTCGGAGCCTTGCTCGCAGGCATGACCGGACATAAGTCGGCACAGGATGTCGCCGCTGTGCAGCCGATGAAACTCGCTGCGATGGAAGCCCTCTACAACGGTGGTACGGATGTCGGTCTGACGGCAGTGGCGTGGGTGAATCCCTTCGCACAGCCAGACTA
>JAEEPF010000219.1 GCA_016284635.1 Prevotella sp.
GAGCTTTACGTTCTGCACCGCCAAAGGCCGTGTGCTTCTGCGCGAACAGGGGTGGAGCACCATCCGTCAGAACCTGGAAGACTTCAAGGTGAGCCAGACATTCCTCCTCGACAAGGATGAGGCCATCTACGGCCTCGGCACCATCCAGAACGGTAAGATGAACCGTCGTGGGGAGCATAAGCGTATGGAACAGTCGAACCTCGAGGACTTTCAGAATGTCCTCCAGTCTGTGAAGGGTTGGGGCCTCTATTGGGAGAACTATTCCCCCACGCAGTTCGACGACGATGCCAACGGCATGACCTTCACTTCTGAGGCAGGCAAAGGCATCGACTATTACTTCATGTATGGAGGTTCTGCCGATGGTGTCATCGCCCAGATGCGCCACCTCTCTGGCGACGTACCGATGTTCCCTCTCTGGACCTACGGCTTCTGGCAGTCGAAGGAACGCTATAAGAGTGCAGCGGAGACGGAGAGCATCGTCGATCAGTACCGTGCCTTACAGGTGCCCCTCGACGGCATCATCCAGGACTGGCAGTACTGGGGCTCCAACTACTTGTGGAACGCAATGGACTTCCTCTCTGAGGACTTTTCTAATGGCCCGCAGCTCATTAAGAACGTCCACGAAAAGCACGCTCATTTCATGATTTCCATCTGGGCAAGTTTCGGACCGCAGACACAGCAGTTCCGTGAACTGAATGAAAAGGGGCTCTTGCTGCCCATCGAGACATGGCCACAGAGCGGTATCTCACATATATGGCCCCCTGTGATGGACTATCCCTCTGGCGTGAAGGTCTACGATGCTTTCAGTCCAGTGGCTCGTGAGATTTATTGGAAGTATCTGAAGAAACTATACGACTATGGCACCGATGCCTGGTGGATGGATTCCACCGATCCTGATTTCTTTAATCCCCGTGAGTCAGATTATACCCATCAGGTCACTGGCGGTACCTGGCGCCAACTGCGCAATGCCTTCCCCCTCGAAACCGTCCGTGGTGTCTATCAGGCACAGCGTAAAGTTCAAAGTTCAAAGTTCAAAGTTCAAAGTGACAAGCGAGTCTTCATCATGACGCGATCGGCTTTTGCTGGCCAGCAGCACTACGGCTCGAACATGTGGAGTGGTGACGTGAACTCCTCGTGGGACATGCTCCGCAAGCAGGTGCCCGCAGGACTGAGTTTCTCATTGACGGGCGATCCTAACTTCAACACCGACATCGGGGGCTTCTTCTGCAACGCCTATAATACCCGTGGTCCTGGCTCTGCCCCCAAGAATCCGCAGTTCCAGGAACTTTACGTACGCTGGATGCAGTACGGTCTCTTCTGTCCTGTGTTCCGCAGTCATGGTGCTGATGCACCTCGTGAGATCTGGCAGTTTGGCAAGAAGGGTGAGCCCATCTATGATGCTATCGAACAGCAGATTCGTCTGCGCTATCGCCTTATTCCTTATTTATATAGTACTGCCTGGCAGGTGACCTCCAACAATGAGAGTTACCTCCGTCCTTTGTTCAGCGACTTCGCCCAAGACCGTAAGGTGTGGGACATCGCTGACGAATTCATGTTTGGACGTAGCATCCTCGCTGCTCCCATCCTCGACCCTCAGTACACGGAGGAGAAAATCGTCCGTACGGATGCTATGACAGGGTGGGATAGGAAAAAGGAGTCAGGAGACAGTAGTCAGGAAACAGTAGTGGATTGGAAAGAAACGAAGACGGCCTCGAAGTATTTGCCGAAGGGTGCTACTTGGTATGACTTCTGGACAGGTAAGGCGTATAAGGGTGGACAGACCGTCACACTTACGACTACGCTTAATCGTGTGCCGATGTTCGTGCGTGCAGGTAGCATCCTGCCCCTCGGCCCTGAGATGCAGTATGTGGGTGAGAAAGCTTGGGATGACCTTGAGATCCGCGTCTATCCTGGAGCTGACGGTTCGTTCACTCTCTATGAGGACGAAGGCGACGGCTACAATTATGAAAAAGGCTACTATGCCACCATCACCTTCCGCTGGAACGATAAGGCCCGCCAACTCACCATCGGCACACGCCAGGGTGGTTATAAAGGCATGATACTCGATCGTAAGTTCACTATAGTACTCCCTGATGGCACTTCGCGCACCGTCTCCCACGATGGAAATGAACATGTCATATCCCTTTCCCCTCCTGAGTAGGAGGGGCTAGGGGTGGTCTGATCCGCCTCCTTTGGATCCACCTTCCCCTGCTCAGACCCCCTCTAACTCCCCCTACTCAGGGGGAGAAACAAATACTCAAATTCTCAAATTCTCAAATTCTTGATATAAAAAACAATCGTTATGAACAAAAAATCATTCCTGAGGATTTTGGTATTCTCTTTCCTCTTTCCTCTTTCCTCTTTCCTCTCTTCGGCTTTCGCTGAGGACTACGAGACCATCAACACCCCGCCCATTAAGAATCCCATGCTGTGGGCAGACGTTCCCGATCCCGACGTGATCCGCGTGGGCGACACCTTCTATCTCGTAAGCACCACCATGCACCTGATGCCTGGCGCACCCGTGATGGCCTCGAAGGACCTGAAGAGCTGGGAGACCGTCGGCTATATCTTTGACCGTCTCACCGATTCTCCGAAGTACGACCTGCAGCAGGGTACTGTCTACGGTCGCGGACAGTGGGCCACCTCGCTGAAGTATCACAACGGCAAGTTCTATGCCCTCCTGGCTCCCAACGAACAGGGTGCCATGGGCGACACCTATATCTTCTCCGCAGAAAAGGCCGAAGGCCCGTGGGAACTCGTCTCCCGCATGCGCCACTTCCACGACTGTTCGCTGTTCTTCGACGATGATGGCCGTGTGTTCGTCATCTATGGTACGGGCGAACTGATGGAACTCAAACCCGACCTCTCCGATGTCATCGAGGGTACCTATATGAAGATCTTCGAGCGTGAGGAAGACGAGAAAGGCCTCCTCGAAGGTTCTCGTGTCATCAAGAAAGACGGCAAATACTACCTCCTCATGATTTCCCACACCTATGCTCCTGGCCGTCACCGTCGTGAGGTTTGCTATCGTGCCGACGACATCCACGGTCCCTATGAGAAGCAGGTCATCCTCGAGAGTGAGTTCGGTGGCTTCTCTTACGAGGCCCAAGGCACCATCGTCGACAGTCCCTCTGGCGACTGGTACGGCATCATCTTCCAAGACCGTGGCGGTGTAGGCCGTGTGCTCACCGTGATGCCCTGTCGCTGGATCAACGGCTGGCCGATGCTTGGCGATGAGAACGGTAAGGTGCCTGATACCGTACGTCCCTTCGTCAGCGGACAGCCCGAGGCCGCCATCGTCAAGGCCGATGACTTCTCCGAGCAGAAACTCGGTCTTCACTGGCAGTGGAACCACAATCCCATCGATGCCGCATGGAGTCTCACGGAACGTCCGGGATTCCTCCGTCTGAAGACCAACCGCGTGGTCAATACCCTCTACCTCGCTCCTAATACGCTCACCCAGCGCATGGAGGGTCCGCAGTGCTCTGGCTCCATCGTCATCGACTGTGCGAAGATGAAGGATGGCGACTGTGCAGGTCTTGCCGCTTTCAACAGTGATACAGGTGCCCTCGTCATCAAGAAGAAGGGCAAGAAGCTCACCCTCCAGATGGTGGAGATGACCTGCCAGCTCTCTGACCGTGAGAAGGCCGTGACCAGTTTCGAGGAGAAGGTCATCGAAGAAATCCCTCTCACCTCGTCGAAGATTTACCTCCGCATCGATGCTGACTTCCGTCCAGGCACCGGCACGCGTCGTTTTGGTGGAGCAGACTGCGCTAACTTCTCATATAGCCTCGACGGCAACGAGTGGACGAAGATAGGCACCGAGAACTATCGCCTCGGTTTCGACTGGCGTCGCTTCTTCATGGGTACTAAATTCGGTATCTTCAACTACGCCACGAAAAAGGCCGGCGGATATGTTGATATCGACGAGTTCTGCTACGAAAAAGCCAAGAAATAGCCCGCAAATAGTTAAACTTTCGTAAAAGATGGCGCTTTTTGAGCGCGATACGTGCAACTTACAAAAGAATTTTGTACCTTTGCGCACTTTTTCAGAGTAACGAAACAAATATGAGGCAATTAAAGATTCAAAAAAGCATTACCAACCGTTCGAGTGAGGCCCTTGACAAGTACCTCGTAGAGATCGGTCGTCAGCCCCTCGTGACCATCGAGGAGGAAATCGAACTGGCGCAGGCTATCCGCAAGGGTGGTCCTGAGGGCGAAAAAGCCAAGGAGCGTCTGGTCACAGCCAACCTCCGCTTCGTCGTCTCAGTGGCCAAGCAGTACCAGCACCAGGGTTTGACGCTTACCGACCT
>JAEEPF010000048.1 GCA_016284635.1 Prevotella sp.
CGCCTGTGTCTGGCCGACGAGACGATGCACAATTTCCGCGAGCCTCGTAACATTGAGGGCGTGGACCGTCCGCAGCACGGATCGTTCCTGCGGATTACCAAGGAGGAATACGACCGTCTGGAAACGTTGAACAAAGTCAACGACAACAACACGCCGCTGCACCTGATGAAGCCTGCCTACCGGGTGGGCTATGGCGTGTCGGCCAAAGAGCGCGTCAAGGCGACGATGGATCGCGTGCTGCGGTATATCGATGCCGAGACACCTGCCCAGCTTGTGGATAAGAAGACGGGCGAGGCGGTGACGGACATGAAGAAGATCACCGCCGACACCCAACTGAAACAGGGTGGCTTCCGCCTGACGAGCTACGAGTGGGGCGTCACCTATTCGGGCGTGCTGGCGGCCTATGAGGTCACTGGCGATGAGGCGTATCGTGACTATGTCTTCAAGCGTCACAAACTGTTGGCAGAGATGGCACCCTATTTCGCCAAGCTCCATCAGAAGGGTGAGCAGATAGATGTCAATGCCCGTAAGGTGGTCGATCCGCATGCCCTCGACGATGCCGGCGCCGTCTGCTGCTCCATGATCAAAGCTTTATTACTGAACAATCCGCCTCAGAGTAATCTCTCACCTCTTGCCTCTCACCTCTTACCTCTCATAAACAACTATGCCGACTACATTATGAACAAGGAATACCGTCTCGCTGACGGAACCTTTGCCCGCATCCGTCCGCAGAAAAACACGGTGTGGCTCGACGATATGTTCATGGGCGTCCCCGCCGTTGCCTATATGGGAAAGTACACGGGCGATTTGAAATACTATGACGAGGCAGCTCGTCAGATACTCCAGTTTGCCAGCAGGATGTGGGTGCCGGAAAAGAACCTGTTCCGTCACGGTTGGGTGGAGTCGATGCAGGAGCATCCCGCCTTCCATTGGGGCAGAGCCAACGGTTGGGCCATCCTCACCATGTGCGAGGTGCTCGATGTGTTGCCGGAGGATCATCCGCAGCGGGCAGAGATTATGACTCTGATGCGGTCGCATCTGAAGGGACTCGCCGCCCTGCAGCATCACGACGGCTACTGGCACCAGCTGCTCGACCGCAGCGATACCTATCTGGAGACCTCGGCCACAGCCATCTATGCCTACTGCTTTGCCCATGCCATCAACAAGGGGTGGGTGGATGCCAAGGTCTATGGTCCCGTGGCGCAGTTGGCCTGGCACGCCGTGGAGGCATCCGTCAATGACAAGGGCCAGGTGGAGGGTGTCTGCGTTGGCACGGGCATGGGCTTCGATCCTGCGTTCTATGCCTATCGGCCCGTCCATGTGATGGCTGCCCACGGCTATGGACCGGTGATCTGGGCAGGCGCCGAGATGCTACGGCTGCTCGACCGTCAGCATCCGAAGATGAACGACTCTGCCGTATGGTTCTACGATGAGGCTATTCCTACCGATGCGCCGATCTTCAACTACGACGGCAGCACCCGGTTCTAAACAAAAATCCCCGCCAGCCAGCGAGGATGATTGTTACTTGATGATGAGTTTCTTTCCGTTCCTGAGATAGATACCCTTAGCCTTCGGCTCTCCTTCGACCCGACGACCGTCCAGCATGTACCAATTATCATTTATCATTTGTCCTTTATCATTCAGACGCACAGCGTCGCTGATTCCTGTCGGGTTATAGGCGCCGATGAAGTCGGGCAGGTAGAATCCGAGGTGAGGCGGCTGGTTGTAGGCGGTGTTCTGCCAGGCCACGGCCATGCGGTAGGTGTGGTCGTGCATCAGGGTGGGGAAGCGGTAGTCGGTCTCGTAGGCCGTCGAGTAGATGTTCAGTGTGGCACTGTCATCCTTGCTCCAGAGGATAATCTCCTCGCGCCAGTCGCCGAAGATGTCGGCAGAGAGGCAAGGCGTGGATTTCGTACCGTTGCAGGACGAGGAGTTTCCCATGGATACGGCACCGATGGCCGACAAGCCTGGGCCAAGCATCAGACCGCCTTTGCCGTACTTGCTGATAGAGGTGCCGTCGAGCAGTTCGTCAAAGGCATCACCATCCCAATAGACGCGGAAGTTCATCGAGGGTTTTGACGAGCCGACCTCCTGACCTGTGATGGCATTGAAAGGGTTCTGGTTACGGCTGCCGCTGTCGAAGCCGCCGTATGAAGACCAGAACTCATAGCCACGACTGTCGGCTACGATGTCTGCAGCCAGTCCGCGACCGTTGTCCTGTCCCTTCTGTCCGCCCTTCCAGATGATTTCTCCCGTTGCGGCATCGTGCAGATCCCAGGCATAGTCACCTTTCTCCTCATGCACGTCGAAGAGTTCCAGTCCGGGACGGTCAGGGTCGAGGTCTCCCAGATGGATGGCATCCCCATGACCGAAGCCCACGGCATAGAGCATCTTGCCGTCGTCGTCGAGTGCAGCCGAGCCCCAGATAATCTCGTCCTTGCCGTCGCCGTCGACATCGGCAATGGAGAGGTTGTGGTTACCGTTGGCATACATTGTGAAGCGGTTCAGGCCAGAGGTGCAGATGTCGCCCTTGTAGGTCTCGGTATGGCCGTCGGCATCCATCACGCTGTAGCTGTCCTTCTTGTCGGAGTTGTGCAGCCAGCGGGTCTTCAGTTCCTTACCGTCGAAATCGACCGCCCAGATGTAGGCGTAGGTGTAATAGCCTCGGCAGAAGATGCCGCTGGGCCGTGCATCGGGACCTCCGAGCCAGGCGACGGCCGCCAGATAGCGCTCACCACGGTTGCCGTAGTCGCCACGGTCTTTCTTGCCGCTGCGGTCGTCCCAGTTGAAGGTGCCTTCAGCCTCACTCAGCTCTGCCTTGGCGTTGCGGTTGGGGTAGTAGGCGATGGTGTGGATGGCAGCGCCGGTCTGTCCGTCGAACACGGTGAGATATTCCTGTCCGCCGTTGATACGTCCGGCAGAAGTGCGCCAGTCCTTGGTATTGTCGGCGGCCTTGATCAGTTCATCGGTAGCGGCCTGGTTCACGTAGTTGCCCTGTCCGTCCTTGCTGCCTGGAGCCGTCTTGCACATCAGTTCTGCCCGTCCGTCCTTGTCGAAGTCGTAAACCATGAACTGCGTATAGTGTGCTCCGGCGCGGATGTTCACACCGAGGTCGATACGCCAAAGCTTTGTCCCGTCGAGCTGATAGCAGTCGAGGAACACGTTGTCGGTCTTGTCGCTCTGGGAGTTGTCCTTCGAGGTGGAGGGGTCCCATTTGACGATGATCTCATATTGACCGTCACCGTCGACATCGCCCACCGAACAGTCGTTAGGAGAGTACGTGCCACCTTGGGCACCTGTCTCCGGACGGTCGAGTTTCAGTTCCAGATAACTCTTCGCCCAAGGCTTCACGGCTGGCGTGGTATCCACGGCCTTCCCACCTACGAGTGTCACCACTTGGAATTCATCGTCGGCCGATCCATCGACAGTCATCGATGTGGCTCCTGCGATGTCTTGGGCGATGGGCTGGCCGTTTTTCAACAGGTCGAATGTCACGGGAGCATCATTGTTTGATTGGTCGGGGGCTTGCGCCTCGGTTCCCAACAACCGCCAACTGACAAACACCTTCCCCTTTGTCGTCGGGGAGACTACCAGTCCACGGTCAAGTTTCTCCATCTGACTCTGTGGTGTGCTCAACGATGTCTGTGCATGGCTGCCGACAGCCCATGTCAGCAGCCCGCACAGCACTAATGATTTGTTTAGTAGTTTCATTTCTTTTTTTACCTTTATTTGATGATGACTTTCTTTCCGTTCTTGATATAGATGCCCTTCACCTTAGGCTCGCCGTTCAACTTCCGTCCGTCGAGGGTGTACCAAGATGAACTTTGAACTTTGAACTTTGAGCTTTGAACTTTGTCGATGGCCGTTGGGATGTCTGTCACTTTCAGTTTGCCTTCCTTCTTCAACAGTTCTGTGGTATCCCAGTATAATCCCTCCGGCAACTCCGGCAGGTTGACGACGAGGTCTGATGATGTCTGCAAGGCACCGACCTTCCACAGCACCATCTCGTCACCCGCTTTCATTTCTTTGCTCTTCAGGGAGATGTTGATGTCGCCATTGACAATGAATGTGCCTGCCACCTCGATATATGAATGGCTGATCTTGCCCTTCACCTTTGAGATGTCCAAAACAAGATGTTTGGCGGTGGTGCGTCCGTTGCCCGTTATCACAGCTTTGTCGATCAGCGTGCCGATGGTCACATCCTGACCATTGTTGAAGAAGTCGCCCGTCAGCGTGGCGTTCGGCAGACCGTAGGCGTTGTTCCATTGCAGCTGGGGGGCGTAGCTGCCCGTCTTCTGATTCACGAACTTCAGCGTGCCCTCGAAGCCGCTCCAGTCGCCCTGCATGTTACAGCGCACGCTGGTGACATTGACCGTCAGCGACCCGTTGCCTGTGAGCCGACCCTTGTAGTCACAACGGGAGTCGAGGGTCCATGTGGCGGTCTTCCCTTCAGGCACTACGATGTTTGCGGCGTTGCTGGAATAGCTATAGATGTTGTCGGGATCTTTCAGCGAGCCGCCGTTCAATACGACTAGCGAGGGATACTGATGACGGTCGCCGACCTCACCACCTTGCAGGACGCCCTGCTCCACGATGAGCGTGTCGGCCTTCAGCGTGTTGCCGATGACGAGCGTGCCGTTGCCAGTCTTCGTGAGGTTCGACTTTCCGCTCTGGGCGATGGCGCCATTGGCCGTCAGTCTGCCCGATGCCACATTGACAATGCCTCCGCCTTCGCCTACGGTCAGCTTCTGGGTGGTGACGATGGTGCCTGTCGTACTCAGGACACCGCCGTTCTGCAACGTGACTGAGGTGTTTACACCTCCCAGCGCACCATAGTCGGCACCGTCGGCATTGGCCATCGATGCGACACAGACAGTACCGCCCTCGATGGTGACGGCGCCTGTCATTTTGTTGATGTTCGAGATGGTCAGCGTACCCGTACCCCGCTTGGTAAGCGTGGCATTGCCGATGATACTGCCGTCGCCGGAGAGGGTGTAATCCTTCGTCTCATTCATAAAAACGACGCTGGCGGGTGAGACATCCTCGCTGACAATGACATCGACGGTCGGTGCCTCGTCGCCGAAGGTCACCTGGTCGCCTGTGACGAATATATCGCGCTGCCCGCCTGCCAGGATGAAGTTCTCTGTGACGGCCATGTCCCAGATGCCGCCGTTGCCACCATCCCAGCTGACAGCCGTGGGCTGACGCAAGGCCTGCACGTCGATGTATAGTTTGCCGTCTTCATAGACCAGACTTGCCTTCATACCTTCAGTTCCCTCAAGTATGATGTCGTCGATGCTGCCCACAATCTCCTTGGCCTCTATCAGGAGGTACTTGCCGGGGATATCAGGCGACTGTCCTGGGAAAGTGATCGGCTCCGTCCAATGCACTTCAAATACAGGAGCCGCATACTCTGGACCATTCTGCCAGTCTTTCTTCTCTATGGTCAGCACACGGGTCCCGACATTCTTGCTGTCATAGTTGCCGGCAATCCTATTGAACACGATGCGCGAACCAAAGCCCATGAATAACGAGTCGGTGTCCAACATGCCCTGACCGTCAGCTTCCTTGCGTCCGGGATAGAGGGTGGCCCCGTAGTCCATACGGATACCCTTCTGGAACTTTCCACCGTTAGACTCGAGGGCCGCAAAGCGGTTCAGCCACACGCGGCTGTTCTGCATCGTGCCGTCAAAACGCAGTGTGCCTGCCCACACGTCGGTTGGTCCGCTGTAGGTCTCCGTTACCGTTGGGAGCACCAGCGTGCCGTCGCCTTGCTTCACTAAGCGCATATCTCCGGCGAATGCGCCTCCTGTCAGGGTATGGGTGTAATATGTATATTCGATATTATTATTGTTGTCATGTCCTTGCACCCACGATGGCGTATTGACTGTCAGGATGTAAGGCTGACAGCCATCCTGCACATTGACTGTCGCATCATGGGGCTCAGCCAGGAGCCAGTGGGGATTGGGAGTGTCCACTTCGCTGATCTCACCGCCGTCTTTCACCTCTATCCGGTTCGTCATCGTCAGTGGCGGCGGAGCCTGGGTGATGCCTTCCAGCTCGCCTACGAAATAGCTCACGTGGGGAGGCTGGTTATAGCCACACATCTGCCAAGCCATCGCCTGACGATACTGGTGGTCGTGCCACAGCGTAGGTATGCGCCACTCTGTCGGGATGGTCGTGGTATAGATGCGGATCTTATTGTCCTTGGTACGCATGACGACCTCCTCACGCCAGTCGCCGAGCACATCGCCCTGATAGCAGGGCGTGGCCTTCGTGTCGTTGTTCGTCAGCGAACCTTCCAGCCGCTGCAGGTCTCCCTTGCCGGGCTTATAGATGCGTCCCGTAGAGTTGCGGGTACCTGTACCATTGAAGGTCTCCTCCAACAGGTCGCCGTCCCAGTAGATGCGGAAGTTCACGTCGAAGGGGATATCCACGGGGATATGCTCATTGGTCACGCTGCTGATGGCTGTATCATGACCCGAGCGCCCCAGACAGCCGGGATACTCATTGCTGAAGTTGCCCATCATGCCTCGTCCGTCGTCCTTGTCGCTCGTCTGCCGGTAGTAGATCTTCGAAGTGGTGGCGTCGCGGTAGTTATTGTCCGGACGGTCTTCGTTGCAGGCATAGATCTCGTGGCCGTGAATATAGGGGTTGAAGTCGCCGTGGTGCTGGGCATCACCGTGACCCAGACCTGTCGTGGAGAGACCGTGACCATTGTCGTCGATCACCATCGAACCGAAACAGATCTCGTCTCTGCCATCCCAGTCGACATCGGCGATGGCATAGTTGTGATAGCCCTGTCCGTACCAGGGACCAGGTGTATTGTTGTACCATCTCCAGCGCTCCGTCAACTCGTGGGTGTCTGGGTTCACGTCGAGGGCAATCATCTTATGACGGGTATAGATGCCCCGGGCCAGGAAGATGCTCGCCTTGCGGCCGTCGAGACAAGGGGCTCCGAAGAAATGCTTCGACGAGCGGTGGCCGTAGCCGTCGCCCCAGGCTGCAGCCAGGTCGGTCTCACCGTCCTCCAGACGCTTCAGCGGGTAGTCTATCACCTGATAGGGCACGCCCGTCTCACCGTTCATATACACCAGGTATTCGGCTCCCTCGTGCATGAACCAGTTGGTACCGCCGCCGGTGGCCGAACGGTAGTTTTTCGTCACATCGCCGATAACATAAGTCGTTCCGTCGGCAGTGTGGATGGTTGTACCGTCGGCAGCGCGCATGATGGCCTCCGCCTTGCCGTCCCCGTCCCAGTCGTAGGCAATGATGTTCTGCTCGTTGTTCTGGAAGTCACCCATGTTCGGGCCGAAGTCGAGCCACCACAGCTTTGTGCCGTCGAGCTTGAACACTTCCACGATGGAGTACTCCCCGTAGTAGCCTTCTTTCGGATAACTAGCCTGAATCTCGCTCTGGTTGTCGAACTTCATCAGGATCTCCAGCTCACCGTCGCCGTCAACGTCGGCCATACAGGCATCGTTGGGCACATAAGTCGACTTCAGGTCTCCGTGGTCAGGCGTGATCTCCAGCCAGTGCTGGTTCCATACAGCCACCTCCTTGCACGGTTCGCTTTCACGGTTGCGGAGGCCGATGGCTGTCACGGTGTACTTGCTCGCTGCCGTTCCTGCGGCATCGGTATAGTTCGACACCTTCAATGGCTCCTGGTTCACCTTCACGCCGTCGCGATAGAGGTTATAGGTCACGTCATAGTATTCCTCGGCCAGCACGCGCCAGGAGCAATACACGCCACCCTCAGACAGCACAGCCACCAGTCCGCGATCCAGACGGTCTGTCATCCGCTGGGCGAAGACGCTGAGACTACAGCATAGCAAACAAACAAAGAAAAGACTCTTGCACTTCATTCCTTTACCTTTTTAGCATTGTCAATCATATAGGTGATACCGTTGTCCGTCAGGCTGTAAGCCTTGCCGTCGCAATAGAGTTCCGAGGCCTGCATCGTCACCGACAGGTCGTCGTAGAGCGTGCTGCGGTAGGCGAGGGTCTGGAATGTGACGGTGACGGCGTATTCACGCCCCGCTACTTTTGCCGTGAACAGCAGGTCGCCCGGTTCCATACTTAGGGCTATATTTCTCTCGCCCACCGTCATTATCCCCGTTTCGGCCGTGAAGTTCACCGTCTCGACGGAATTGACAGCCGCCTCCAGATCGCCGCCGCTGAAGATATGGCTCAGGATGGGCTCCGTGGGCAGCCGTTTCATCGTGAAGTCCGTGCCGATGACGATCTGCACCGCCTGCGGCAGATTGTTCACCATCACCGTTCCGTCGTAGACACCTTTCATGTTGTCCAGTGTCTGCTGAGCACTCGCCTCGTCATAGCCCTGCTGGCTGTCCTCCGAGCAGGCTCCCAGTAACAGCAGCCCCGCGAGCAACAAGTAGTTCTTCCAATTACGCATGATAATACATTTTAGTTTTATTGGTGCAAAAGTAGCAAAAAACTGCGATACGGCCAAAATATTTGTCATAAAATAACCGGCCTGGCGTGCAATGATAGTGCTTTCTGTCGAATTATACTGCAAAACGAAAAAAAACTTGTTAGTCTGAGCAATTCTCTTCCCCTCCTAAGTTCTTGCGTCCCTTCGGTAGCAAGCGGCAAAGCCGAGCGAGGAGGGGTAGGGGTGGTCTGAAGAAGCGAATGTTTTCTGGCGTCATTGCGGTAGGGATGGTTACAAAAGAAATCCCCACAGCCAAGCAGGCTGTGGGGATTACTTATGAGGGTATTGGAATTACTTAACCACAAACTTTTTGCCCTGCTTCACATAGACACCCTTCTTCAGCGACTTAGCGTTCATCTGAACACCGTTGAGGTTGTAGATAGGAGCGTTGTGATCAGAAACGATCTGGTTGTAAGGCAGTGTCTGGATGCCGCTCTGGCCCTGAGCCTTGAAGACATCGATGCGGGCGATGGCGGTGTCGATACGGTAGAGGCTGAGGGTCTCAGTACCGCGGAGCACTTGTACGTTCGTGCCGTCACCAAGGTTCTCGGCCTTGTAGAGAGCCTTTGCGTCAGCAGGCTTCGTTCCCTGCGGATAGATGGGGTGCAGTGAAGAAGAACCGTAGTCGCTGATAATGTATGCGATGAAGTAGTCGTTGTCGGTCAGACCGTCAACACCGATAGGAGCGTTAGCATAGTTGATCTTGTCTGTACCACCCTTGATACCGTCGTTGATCAGACCGATGCCATAGTTCATCTTCATACCACCTACGTCTGTACCGTCAGCCACAGCAGGATCATCCTGGCCGGTGTACCATGTGTAGACAGGAGCGAACATCTTGTAGGCAGCCTCCTTGGTCAGGGCAGCAGGAGCGATCGTGAATCGGCGGATAGCCTCGACCACCTCGCTGGCACCCTCGGCACCATAGACAACGTATGAGTCATACTTGGCAGAGCCGTCGTCGGCAATCTCACCATTCTCGATACCGAACCACAGACGGCCACGGCCTGTCCAGTTGGTCTCACCGCTCATCTTGGAATCCTGCAGAGGATCGATCTCTGCGAAGCCAAGCTCAGTCAGCTTAGCCTCGTCCATGTGCTGGAAGTCGATAGTAGCGTCAACGGCGAACTCAGTGTCGTTCTCGATGGTCACAGTCGTAGGAGCAAATCCGTAAGCCTTAGTGGTCACCTCAAGGGTACCCTTCTCAGTCACGTCGATCGTAGTGCCGCTGGGCAGCTCCTCAGACTCCTCACCGCCATTAAACTTATAAGTAAGCAGGATGGTGGGCTGTGTGGGAACGGTAGAGTTATCAACCGTCATCTTGTAGGTCTTCACGTAGCCGTTGTTCACCTTGGTGATGTCAACGACGGCACCGGGCAGGGATATTACGGAAGCGTCAACCTCCTGAGTCGTGTGCTCAGACTCGGCAGAGCCGGAAGTTGTCCATGCATCCAGTGTACCGGAAGTAGTGGTGACATAGCGGTAGGGGCTCTCTGTAGCCTGCTCCTCGCCACCCTCGGTGGTCTTCAGGTTCAGGATCTCACCGTCCTCGAAGTAGACGTCGTATGTGCGCTGCTCCTGATCGATCTCAACGAGCGAGATGGTGGGCTTGTTGGCAAAGTCGCCCTCGGTCTCCACCTGCACCTTCACCTCGTCGATGGCGGCGATGGCGTTGTAGCGGCCAAGGAGCACGTTGATACCCTTTGCCCAGACGCTGCAGTACTCAGGAATTTCGTATGTGCCTTCAGCCACGGGGTCGCCGGTAAGGGTCTGCATCACGTAAGAAGCGGTGCGCTTCTCGGTGTTGACGGTCACAGCAATGTCGTACCACATGCCCTCCTCGAGGGTCACCGTGTTCTCCTGATCACCATTGAAATAGTAGTCGAGGATATAGTTGCTGTTGTCGTTGCCATCCTCCCAGTAGGGGTTGGTAGAAACGCCGTCTGCCTCAGAATAGGCACCCTTCAGCTGTGTGATGGTGAACAGGCGCAGCGAGTCGTTGCCGGCATACTGGCCGTTGTTGATGCTGGCAGTGATCTTCCATCCCTCGGGAACCATTTCAGAGGTGATGATAGAAGGAGCGATCAGGGCCACCTCGGTAGAGAACTGTGCGTTCTTGGGGTTGCTGGGGCTGGAGGTGTTGGCCTGAATACCCCACTGGAACCTGACGGTGTACTCCTTCATGCTCTGGTCGCCGTAGATGGTTGCACCCTCTTCCTGACCGTAGTTGAAGTCCATGACAGCGTTACGGTTGTTGTTGTTGCCGAGTGAGAACTCAAACCATGAGCCGTTCTCAGTAGAGGCAATAGACATACCGCCTGCCAGGTTGGGAGATGACCAGCCGGCATTCTGCGGAGTGCCTGCTGTCTCAAAGTCCTGCTTGAACAGGTTCTTGACACCTGCCGTTGCTACAACAGTGTAAGCAAACAAGGCAGCGAAAAGGAGATAAAATTTTCTCATAATCGAAACGTTTTTAATTGTTAATATTAAAGTGGTTTATAAAAATTAGTTTTTATCGGATGCAAAGGTAATAAAAAAAAGTAAAAGGGAAAAGTGAAAAGTGAAAAATTTGCTTCCGCCTTCACATTTTAACTTTTTTTCTCCCCCCGCCCCCTCCAAATAAAGGGAGGGGCAGGGGGAAGAGGACTTACCAGCCGGGGTTCTGGGTAAGGGATCCGCCGGACTTCAGGATCTCGCTCTGCGGGATGGGGAAGAGGTACATCTTGTCGTTCCACTGCCGGGTCTGAATGGTCTTCGGAGTCTCGGTGAACGTGCCGTCGGCATTCTTCGTGATCTCCATACCGCGGATGTTGGTGAAGTACTTGTCGGCTTCCTTCCAGCGGCGCACGTCGAAGAAGCGGTGCCCCTCGAAGGCCAGCTCTACGAAGCGTTCCTTCTCGTAGGCAGCCTTGAACTCAGCTGCTGAGAGACCTTCGGCGATGTTGCCGAGGCCGGCGCGCTTGCGGATCTGATTGATGTAGTAGGCAGCCGTTGCTGTAGCAGGAGACCCGCTAGGAGCGGTGTAGCCGTCGCCAGAGAGGTTGAAGAGGGCCTCGGCATAGTTGAGGTAGAACTCTCCCAGACGGAAGGTCACCCACACGTGCTTGCAGGTGTTGGCGCCGTTGCCGGCAATCTGCACCGACTCGGTGACATACTTCTTCAGGTAGTAGCCCGTCGGTGTGGCATAGGCCGTAGGCAGACCGTTGATGCCTCCGATGAACGTCTCCAGGGGCACGGTGTTGGCATTGGGCCATGAGTCGCCGTTGCAGGCGATGGTCTGGGCAAAGCGGCTGTCTCCCTCCTCGTAAGCCTCCACCAGATTCAGCGTCGGGCAGTTGCCGCCGCCACCATTGGCACCGGCACCAGACATGCCCACGGGGAAGTTGTTGGTCTCGAAAGTGCGGTTCTCTGTCGGCATACGACGGCCGAAGATAATCTCACCCACAGCATTGGCATCGCTCCAGTTGGTGTTGCCGATGAACAGGCCCTTGTAGTCGGACGAGAGTTTCATCTTGCGGCCAGAGCAGGCGTCGAGCACCTCCTTGTTGGCCTGGGCAGCCTTCTGCCAGAGGCTCTTGTCGTTGTTCGCGTTGAACAGCGGGCTGGCGTGATAGAGGGCGGCACGGGCGCGCAGGGCGAGCACAGCCAGATTGTTGGCGCGGCCGTTGTTGGCGGGCGTCATAGCCAGGTCGCCCAGGTCGCCGTAGTCCTCGGTAATGGAGTCCTTGATGGCCATGCACTCGTCGTCGATGAACTTGAACACTTCGTCGGCTGTGGCACGGGGCTGGCGAGTGGCCTCGTCGGCACTCATGTTAGTGGTGATCAGGGGCACGCCACCATACTGGCGTACCAGCAGGAAGTAGAAGTAGGCACGGGCCCAGCGAGCCTCCCACTGATAGTTGTTATACTGATACATCTCAGCCATATAGTTCTTGTCGAGCTCGTAGTCTTCGAACTTCAGACCCGTGAACTCGTCGAGGAAGAGGTTACAGTAGGCAATGCCGTGATAGCAGGTTGTCCACAGCGAGCTGTTGGCATTCGAAGCGCTCCAGGCTCCGTTGTAGAAGCTCTCGATGGAGGCACCGCCGTGGGAATAGACGGCCTCGTCGGTGGCAGATGCTAATGTGGCACCGTCGTAGTTGCCGAAGTCGGAGTCGAGATCGGCATAGATGGTGGACAGGAATCCGCCTGCACGCTCAAACTTCTTCTGCATATAGGCCGTATCATAGATACTGTACTCCTTATACTCCATCTGGTCACTGCAAGAGGAGAAGAGGAAGGAGGAAAGTGGAAAGAGGAAAGCTAACGCCCTTACTGCCACCTTTTTATACTTTATGGTAATCATAATTATCAATTTTCAATTTTCAATTCTCAATTAAAAAGACAACTGTACACCGGCGACAACGCTCTTGTTCAGCGGAGCCGACACGCCATAGCATTCAGGATCAGCCTCGTCGAGATGGTTGAAGCAGAGCAGGTCGATACCACGTACATAAACCTTGGCTGTCTTCATGAATCCCGTCTTCTGCATCAGCGAGGCAGGCAGGTTGTAGTACACCTCCACATTGCGGAGCTTCAGGAACGAGCGGTTGCGCTGCCAGTAGGTGCTGGTCTGATAGTTGTTCGCATTGCTCGAAGTAGAGAGGCGCGGGAAAGCGGCATTCACGTCGGGGTTGGACGGACTCCACCGGCCGTCGTAGTACTGCTGTGAGAGCGAGGTGGTGTTGAGCAGCGGCCAGTACATACCCTTGGCACTCAGGTTGGCCGTATAGCGGCCGACACCCTGGAACATCAGGTTGATGCCGATGCCCTTGTACTCTGCTCCTGCATGGAAGTTGTAGAACAGCTCAGGTGCGTATGCGCTGTAGCCGATCTTCGTCTTATCGTTGGCATCGATTACACCGTCGTTGTTGATGTCCTGATACTTGATGTCGCCGGGACGGACGGTTGAGAAGTTCTGGGCGGGACTGCTGGCGATGTCTGCCTCATCCTTGAACAGGCCGATGGCCACCAGACCGTAGGTGGACTGCAGAGGATTGCCAGTCTCGACGAGGTTGTCGTAAGCCTTAGGCTCCTCGGCCATCTCCTTGATCTCGTTCTTATTGTAGTTGAACGCACCGCCAAGGTTGAAGGTCAGGTCGCCGATGGTCTTTGTATAGTCGAGAGAGAGCTCAAAGCCCTTGCTGTCGACCTTACCGTCGTTGATATATGGTGCGTCGAAACCGATGAGGGCTGTGTAAGCACCGGCACCAGACACCCAGATGTCCTTACGCTGCTGCATATAGAAATCCAGTTCGACGTTCAGGCCGCCAAACAGTGTGGCGTCTACACCGATATTATATTTATAGGCCTTCTCGTGAGAGGGACTTGCCGTAGGCAGCAGACCGAGCGTCGTATTGGCATAGACGGGGTCGTAGCCGGCACCGAAGGGATAGCTGCCCGTATTAGAGCTGCCCTGAGAATAAGACTTGGCGTAGTAGTTCCACACGTTGTCACCCGGCAGATAGTCGGCATTGATGATACCGAAGCTGGCGCGGAGCTTCAGGAAGTTTACCACGGGGTTATCCTTCAGGAAGTTCTCGTTAGAGATTACCCAGGCGGCCGACACCGTCGGAGAGAGGTTCCACTTCGTGCCGGGAGCCAGACGGTTGCTGCCCGAGTAGACGAGGGCCAGTTCGCCGATGTAACGGTTGTCGTAGCCATAGTGGGCGAGGAACGAACCGTTCATGCGGTAGATGGTATAGCCCGTGCTGCCGGTGGTGTTCTGCCACTCATAGTCGTAACGCAGCTGTCCATAGAGATAGTGCTTCTCGGCAAAGGTCTGCTCGTAGTTGAAGCCGGCCTGGAATACCAGACGGCGGGCCCAGTCCAGAGTGCCGTAGTTCTTACTCATCGTGCCGGGAGTACCAGATGACCAGTAGTCGCCCTTTGATCCCACTACACCTGTAGAGGGATAGTTACCATAGACATAGGTCATGGAGTGGTCCTCATAGAGGGAGGAATAAGTGTCGTAGCCCACGCGAGCCGTGAAGCTCAGACCGGGAGTCCAGTATTTCAAGTCCTGTTGCAAGGTCATGTCGGCAAAGAGGGCACGCTCGTGAATCTTGTAGTAGGCAGCGCCGGCCGACTGTGCCACAGGGTTGTTCACGCCAGTGTAGGTAGAGCTGCCACCCCACTCATCGTTCTCGTTCTTGATGGGGAAGGCCAGCGAAGGAACGCTGTAAACCATATCCCAGAGGTCAGCCTTTGCGCTGGTGGAGGTGCTGCCGATGGAAGTAGGACCGCCCGGACGCGACATCTCGCTCAGCATACCCATCATATTCACCTTCAGGTCGGTGGTCGGGGTGAGGTCGATATCGAGGTTGGTACGCAGGTTGCCGCGCACATACTTGTCCTGGGTGGAGTAGCCGTCGGTCTCGTCGAAATTCTTGATGAATCCCTTGTCAGAGATGAGGTTCACCATCGTGAAGTAGCGGAAGCGCTCACCACCGCCGCTGAACTCGACACCGATCTTGTTGGTGGCGCCGCTCTTGCGGAAGGTCTCGTCGACCCAGTTCACATTAGGATACTGGAAGGGATAGTTGCCATTCTGGAAGGCGGCAATCTCGTCTGCGGTATAACGTGGAGCAGCACCTTCATTGGCAAGCGCCTCGTTCATAGCGCTGGCGAAGGTGGCACCGTTGACAAACTTCGGACGGTTCGACTGGAAGTTGAACAGGTGGTCGTAGGTGACGCGGATGTTCTGACTGTTGTACTGACCGCGCTTGGTGGTGATGAGGATGGCACCGTTGGCACCCTTATAGCCATAGAGTGCGACGGCGGCGGCATCCTTGAGAATGCTCACGTGGTCAACCTCCTCGGCGTTGACGATGGTGATGTCACGCTCCACACCGTCGACGAGTATCAGTGGTGTGTTGGTGCTCAGGCTCTGGAGGCCGCGCACATAGAACGTGGGGTTCTGCTCAAAGTAGGTGCCTGTTCCCTGAAGTGAGACGAGGCCGTTGCCCTGTCCGAGTATCGAGTTACCGATATCCTTGGCTGAGCGCTTGTTCACATCCCTGTTGGTAATCACAGAGACGGCAGCCGTTGACTGGGCACGGGTGAAGTCCTTGTTGGCTCCCACTTCGATGACCTGGTCGGCGAAGCTGACGCCCGTGCTGTCCTGCTGTGCTGCTGCCGTCTGGCTCAGGCCTGCAAGCAACGGCAGCACGAATATATGCTTAATTTTGGTAATCATAATTCCTTATTCCTAATTTCTAATTACTAATTCTTCCCCTTTACCATCCGGGATTCTGCACAAGACCGTAGTTCTTGTTGATTTCCGACAGAGGCATCGGCATCAGCAGCCATTTCTTCACCTCCGGGTCGTTAGGATTGTGGTCCCACAGATAGCGGGCGCGGTTCTGAATCTCAAACTTCTGATAGGTGAAGCAGTAGGGCTCTTCCACGCGGTTGTTCTTATCATCGCCGATATAGGGTCGGATAGAACGTACCCACTCGCGTTTGGAGTTCTGCATCATACGGAAGGTGATCAGTCCGTGCAGGCGCTTCGTCATCCAGTCCGTACGCTTGTAGCGGATCATATCGTAGTAGCGGTTGTTCGTCATACCGAGCTCGCAGGCACGCTCACGGAGAATCTCCTCCAGGAGGCCGTCCTTCGTAGAGAGGTCGTTCTGCTTGCTCTTGTCACCCTTGTAGGCGGCATAGGCCCACTTCAGACCCTTCATGCCGACACGGGCACGCACCTCGTCGACCTTGGCGATGGCCTCGTCGAGCCGTCCGCACTGTGCCAGGCACTCGGCATACATCAGCAGCATCTCATCATAGGAGAGATAGACCCACTGGGTGAACTTGCCGTAGTACTCCTGTCCGAGGTAGTATTTGATGGTGCCGTAGCCGGTAGAGAAGCGTGCGATATCCTTCTCCATGACGACCACGTTGCCGTCCACGACGTCTGCGGCATCCTTGCCTTCGTGCTCACCGCCGACCCAGAGTTCATAGACGTCACCCTCGGGCTTGCCGGTAGTCCAGTTCAGTGAGAGTGTCTGGCTGCAGACGATGGCATTCTCATAGAGGCGCGGGTCGCGGCTGGCCGTCTTCTGTGTCACCTTTCCGCGTGTCCACTTATAGAACAACTGTCCCTTGTCGCCGCCGATCTTTCCGTTCAGCGAGTCCACCTCCCAGTCGAACGGCGTACCGTCGCTCCAAGGGAACATCTCGACATACTCTTCCGTGGGGCCGTAGGAATGACGGAACGGGCCGTTGCTGTTGCCGAAGGGACCCACAAAATTAGCCCACTGATAGGAAGCCTTGTTACTGGTCTGGCCAGTCACACGAGTACAGTGGATGATCTCGTGACTGCCCTGATAGATGTACCCCATACGGTAGGCCTGGCGATAGTCCTCGGGCTTGGGAGAGGCGACGGATGTCTCGTTCAGATGATACCAGTTGCCGTTGGCGGCATTCGTGTCGAAGAAGTCCTTGCAGGCGGCGAGTGCACGCTCCCAACGCTCCTGCTTGAAGCTACCGTGCCATACGATGTAGTTTTTCTCGGCCTCCGAGGAGCCGTCATAGTAGGGCTGGTCTGAGTTATAGAGCGGCGAGGCGTTGAACATCAGGATCTTGGCCTTCAGCGCCTTCGCACCGGCAGCCGTCCAGCGACCGGTATTGTTGGCCGCGTCGGTGTCGATGGTGTTGCCGTTGTAGGCCCAGAGCAAGTCGGGAATGGCTTCGTCCAGCAGATTCACCATGAAGTCGGCCGTCTCTTCTGCGGTGGCGCGGCTAGTCTCATAAGAACCCTCCAGACCTGTATAAGTATGATCCACGATAGGCAGGCCGCCGTAGATGGAATAGAGGTCGAAGTATCTGGCTGCGATCAGGCACTTGGCCTGCGCCACCATGTTCCTCTTCTCTGCATCCGTCAGCCCGGGCACCTTGTCGATGTTGTCCATCAGCAGGTAGCAGCGGCGCACGGTCTCCCACACATAGTCGTGGGTATAGGAGATGAGTGGATGATCCGTATTGGCGATATCGGCCGAGGTGAGCATTCCGCCATAGTATTTGCCATAGGCCGCACCGTTACTGAAGTGCTGCTGGTAGCAGTCCGTGAGTGCGTCCATCTTCGTGTTCCAGTAACTGGCACTCCAGGGAGCCTCGGTGGCGTTCTTAAACGGCAGGCCGTAGTACTGCAGCACGTACAGTCCGACGAGGAACTGTTTGGTGTATTCGGCACTGTTGAACACGGTGTCGAGCGATACCGTTCCACCGGGCGTCTTCTCAATGAAGGCGTCACCGAACTTCACGGCGTCGGTACAGGCTGTGAACGCCATACTGCCAATCATCAGCGACACAACCCCTGTTACGATTTTATGATGTAATTTCATAATTGTATACCTTTTTATTATATATATTAGAATCCGACCTTCAAACTGGCGGTGTAAGTACGCTGCAGAGGATAAGAAGGCGTGGTGCTGGCACGGGCCTCAGGATCACCGAACTTATACGGAGTAATGGTGAAGAGGTTGTATCCGCTCAGAGCCAGCTGCAACTGGTTCATGCCAAGTTTCTTCATAAACGGGAAGTGGAAGTCGTAGGCAATCTGGATGGTCTTCAGACGCAGATACTTCGCATCTTTCTCGAAGAGCGTCGATCCGGCATAGTTCTGGTTGGCGTTCTCCCAGGTAGCGCGCGGATACTCAGCGTCGGCGGCGGGGTTAGCCACCGTCCAGGTGTTGTCGAGGTGATACTGCAGCAGTCCGCCGTCGAGCACCGTCGAACGGTTCTGGAACGGACGGCGGAATACGTCTCCCAGCACTCGGCTTACCGCCCAGGCACCCGTGAACTGTGCGCTGAACGAGATGTCCTTGTAGTTGAGAGCAAGATTCAGACCGGCGATGTACTGTGGGTCGTCGGTATAGCCATAGTCGCGGCTCTGGTCGTTGGCATCGATCTCCCCGTTCTTGTCGAGATCCACGAAGACGGGGTCGCCGGGATAGAGCTTCGTCACGAGCTGTGTGGGGAAGGGTGAGCCGAACTCTTTCTGGTAGTCGGCCTCAGCGCCCTCATAGTAGTATTTCCAGAACTTGTACTGCAGTCGGCTGCCGATACGGTGATTAGCCGTGTACATATAGTCGTTCTGCTGCGGAGCCTGACGGTCTTCGATGATCTCATTCTGGTTGTGCGAGAGGTTCAGCTTCACAGAGTAGCGGAAGTCTTTTCCGATCTTGTCCTGCCAGTTGATAGAGATTTCCCATCCCTGGCTGTCCACGATACCGAAGTTCGTATAAGGCGGGTTGAATCCGAGGAATCCCGGTATCGTCCAGTCCTGTGCGAGGATGTTGGTACGGTGCTCACGGTAGTAGTCGAACACGGTGCGCAGACGGTCGTCGAAGAAGTTCATGTCGAAGCCGTAGTCCTGCTTGAAGGCCTTCTCCCAGCTGACGTCGGGGTTGTTCTTCGCACTCTCGTAGGCACCCTTCGTGGCTGTGCCGTTCTCGACACCGAAGATATAGGCGAAGGCGGGCTCGTTCACACTGGTATAGGTGAAGCGGTCGAAGGTGTTCGTCTGGTTCACGATATATGGGTCTGCCATATACATAAAGCGGTTGCCGCCGATCTTGTCGTTACCGACGAGACCCCATGAGGCACGCAGCTTGAGGAAACTCACCACCTTCTTGAGAGACTTGAAGAAGGGCTCGTCGCTGACCACCCATCCCACTGATCCGGCGGGGAAGGAGCCGAAGCGCTTGCCGGGTGCAAAGTTCTCAGAGCCGTTGTAGCCGAAGTTCACCTCAGCCATATAGCGGTTGTTCCAGTCGTATGTGACACGGCCAACGAATCCGACGTAGGTACGGGGGATGTCGGAGTAGTCACCACTGATGTAATACTCCTTGCTCTGGTTGTAAAGGGCCAGAGCGGTGATGGTGTGCAGGCCGAAGGAACGGTTGTAGTTCAGCGAACCCTCAGCATACCAGTTACGGCCGGTGGAGGGAGAAGAGTTGCTGTAGACGGGTTCCGTGTTATCTCCGCTCAGACGATAGCGCGTCTGCTCCTGCACGACACCGTTTTCGTCGAGCCATTTGTGATAGACGGGGGTATAGGTGGCGGCGGAGTTGGTGATCTCCTGGCGCACCTGATAGGAGCTGTTGTAAGAGCCCTTGAGCTTCAGCGACAGTCCCTTCGTGATGAAGTCGAGCTTCTGGTCGAGCACGAGATCCATCTGGAGCTTGTTGTTGTTATAGTGGTAAGCACCCGGCTGACTCATAGCGTAGGCCATCGGCGTACTGGTGGCGAAGGGCAGGATCAGCGCACTCTCGCCGGGCACATCGTTGATGTTATCACTCTCTGCCGTACTCGTGACAATATATCTGCCATCGACGAAGCCCGGGCTGCTGAATGGCGAAGCCCAGTACATCTCGCGGATCATCTGGTCTGACGACTGGCCGGTGTGCGGCTTGCGCGACTCGTCCACCTTACCTGAGATGTTAAAGCTCACGAGCGTCGACTTCGTCACGTTGATATCCAGGTTCGAGCGATAGTTGAAGCGCTTATACTGGTAGCCGTAGTCGTAAGGGCGGTCGAACTCCTCGAAGATACCGTCCTGCGTGAACATACCGGCAGAGATGAAGTACTTGACCGTCTTGTTGCCGCCGCTGATGTTCACATTGTGCTGCTGTTGCAGCGTGACGTCCTTCATCAGATAGTCCGTCCACTTCATGCTGGGGAATCGGATGGGGTCTGCCCCTGTCTTGAACGCGTTGATCAGTTCGTCAGAGAAGTAAGGATCCTTCCCGTCGTTCATGCGCATCGCGTTGTGGAAGGTGGCATAGTCGTATGAACTGGCTTGCTCCACCATCTTTGTAGGCGTCAGCGCTGAGAACGACACGTTGAACGAGATCTTGGCCTTTCCCTCTGCGCCGCGCTTGGTGGTGATGAGCACCACGCCGTTGGCACCGCGAACACCGAATACGGCGGTGGCGGAGGCATCCTTCAGCACGGTGACACTCTCGATTTCGTTGGGATCGATATCCCACATCTCACGTTCCACACCATCGACCTGGATCAGTGGCGAAGAGTCGGCCCACGTTCCCTGACCACGGACGAAGATCTGGGCTGCATCGGAACCCGGCTCACCTGAGGTCTGGACGGTGGTCACACCCGAGAGCTGACCGGCCAGCACGTTGTTGACTGAAGACACCGGCGTACGAGTCAAATCTTCTGCCTTTACTGATGAAAGGGCACCCGTGACGGTGACTTTTTTCTGAACACCATAGGCCACGACCTCGACGCCCTGAAGCATCGTCGACTCTTCCTGGAGGGTCACCTTCATGCCGTTGGCAGCCTTCACGGTCTGCTCCTTGTAGCCCACGAACGAGATCTTCAACAGCGTGCCCGGCTTGACATTCAGCGTAAAGTGTCCGTCAAAGTCGGTGACTGTACCCGTGGTCTGTTGGGCACCGACGACAATTACGCTGGCACCGATGACGGCCTCACCCGTATTGTCTATCACCGTACCGCTGACAGATTCCTGCTGCTGCGTGCTCTGAACAGACGCATGGGCAGAAAGCATCCCGGCAGAGGGCACAAACAACATGGCCGACAGGATGGCGGCAAAAGGTATGGCCTTACCTTTGATAAACTTTAATTTATTCATACATTTGTTATTATAGTTATAATTTTCACTTGTTAGCGACATGATTAGTTTTCGGATGCAAAGATACTAAAAATATTTTGGATTATTAAAATAATATGATTCTTTTTTCGATTATAAGAGATAAAATTATATAAAAATGAACAATTTTGATAGTGTTTCCTATGGGAATACCTCTAAAATGTATATCGCATCCAGACTCCACAAAGCTGCATTGTTGGTGCTGACACCCGGCAGTTCGGC
>JAEEPF010000049.1 GCA_016284635.1 Prevotella sp.
TCAGGCTGCTGCTGGCCATGCGTGTCTTGTTCGGTGTTGGCATAGGTATTATGACGCCGCTGTCCACATCGCTTATCTTCGACTTTGTCGCTGACACCAACCGTCGTAACAAGCTGATGGGAATTCAAGGGGCCGTCAATCAGTTAGGCGGTCTGGTCTTTATGGGCTTGTCGGGTATCCTCGCCAATATATCCTGGAGGTATTCGTTCCTCTGCTATGCCTTTGTGCTGGTATCGCTGCTGATGACGCTGCTGTTCATGCCGTCCATCCCTCCTATGAAGTCGCAGGTCGCAAATCCCGCAGCCAAGAAGAAACATCTTAATCCTAAGATCTACGTGTTGGCATTCTTTGCCATGATGATCTTTGTCTGCTTTTTTGTGGTGAATACCGATCTGGCTCTGTTTATGCACCATGAGGGGCTCGGAGATGCCCAGGATTGCGGATTTGCCCTTTCCGTCATGCGTATTCCAGCTATCTTTGCCGGTATTATGCTGGGGTGGCTGATGAAGAATCTGAAAGACTGGACTGTGACGATAGCCACCTTGTTTATGGCAGCCGGTTATCTAATTATAGCCTATTCCTATTCATATGATATGATTATGGCAGGCTGTTTAGTGATTGGTATCGGCGGTGGTGTGTCCATCCCTCCGCTCTTCACTTTTGTCCCCCGACTTGTCCCTCCCAGGCAGCGCACGCTTGGCGTGGCTGTTGTCTCGATGGTAGCACAGTTGGGACAGTTTGTGTCCCCGCTCTACACGAACCTGTTTGTCAGTGGCACCGACAGTGAGTCGCTCAGGATGAGGTTTGTCGTCGCGACAGTCACAACGGTTGTCATTGGATTTTTGGTGGTGGCCTTTGCCTCTACCATCTCCAAGATACCCTTAAAAGATGAAACTTGATAGCTATTTTTTAATTACTCACTAAAATAAATAAAAAATGAGAGACAATTTCAAAGTTTTCAAGCCTGCAGGTAAGATGCAGTTTGAGTTTACAGACCTGATAGCAGGTTATGTAAGTAATTTCAACGAGAGTGAGAAGACGTTTACGCTGACAACCAGCGACAAGCGTGAGTTTTCCGTTGCATTGGGTGATACCACTTTCGCCCGTCTGCTTCGCAACCTTGACGAGCCGTATCAGGATGCTACGGGCAATATGTACAGTCTGTTGAAACAGGATGGCCGTATGGTGTTTGCCTTCGGTATTTTCTATCCCCAGCAGGATGGTGAGTACACCTTCGAGGCTAAGCAGATTGACTTCCCCGAGCGTGAACTTGGCAAGTTCCGTTTCGAGGAGAGCAACTGGTGGGCTAATCAGGCCAAAAGTATCTGCGACTTCTTCATTCGGGCGCAGTTCCCCGATGGTGATATCAACTACGAGAAGTATCGTACGGCCGTTTCTCTCGGTGGTAAGGCTGAGAAGAATTCGTTCCGTCAGGAGACCGACACCATCAGCCGTATGATCTACGGTATGGCATCAGCCTTCATGCTGACTGGTGAGGATCGCTTCCTTGAGGTGGCAGAGAAGGGTGTGGAGTACCTGAAGAAGCACATGCGTTTCTATGATATCGATGAGAACGTGGTCTATTGGTATCACGGCATCGACGTGGATGAGAACGGCATGGAGAAGAAAATCTTCACTTCGGAGTTCGGTGATGACTATGATGCCATCCCCATGTATGAGCAGATATATGCCCTGGCAGGTCCGATGCAGACCTACCGTGTGAATGGTGACCCCGGCATCCTGCGCGATGCAGAGCTGACCATCGATCTCTTCGACCGTTTCTTCAAGGATACGAAGGGCGAGGGCTACTACTCACACATCGACCCCGTGTTGCTCAGCCCCGCCAGCGACAGCCTCGGTGCCAATAAACTGAAGAAGAACTGGAACTCCGTAGGCGACCACGCTCCCGCATATCTCATCAACCTCTATCTGGCCACTGAGGATGAGAAATATAAGAAGTTCCTGGAATATACCTTCGATACCATCACCAGCCACTTCCCCGACTACGAGAACTCGCCGTTTGTTAACGAGCGCTTCTTTGACGACTGGAGCCATGACCTGACATGGGGCTGGCAGCAGGACCGTGCCGTTGTAGGACACAACCTGAAGATTGCCTGGAACCTGATGCGTTTCAACAGCATCTGCAAGAAGGAGAGTTACGAGGCATTTGCCAAGCACATCGCAGAGGTGATGCCGCAGGTGGGTATGGACGTACAGCGCTTCGGCTGGTACGACGTGATGGAGCGCAAACTGCGCGGTAGCGAGGAGTTCTACCACTTCGCATGGCACGACCGCAAGGCATGGTGGCAGCAGGAGCAGGGCATCTTGGCCTACGAGATACTCTATGGCATATTCAAGAACGAAGAGTATCTGAAGTATGCCCGCGAGTCGGCAGCATTCTATAACACCTATTTCCTCGACCACGAGGACGGCGATGTGTACTTCAACGTACTGGCCAATGGTCTGCCTTACCTGCTCGGTACTGAGCGTAAGAAGGGTAGCCACTCAAAGAGTGCCTACCACTCTGTGGAGCTGGCCTATCTGGCTGCTACCTATACCAACCTGCTGAACACCAAGAAGCCGCTGACACTCTGGTTCAAGCCTCAGGTGAACGGATTCAAGGACAACATTCTGCGCGTACAGCCGGACATCCTGCCTGTAGGCAGCGTGAAGATCGATAAGGTATGGATCGGCGACAAGGAATGGACAAAGTTTGATGCCGACAAGATGACTATAGAGCTGCCTGCCGTTGAATATCGTCCGAAGATTAAGGTGGTTGTTGTTCCTAAGGATTAATCAAGAATTTGAGAATTATGGCAGAGATATATAAGATAGGTGCATCGTTGGACTCTACCAATAGCCCTAAAGAACAGGAGCAGATCCTGAAAGTGCTTGAAAGCGGCAATAGCGTGATAATCGACATGAGCGATACAACTTACGTGTCGAGTGCCGGGTTGCGCGTACTGCTGTACTCTTATAAGGTGGCCATGTCGAAAGACTTGAAGGTGTATCTTGTTGGAGTCTGTGACGATGTAAAAGACGTTATGGACCTGACAGGTTTCATAGAGCATTTCGATATCTATGAGACGATGGAGGAGTGTAAGGCGGCCTGCGGCCTGAATGATAAATGATAAATGATAAATAATGCAAAGAGTAGATTTATTCCCGACTCATGAGTATCAGGGGCTGAAACTGCGTACCGGCCGACCGTATCCCTTTGGGGCTACGGTCATCGGTAATGCGGTGAATTTCTCGATATACTCACGTTATGCCACAGCCTGTACACTGGTGCTCTTCCACAACCATGAGGAGGAACCCTTTGTGGAGATTCCCTTCTTTAAGGAGTTTCGTTTAGGCAATGTATTCTCGATGATGGTGTTCGACCTCGACTATGAGAACATTGAATACGGCTTCCGCATGGACGGTCCCTTCGATCCACAGCAGGGACATCGGTTCGACAAGACGAAGATACTGATGGACCCCTACTCAAAACTCATTGTGGGTCGCGACGTGTGGGGCAAGCAGCCCGACTGGAACAACAAGTATCAGTATCGTTCACGCGTGGTCTTTGATGACTTCGACTGGGAGAATGACTTGCCACTTGAGACACCAGTGAACGATCTGGTGATCTACGAGATGCATGTGCGTAACTTTACTTGCGGTGCTGCGTCGGGTGTGAAGCATCCAGGCACTTTCGCCGGCATTGCGGAGAAGATACCTTACCTGAAGGAGTTAGGCGTGAACTGTGTGGAACTGATGCCTATTCATGAGTTCGACGAGTTTGAGAACTCTAAGCCTTCTCCTATTGATGGTCACATGCTTTACAACCTATGGGGGTATAGCAATGTGGGCTTCTTCGCTCCCAAGGCTGCATACGCTTCGACGGGTAAGTTCTCCATGCAGGTTGACGAGTTGAAAAACCTGATCAAACAGTTGCATGCCAACGGCATTGAGGTGATTCTTGACGTGGTGTTCAACCATACTGCAGAAGGTAACGAAAACGGTCCGTATATCTCTTACAGAGGTATTGACAACAAGACCTACTACATGCTGACTCAGGATGGCTACTACTTCAACTTCAGTGGTTGCGGTAATACGCTGAACTGCAATAATCCCAACGTACGCGATATGATTGTCGAAAGCCTGCGCTATTGGGTGACCGACTATCATGTAGATGGTTTCCGCTTCGATCTCGCCGCTATCCTTGGACGTGACCAGAACGGCTATCCGATGTCGAATCCTCCGTTGCTGGAGTCATTGGCTCACGACCCGATTCTCGGTAAGACCAAACTGATTGCCGAGGCATGGGATGCTGGCGGTCTGTATCAAGTGGGATCGTTCCCATCATGGGGACGCTGGGCAGAGTGGAACGGAAAGTTCCGTGATGCCATGCGGCGTTTCCTGAAGAGCGACGAGCACGTGCTCGACGACGTGAAGGAGCGCATCATCGGATCGCCAGACCTCTATGCCTCACAGAACCGTGGCATCAAGGCCAGCGTGAACTTCATCACCGCCCACGACGGTTTCACGATGATGGACCTCGTGTCGTACGACGGCAAGCACAACGAGCAGAATGGCGAGGACAACCGCGACGGTGAGGACCGCAACAATAGCTGGAACTGCGGCTGGGAAGGTGAGTGCGACATTGAGAGCATCAACTACCTGCGCCACAAACAGATCAAGAATGCCGTCACGATGCTGATGACCAGCCAAGGCATTCCCATGGTGCTCTCGGGCGACGAGATGGGCAACACGCAGTGGGGTAACAACAATGCCTACTGTCAGGACAACGAAATCGCGTGGCTCGACTGGAACAATCTGGAGAAGAATGCCGACCTCTTCAACTACTACAAGAAGATCATCAAGTTCCGCAGGATGCACAAGGTGCTTCGTTATGAGTACCATCTCGGTCACAATGATTATCGCAATCTGGGCTATCCCGACTTCTCATGGCATGGCGTAAAAGCCTGGCAGCCATGGACCGGGTATAACAACCTGACGTTGGCATTCATGCTAAACGGACAGTATGCCGACTATGACGGTACCCCAGACGGCTTCATCTATGTGGCCATGAACATGCACTGGGATATGCATGGCTTCGAACTGCCGCAGTTGCCGGAGGAATACAAATGGCATGTGTTTGCCAACACCGAAATGGCTCCTCCCGCTGATATTTGCGAACCTGGTGAGGAACCTGTCGTGGAGAACCAGGGCGAAGTGCTCGTTGCCGGTCGTTCCATTATAGTATTGGTAGGCAAGAAGCCTGTACAAAAGAAAAAAAGCAAGAAAGTAAAAAAGACAAACGATTAAACGATAAGATTATGGAAAATCAATTTGAAGTAAAACAGGATGGTGCCATTCTGAGCATCGTTCTTGGTAATGAACTTACTACCGTCAACGCACCCCAGTTGATGGACGAACTGAACAAGTATCGTGACAAGGGTATTGAGAAGGTGGTGTTTGATGCCTCGAAGCTGACCTACATTGCCAGTAGTGGTGTGCGTGTGATCGTCTTCGCCAAGCAGAAGTTGGGTGGCGATCCCGTCATAGAGTTCGTCAATTGCCAGAAAGACATCTATGATATCTTCGAGCTGATAGGCGTGCAGGACTACATTGAATTTGTGGAAAAGTAGACGCCCGGTATGAGACAGTTGCATTTTCAACCCATAGCAGGCAAGACTCCTGACATACTCGATGCCATCCTCCGAACTCCGGAGGTGGCATCGACTGGGAAGGAGGCGAAGATCATTCGGCTGGTCTGTGAAGAGCTTGTAGTGAATGTGGTGGACTATGCATATCCTGACAGGGAGGATGGCTATTTGGACGTAAACATAGACAAAGATGACAGGGCCATCACCATCCAACTGAAAGACGGGGGTGTGCCGTTCAATCCTCTGGAGAGGGAAATGCCAGACACCACGATACCTCTTAAGGAACGCCGCATCGGCGGACTTGGCATCTTCATCACCATCAAGAAGATGGATGACGTGAAGTATGAATACGTAAACAACGAAAACGTATTAACCATCAAAAAAAATTTGAGCAATGAAGAATAAAATTGGAATACTGATAGAGAGTGACTTCTATGAGAACGAGATATTCTACTACCAGTTGCGCTTCAAGGAGGCCGGCTATGAGGTACATTTCCTCACGCGCTTGTGGGGCAACGACAGCATCACGTTCAGCGGTCATGAGTTCCGTGCACCTTTCTATTGTAATGAGAGCTTTGAAACGATTGATGACAAGGAACTTGACGACTATGCTGCCATCATCGTACCAGCAGGTATGGTTTCCGACCGTCTGCGCTATACTGAAGACATCAACAAACTACCGCCGGCATGTGTGTTCCTGCAGAAGGTGTTCGCCCGTAAAGATATCATCAAGGGTGTAATCTGTCATGGACTCTGGCTACTCTCACCTGTTGCAGAGTTAGTGAAGGGAAGAAAGATGACCGTACACAACAACCTGCTTGGCGATGCCAAGAACTACGGTGTAGACTATCAGGATGCCGATGTTTTTGTCGATGATGACCTGGTTTCTGCACGGACAGGCGGTCACTGCTATCTTCTGGCTTCTGAGATACTGAAGAAAGTGAAAAGTGAGAAGTGAAAAGGTGAAAAAAGAATATGGCAGTGAAGATATTAAGTGTTGACGACGAACTCCCGTTGGAGTCACTATTGAGGCAGTATTTCCGCAGGGAGATACGTAGTGGACAATATGAATTCCTTTTTGCCCATAACGGTAGGGAGGCTTTGGATGTACTGAGCGAGAATCCAGACATCGAAGTGATTCTCTCCGACATCAACATGCCAGGCATGGACGGACTGACCCTGCTGGCCAAGGTCAATGAGATGCGCAACCCGCTGCTGCGGGTAGTCATGGTGAGTGCATACGGTGACATGAAGAATATACGTCAGGCAATGAACAAGGGTGCCTTCGATTTTGCCACGAAGCCCATTGACAAGGACGATCTGCAGCAGACGATAGACAATGCTATTGCGGAAATAGAGCATGAGCGGCAGTTGCAGAAAGAACATACGCAGTTGGAGTCGCTGAAGACCGACCTCAACGGTGCGCGGGAGATACAGCAGTATATTCTGCCAAGAGTGTTCCCGCCGTTCCCAGATGTTGCTGACGTGGTGGATATCTATGCCTCGATGGAGGCGGCCAAGGATATCGGCGGAGACTTCTACGACTTCTTCCGCCTCGATGAAGAGCATATTGCATTCACCATAGCCGATGTATGCGGCAAGGGTATCCCTGCTGCACTCTTCATGGCCGTGAGCCGTACTACGATCCGCTCACAGGCTGCGCTACATCATGATCCGGCAGAATGTCTGACAGAGTCGAACAAGATGCTGGTGTCGTATTCGGTGGACTGTATGTTCGTGACGGTGTTCTATGGTATCTACAACACCAGGACGGGGCTCGTGACATACAGTAACGCAGGGCACAACCGGCCCTACGTTGTCAGGAGCAACGGTGAGGTGGAGATGATTCCGAGAATGAAGGGGTGCGCGTTAGGGCTTTTCGTGGGGAAGCCGTATTTAGAGAATACGTTGCAACTGAACGCGGGTGACACTTTGTATATGTACACCGACGGCGTGAATGAGGCGATGGATAGTTCGAGTGAGGAGTTCGGCAACGATCGTATGGCGGATATCCTCAAGGGAACGACGGCGATGGAGTGCCGGCAGGTGGTTGACAGCATGAGAAAAGGCATCAGAGACTTCGTCGGAGATGCTGAACAGAGTGACGACATCACCATGCTGGTGCTTAAGAGGAAGTGAAAAGTGAGAAATGAAAAGTGAGAGGTGAATAGGAAGAACGTGGTGATAGGTTGTATGGGAATTCTGCTGTTGGCATCGACAACGGCGGGATTCCTTGTATGGCGGACGTACAGCAACAGAAACAAGGAACTCGAAGAGCAGCTCAGCCGCCTTCAGGAACAGGAGAATTATTCGGTCGTTGACCGTATGGTGAGTAAACAGATGGAGGAGATTGCCTATAGCCAACAGCAACTCTCTGACGAACGCAGCCAAGAGGCCATACGGCAGAAGGAGATAGCTGAGGAGATGACTGTGCGGTCGGAAACGGAACGGCAGAACGCCATCCGGGCTCAGGCTGCTGCAGAGGCATCGGCTCAGGAGGCCCTGGAATCGGCACAGATGGCTGAACAGCAGAAAAAGGAAGCCATTGTGCAAAGAAGCCATGCGGAACATGCCCGGCAAGTGGCCGACACGTTGAACTACAGATCATTAGGCCGTACACTAGGAACCCAGTCGTATGCTATATACCGGTCAGGCGACAGGGAACTGGGTAATCTGTTGGCATACGCCTCTTATCTTTATACGAAGGAATATGGCGGCGACCTATATGGGAGTTCTGTCTTTCCCGCCCTCACCCAGTCGGCCGGCGGTAAGACGGACTGGAATATACACCACGGCAGTATCTCGGATATTGACTTCATGCCAGACGCAGACAGGTTGTTCTCTGTCAGCCTCTACGGGGAGATCTATCATCATGAGCTCAAAGGCGGGACACTGAACAGCAAGCGGGTGTTCAGCGACAAGCAATACCGGTTCAGGGATGCCTTTGCGTCGACAACAGGAAAAGGCTATTTCGTCAGTTACACAGGTCATTTGGTGATTGTGCGTCAGGACTACAGCACCATGGTGGTGGAACTGCCAGGGCTGACGAGACCCTTCAAACTGGAGGCGGTGAACGACGGGCGGCAGCTGCTGATTGTGGGTGAGAGAAACATGGCCCTGCTGGATATCGCCACGGACAGGGTTATCAGTAGCCGACAGCTGAGCTTCAATGTGGCTTGTTGCGGCAGGCGTGACTATAAACCCTTGTTGTTCGACAGCAACGGGCGGATGCACCTGGTGAACGATATGGATCATCTGACGGACGAGAAAGTGCCTGTGGCGGGCAAGGTGACCTCGTTCGCCAGCAGCAAGAACGTGAATCTGACGGCATACGGCATGTCTGACGGTACGATATACCTGGTCGATGACGGAGGGAAGGTCAATAAGCTGGTGGGGCATCTGTCACGAGTGACGAAGATGAAGTTTAACGGCAGAAGACTGTACTCCTCAAGCTATGACGGGAAGTTGCTCTTCTGGATGACCAGCGACAGTCAGATCAAACCCATTACGCTGTTCCAGACAGGCAGTTGGTTGACTTGTTTCACCTTTGACAACCGGAAAGAGTTTATCTGGGCAGGCGGGCTTAACGGTAACATCAGCCAATACCTGATATCGCTGCCCCTGATAGCCCAGCGACTGAAGGGCAACGTGAACCGCAACCTGACGAAGGAAGAATGGGATCACTATGTTGGCAAGGGGATACCATATCGGGAGTTAAAAGTTAATAGTGAAAAGTGAAAAATTTGCTACCACTATGATTAAGAAGATGATGAAAACAAATATTTCTAAGACTATCGTACTGGTTGTACTGTTGCAACTCTGTGCGGTAGCCAACTTTTCACTTTTCATTTCTCCCTTCTCACTTCTTCGGGCTCAGGGTCTGCCGCTGATCCGTAACTATACGGCAGCGGAATATGGGGCACACAACAGGAATTTCGATATCGAGATCGGGGAGGACGGCACGGTGTTCGTGGCCAACTTCGAGGGACTGCTGTATTATGACCGGGCACAATGGCGCATGATTCATGAACAGGAGAACAGACGTGTCACGGTGGTTTACCGTGCAAGCGATAACCGCATTTGGGTAGGAGGCTACAATTTCTTTGCACTTCTCCAGCGAAAGGCCAATGGTGAGCTGTTCATGAAGCGCATCGGGAAGGCCGGGATGTTTACTGGTGAGGTGATGGAGATTTATGAACATGACGGCGTTGTGCAGTTTGTGGCCAGCAACAACATCATCTACGAAGTGAGCGGCGGCGACTTGAAGTTCAAGAAGCAGGCTAATACCGATTTCAAGACGAGCATCAACAGCGACATCGTGGATGTGGCGGCTCTTGAGCGCGGGGAGACTGATGTGCTGCAAGAAGGCATTACCCAGACAGAAGTACTCGACGGCGGACTGAAGGCGCTGGTAAAGGACAATGAGGGACTGGTCATCACCGACGACAGCGGGAAGGAGGTATATAGGATCACAGAGAAGAACGGCCTTTGTTCCGACCAGGTGGCATACATTGCCTACGACGGGCATGGGCTACTCTGGGGAGCAACGGCGCACGGTATCTTCTCTATTGAGATACCATCGGCCTACACATGGCTGCAGGCGAAAGACGGCGTGTCGGGGGAGATACAGACCATGGCAGAATATGGTGGAGTGACCTATCTGGGCGGCAATAACGGACTGTTCCGGATAAATGGGAATGCGGTCGAGCGGGTAGGGAACCTGAATATCTTCTGTTGGGATCTGGAAATATGCAGTCGCGGACTGCTTGCTGCCACCGCATCAGGTGTCTGGCTGATTGAAAGGAGCGGTGGCGTGAAACGGTTGACATCGAACTCCACCACAGCCATTTTGCAGGACGGGGAACAGCTGTATGTGGCTGAGCCTGACGGGGTGTATGTAATGGATGTAAGGAGTCAGGAGTCAGGAGTCAGGAGAGAAGGAGAGAAGGTGAAAGTGTGCGACAGCGAGAAGGTGATGACCATCATCAAGGATGCCAAGGGCACGCTCTGGATTCAGAACGTGTATGGAGAAATCTACAGTAAGTTTGCCACCTGGGATAAGTTCATCAAATATGGAAACGACACCCAACGACAGGTCTATACACTGGTCAAGACGGGAGATGACGTGAGGATGGTGGAGGCATCTGACCGGGAGCCGTTCCCATACCCGGCCTACGCTATGACTGACGACAGCGGAATAACATGGCTTACAGATAAAGAAAGGAAACATCTCTATCAGTGGAAAGATGGACATCGAGTCTCCGACCTAGATTCACTGCTGAACCCTGTGGGAGAGATGGCTGTGGGGGCGCTGTTCTGTAAGGATGGGAAAATATGGATAGGCGGTGATGATAGACTGGTGGTCATCGACACGAACAAGAGCCAGCTGGCATCCCTGACAGCTAAGCCACAGTTGCTTTTCCGTTCGGTGGTGATGGGACGTGACAGTATTCTTTGGGGTGGTTACGGCGAGATGCCAGAGCAGCTGCCCACACTGAATAGTGATGAACGCCATCTCCGTTTTACCTTTGCCCTCAGCCATGCTCCTCTGACGGGGCAGACGTTATATCGCTATCGCCTGAACGATGACCAGTGGAGTGCCTGGAGTGAAAAGCAGGAGGTGGAATTCCTGAACCTTCCATACGGTTCGTTCAAACTGGGCATACAGGCCCAACTGGCTAATGGCAATTTGACGGAAGTGACGGAGACAAGGTTCCGCATACACTATCCGCTGCTGATGCGATGGTATATGGCAATCGTATATCTGATGCTTTTGGCCTGGCTGATATTCCTCTTTTTCCGCTACCGACTGATGAAACTGAGAAAGGACAAAATGAAGCTGGAGCGGATTGTGGAAGAAAGGACATCGGAAATCGTGAGTCAGAAAGACGAGATTGAAGAAAAGTCGAAGAGCCTGGAGAAAGCACTGGACGACCTGAACAATGCGCAGACGGAACTGATCCGGCAGGAGAAGATGGCATCGGTGGGTAAGCTGACGGAAGGACTGATCGACCGCATACTGAACCCCATGAACTATATCATCAATTTCTCGAAGGTGTCGAACGAACTGTTAGATGACCTTAAGCAGAATATTGAGAACAACAAGGACAAGATGGACGAGAATGACTATTTAGATACGGAAGATGTGCTGGATTTGCTGTCGAACAATCTGAGGGATGTTGACCGCTATGGGCATAATACGACCCGTATCATCAAGGCCATGGAGGAGATGCTGAAAGACCGTACTGGCGGCTATATGGACATGAATCTGCGCCCAGTACTTCTGCAGGACGAAGAGATGTTACACAACTATTATGCCAAGGAGGAGGAACAGTATCATATTAAGATGACATTTGACGTGCCGGATGGCGAGATGATGCTGCACGGTAATGGCGACATGCTCAGCAGGTCCATCATGAGCCTACTCGGCAACTCGGTATATGCCGTGGTGAAGAAAGCGCAGACGACGACGTTCGACCCCGAGGTTTCACTCGTCACCACTCGCAGCGACGGGCAGTATATCGTAACCATCCGTGACAATGGCGTGGGAATCGAAGCGAACATCATTGAAAAGATATTCGACCCCTTCTTCACGACTAAGCCTTCAGACGAGGCTTCGGGCATCGGGCTGTACCTGAGCCGTGAAATCATACAGAACCATGGAGGTGACATCACTGTCAAGTCTGTACAGGACGAAGGCGCTGAATTCACCATTACGTTACCAATAGCCACACATATTAATTCCGATGATTATGAATGAGACAGATCAACTGAGACAACAACTGGAGAAACAGGAGAAACTGGCATCACTCGGACTGCTGAGTGCCGGCATCGCGCATGAACTGAAGAATCCGCTTGACTTTGTCATTAATTATAGTAAGGTGTCGACCAGTCTGATGGAGGAAATGCTGGCCTTGGTGGAGAAGAAAGCAGACCAGTTCTCGGATGACGAACGCGATGACCTGGATGACATGGCAAGCCTGCTTAAGGACAATCTGAAAAAGATTGCCGAGAGCGGTGAACGGGCGGTCAGTATCGTTCAGGGCATTCTGCTTGTCTCCCGAGGTAAGGAGAATGAGTATGTGCCGACGGATGTGTGCAAGATTGTGAAAGAATACGTCCACCTGTCGTATCATGCCATGAGGGCGAATCATCCTGGCTTTAATTCTGATATTCATGAGCAATATGAAGAAGGACTGCCACTGATGATGGTGATTCCTCAGGACTTGAGTCGTGCCGTGCTTAACATCATGAACAATGCCTTTTATGCTGTATGGCACAGGCAGCAGGCAGAAGGGGAGGCATACGCACCAGAGGTGGATGTCAGGGTGTGGATGGAAGACAACCAGCTGAAGATCCGGATGGCAGACAACGGGGAGGGCATGACCGACGAGGTGAAGGAACGGCTGTATGAGAATTTCTTCACCACCAAGCCTATCGGCCAGGGCACGGGGCTCGGGATGAGCATCACGCGCAACATCGTGGAAAAGAAACACGGGGGGAAGATCACCTTCGACTCCACGCCCGGAGAGGGAACTGCGTTCGAATTCACCATTCCCGCAATAACCAATAACCAATAACCAAGAATGAAACAATGGCTGAGGAGACTGCTGCTGTGCGCCGCAATTGTCAATTGTCAATTGTCCATTGTCCATTGCCTTGCACAGGAGGATATGAAAATGCGCCAGATCTGCAAGCAGGCAGAAAGCGACCTGATGTTAGGCCGCACGGATGAAGCCCGCGACACGCTGCTGCATCATCTCAATGCCTTCAAGGGCACGCTCAAGAGAGATGCCCTGCGAATGATTGCCCTATGCTGCCTTATCGACTACGATGAGCAGAAAGCCGGGGAATACGTGAAGATGATGCTCGAGGTGGACCCTTACTATAGTGTAACGACGAACGATCCGCCCCTCTTTGTCAATATCATCAATGAATTGAAGGTTGGCAAGAGGGTCATGGTGACCACCGCCTCAAGTATGGAAGAAAGCCTGGATGAAGTGCCGGTGCCGACGACACTGATTACGGAGGGGATGATCCGAAGCTGTGGGGGACGGAACCTGCAGGAGGTGCTGGCGGCTTACGTGCCCGGCTTGAACCTCATCGACTGCAACGATGGCATCAACATCGCCATGCGCGGCATCTACAGCAACATGCAGGAGAAGATACTCTTCCTGCTTAACGGGCATCGTCTGAACAGCTACCTCACCAATGCCGCCCAGCCTGATTTCAGCATGTCACTGGAGAAGATCCGGCAGATAGAGGTGTTGCGCGGACCGGCATCGTCGGTCTATGGCGGCGTGGCCCTGACGGCGGTGGTGAACATCATCACCAAGCAGGGAGCCGACGTGGATGGCATCAAGGTGAAGGCGGAGGGGGGCAATCACGGTCAGGTGCGCGGCGACGTGCTGTTCGGCAAGCGATACTTCGACCTCGATGTGCTGGCATGGCTGAGTGCATATTACAGCAAGGGTGAGCGGAGGACGGTCAGCGAGGAACATCAGTCGGTCAACTCTGATGGCGACACCATCAACACGATCAGCATCGGGCGCATCGGCAGCCGGCCGAACTACGATATAGGCGTACAGCTCACCCTGAAAGGCTGGCAACTGCTTTACAACGTCAGGTATTCGCAGGTCGTGGCTCCCTACACCTTTGCATCGACGGCCTATGCCTACGACTATGACAGATATATCACCTACGACGGCATCGGGCCTTCCTTAGCCAGCCTCACCCACCACGCCAACCTGAGTTACAGCCATGAGTGGGGGCCGCTGAACCTGAAGCTCTCGGCCTTCTATGACAATGAGGACATGACGCAATACCAGGTGTTAAGCGAATCGAAGAATATGGAACTGGAGTATTATACGGGATATTTCCTAGCGATGATGCCTGAAGATGGAGACTATGACGGCAGTAACGGCGTGTCGCGCTGCATCGCGGGACAGGGACAGAACGTCGGGTTGCAACTGAAAGGGGGCTACAATTATGCGCTCGGACGTGACCACAAAGGGTCGCTGGTGTTTGGGGCCGAATACTCACACTTCTCTATGGAGGATGTGCGTTATAGGATGGGCTGTGAGTATGTGATGGAGGTAGGTACCGATATCGCCATGCGCCAACAGGCCATAGGCCGTGAGAACTCAGCCAACGCCTCGCTGCAGTTGAAGCATCAGTGGCGCTCGCTCATCCTGAACGCCGGCCTGCGCTACGACCACAAGCACCGCTTCGACGACAGCGATGCCAACGAGTGGTCGCCTCGTATTGCTATCATCCTGCTGCAGCCCAAGTGGAACATGAAGTTCAGCTACTCCAAATCGTTTGTCGATGCCCCCTACTTCTATCGTGTGGGCAATTTGATGCAGTGCATACTGAAGGGGTGCATGCCCATGGATGCCATCCAGCTCTCGCCTGAACGGATGCACTCCTGGCAGCTGTCCTTTGCAGGCAACAACTGGATGAAGGGGTTCCATTTCGAGGTGAACGGCTTCTACAACCGTGGCAGCGACCTCATCACCACCAATTTCATCGACTACATCAATGCAGGCAAGAACTATACTGTGGGCGTGGAGATGACAGCTAACTACCAGACGCCGCGCTTCTCTGCCAACCTTGATGTCACCTGGGCTCACACGTTCAAGTCGAATATCTCTACAGAAGGGGATTTATTTGATGAGGATGATGCATTTGAAAAAGATCTCATGTACGGCATTATCAATGACAACAACAACACCCCCGCCATCACGTCGAACCTTGTATTGGCCTGGCAGCCTACTCCGCAACTGAGACTTCACGCACACACCCTGTTTGAAAGTAAACAATCGACTTACTATTACGACCTCAACAAGCGTTGTTATGAAGGGAAATTGTGGAGCGATTATTTTATGCTGGAAGAAGACGACCCAAGACGGAAAGAGATAGGGGAGGAAATAGAGAATTTAGATGTACGGCCTTACACGAGGAAGGACATGGCGGCCCGCGCCATTGTCAATGTGGGAGCGGAGTATCGGATCGGGAAACTGGCACTGGGGCTCAACATCCACAACCTCTTCGACACCCGCTACGACCGCAGCGGCATGAATACCAGCCTCGTGCCCCAGCAGGGCCGCTGGTGGACGGTAAGCGTGAGCTATAAAATCTGAGGACAATAAACAATATCCGGCACTGCGATGAATGAAAGAATGATACAATGGCTGAGGAGACTGCTGCTGTGCGCCGCAACGGTCATTTGTCCATTGTCCATTGTCCATTGCTTTGCGCAGGAGGACATGAGGTTGCGCCAGATTTGCTCGCAGGCGGAAAGCAACATGCAGATAGGCCGTACGGATGAGGCGCGCGACACGCTGCTCCTGCATATGAATGCTTTCAAGGGTACCCTCAAGAGAGACGCCCTGAGGATGATAGCCATGTCCTACCTTACCGACTACGATGAGCAGAAAGCCGGGGAATATGTGAAGATGATGCTCGAGGTGGATCCGTACTATAGTGTGACGACGTTCGACCCGCCTATCTTTGTCGATATCGTCAATAAACTGAAGGCTGGCAAGACGGCTACGGTGACTACCGCCTCAAATATGGAAGAAAGCCTGGATGAGGTGCCGGTGCCGACAACACTGATTACAGAGGAGATGATTCACAACTGTGGCGGACGGAACCTGCAGGAGGTGCTGGCGGCCTATGTGCCCGGCATGAATCTCATCGACTGTAACGACGGCATCAACATCGCTATGCGCGGCATTTACAGCAACATGCAGGAGAAGATACTCTTCCTGCTTAACGGCCACCGGCTGAACAGCTATCTGTCTAATGCCGCCCAGCCCGATTTCAGCATGTCACTGGAGAAGATCCGGCAGATAGAGGTGCTGCGGGGTCCGGCCTCGTCAATCTATGGCGGCGTGGCCCTGACGGCGGTGGTGAACATCATCACCAAGCAGGGAGCCGATGTGGATGGTATCTTTGTGAAGGCGGAGGGGGGTAATCACGGTCAGGTGCGCGGCGATATCCTGTTCGGCAAGCGATACTTCGACCTCGATGTGCTGGCATGGCTGAGCGCATACCACAGCAAGGGCGAGCAGCGCACGGTAGACGAGGAGCATCAGTCGAACGTCGTTTGGGGTGAAACGGTTTTCCCGGTCAATACGATCAGCATCGGACGCATCGGCAGGCCGAACTACGATATAGGCGTACAGCTCACCCTGAAAGGCTGGCAGCTGCTTTACAACGTCAGGTATTCGCAGGTAGTAGCTCCCTACACCTTTGCATCGACGGCCTATGCCTACGACTATGACAAATATACCACCCACAAAGGCATCGGGCCTTCTCTGGCCGGTCTCACCCACCACGCCAACGTGAGCTACAGCCATGAGTGGGGGCCGCTGAACCTGAAGCTCTCGGCCTTCTACGACAATGAGAACATGACGCAATACCAGGTGTTAAGCGAAACGCCGAATTCCGAACTGATGGAACTGATGGAATTTAATAGTTTTGGAAGTGAAATGTATGATATTTTTGAACGCTATAACGGCCTGTCGCGCTGCATCACCGGACAAGGCCAGAACCTTGGCCTGCAGTTGAAAGGGGGCTACAACTATGCGCTCGGAAGTGACCACAAAGGATCACTGGTGTTCGGGGCCGAATACTCACACTTCTTCTTGGAGGATGTGCGCTACCGGATGGGCTATGACTATGTGATGGAGGTGTATGAGGGTACTACTCTGCGCCAATATGTCATAGGCCATGAGAACTCCGCCAACGCCTCGCTGCAGCTGAAGCATCAGTGGCGCTCGCTCATCCTGAATGCCGGCCTGCGCTACGACCACAAGCACCGCTTCGACGACACGGATGCCAACGAATGGTCGCCGCGTATCTCTCTCATACTGCTGCAGCCCAAGTGGAACCTGAAGTTCAGCTACTCCAAGTCGTTTGTCGATGCCCCCTACTTCTATCGTGTGGGCAACTTGATGCGGGGCATACTGCAGGATGAACTACTCATGTTTGTGGAAGGCCTTGAGCCAGAACGGATGCACTCCTGGCAGCTGTCGTTCGCAGGCAGCAACTGGTTGAAGGGGCTCCATTTCGAGGTGAACGGCTTCTACAATCGGGGCAGCGACCTCATCACGACCAATTTCATCAACTACGAGAATGCCGCCAGGAACTATACTGCCGGCGCGGAGCTGATGGCCAACTACCAGAGGGGGCGCTTCTCTGCCAACCTTGATGTCACCTGGGCACACACGTTCAAGTCGAATATCACGCCAAACAGGGATTACTATGAAGTGAGTGAGGACGCTGAAAGCGATCTCAGGTACGGCATCATCAATGCCAACAACAATACCCCTGCCATCACGTCGAACCTTGTACTGGCGTGGCAGGCTACTCCGCGACTGAAAGTTCACGCACACACGCTGTTTGAAAGCAAGCAGTCTACTTACTATTACGACCTCAATAGGGCTTGCTATGCACTCAAATTGTTTTACGAGTATTTTGACCTGGCAGATGACGACCCGAGATGGGATGAAATGACGGAGAAATATAATGAACTGGGCGACGAGGCTTATACGAAGAAAGACATGGCTGCACGGGCGATTGTGAATGTGGGAGCCGACTACCAGATAGGCAAACTGACTCTTGGGCTGAACGTGCATAACCTCTTCGATACGCGCTACGACCGCAGCGGTACGAATACCAGCCTCGTGCCCCAGCAGGGCCGATGGTGGACGGTAAGTGCGAGCTATAAATTCTGAATAATCTGGCACTGCGATGAATGAAAGAATGATACAATGGCTGAGGAGACTGTTGCTATGCGCCGCAATGGTCAATGGTCAATGCTCAATGGTCAATGTCATGGCACAGGACGATTTGCGTCTGCGCCGGATCTGCTCGCAGGCGGAAAGCGACTTTAAGATAGGACGGACGGAAGAGGCCCGCGACACGCTGCTGCACTATCTGAACACCTTCAAGGGTGCCATCAAGAGAGACGCCCTGAGGATTATTGCCCTGAGTTGCCTTTCCGACTACGACGAGCAGAAAGCCGGGGAATATGTGAAGCTGATGCTCGAGGAGGATCCGTACTATAGTGTATCGATGAACGACCCGCCTGTCTTCGTCAACATGGTCAATGAGATGAAGGCGGGCAAGACGGCCAAGGTGACTACTGCCTCGAGTATGGAGGAAAGCCTGGATGAAGTGCCGGTGCCGACGACGTTGATCACTGAGGAGATGATTCACAACTGTGGCGGGCGGAACCTGCAGGAGGTGCTGGCGGCCTACGTGCCGAGCATGAACCTCATCGACTGCAATGATGATATCAACATCGCGATGCGCGGCATCTACAGCAACAGCCAGGAAGAGATGCTCATCCTGCTCAACGGCCACCGGCTGAACAGTTATGCCACCAACACCGCTGCTCCGGACTTCAGCATGTCGCTGGAGAAAATCAAGCAGATAGAGGTGCTGCGCGGTCCGGCCTCGTCGATTTATGGCGGCGTGGCCCTGACGGCGGTGGTGAATATCATCACCAAGCAGGGAGCCGACGTGGATGGGGTAAAGGTGAAGGCCGAAGGCGGTAACCACGGCCAGATTCGTGGCGACGTGGTGATGGGCATGCGGTATTATGGACTGGATGTCATGGCATGGCTGAGCGGCTATTCCAGCAGGGGGGAGCGACGCTCTGTACCAGAAGAGCAATGGGGGAAGCCGAAATCCTATGACGGCGATACGATCGACTACGTCACCCTGGGACGCTCTGGCAGCCGCCCGACTTATGATTTGGGCGTACAGTTGAGCCTGAAAGGCTGGCAGCTGCTCTACAATGCCCGGTTCTCGCAAGTGAGGGCTCCGTTCACTTTTGCAACAACGGCAACAGCGTATGACTACGGAAAATACCGTAGCTTCAACGGCATCACGCCCAGCTTTGCCACGAGTTCGCAACATGCTGACCTGAGTTATCAATGGTCAATATCCAATGTCGAATGCAAAGCCGCCGCCATCTACGACAGAGCCGATTTCACTCAGTATCAGGTGTTCAGCGAAGCACCCGGCACTGAATTGAGTAATGCTCTGGGAATATTAGACCATAACCGGACGTTTGCGAACGGCGGGTTGTCGAGATATATCAACGGTCAGGAAGAGAATTATGGCTTGCAATTAAGGGCGGGCTACAATTACGCATTAGGCAGCCGGCATAAGGGCTCGCTCGCCATCGGAGCGGAATACTCCCACTTTCACCTCGAAGACTTGCGCTATCAGTTGGGCTATGACTACAATAAGGTATGGGAAGAGAATCCTGATTTCAGCAAGAATGGCAGGGGACATGAAACCTCTGCCGACGCGTCGCTACAACTGAAGCACCAATGGCGGTCGCTGATTCTGAATGCAGGCCTGCGCTATGACTATAAGCGCCGGACTGACGATACAGAGGCCAACGAGCTGTCGCCTCGCGTGGCGCTGATCTTGCTGCGCCCCAAGTGGAACGTTAAATTCAGCTACTCTAAGTCGTTCGTCGATGCACCATACCTGTACCGCAGGAGCAATCTCATTACGGCCCGTCTGGAAGGTCTGAATCCGAAGCTCGCCACCCAGCTGTCGCCCGAGCGCATCCATTCCTGGCAGCTGTCGTTCTCAGGCCACAACTGGGCGAAGGGTCTCAACTTCGAGGTGAACGGATTCTACAACGATGCCACCGACCTGATTATGACCAATATCCTGAGATATGAGAATGCGGGCAAGAACCGCACTGCGGGCCTGGAACTGGCGGCAGACTACCGGCAGCCGCGCTTCTCGGCAACCGTGAATCTCACGTGGACGCATACGATGGAGTCGAACCTGATGGGAATCAACTTTGAGGAGCTGAAACCTTACCCGAATGACATAGACGACAACAACAACACACCGGCCATTGTCATGAATACAGTCGTCAAGTGGCAGGCGACCTCACATCTTAGGTTCTACACTCATCTCTTGTTCGAAAGCAAGCAGAGGGCTTACTATACAGACTTGACAAAGCTCATCCTTTATGTGCAAAAGAACAATGAGGCAGTCTCTTTGTTTAATGAGGGAAGAATAGATGAGGTTGCAATCATCGTCGAAGAGACAGAACGGATTGTGACGCAGGTCATCGCTAAGAAAGACATCCCCGCCCGCGCCATCCTCAATGTGGGAGCCGACTACCAGATAGGCAAACTGACACTGGGCCTCAACATCCACAACCTCTTCGACACCCGCTACGACCGAAGCGGCATGAATACTGCCCTCGTGCCGCAGCAGGGCCGATGGTGGACGGCGAGTGTAAGCTATAAATTTTGAAAAACCTGATACTGCGATGAATGAAAGAATGACACAATGGCTTAGGAGACTGCTGCTTTGCGCAGCAATGTTCAATGTTCAATGTTCAATGTTCCATGTTATGGCTCAAGACGACATCCAGCTGCGCCAGATCTATTCGCAGGCGGAAAGCGACTTGAAGACAGGCCGTACGGAGGAAGCACGCGACACACTGCTGCTGTATCTCGATAACTTCAAGGGCACCCTCAAGAGGGATGCCCTGAGGATTATAGCCATGAGCTGCATTTCTGACT
>JAEEPF010000050.1 GCA_016284635.1 Prevotella sp.
TGATTTTGTATTCTCTATTGCCACAAATCTTCCTGAAGGATGGAACGAAGACTTTAAGGGCGTATTCAAGAACAATGTCACGATGAGCGGTGAGTCGGAGTTTATGAATCCACACACCGATGCTATCTGCATCACAGGTGTCCTCACGAGTGGAATTGAAGAAATTCCAGGCGGTAAAATTCCCGCTGACGCCACCGAACTCTTCTTCGACATTGATAACGATCCCGTTGGCAACGAAACTGGCATGAAGTTCTCTTTCGGGCATAACGACAAGAGCATGATAGAGCTGGAGGCTACGGGTAAATATACAGACAAGGAGATTGACTTCTCACAGTTCACTGCATCAGGGAGGATCCTCGATGTGCTGACTGCTCTGATGTCAGGCGGCAAATTAGAAGCTATCCTCACGCTGAATGACGACCTCACCACCACCGTCTCTATCAGCGACTGCGGCAAGACAATGCAACTGCAGCATGAGATGGCTCATGCCCGCCGCAGCTATGCCGACCAGGCAACCATCGAGGGATACACCCAGCAGCTGAACGAGCTCGTGAGTGCCAGGATGACCTGCGATGGTGTGAACCAGGTGATTCCGATGAGGTTGCAGACCGAGAAGTTCGGTGTTGACTACTGGGCAATGCCTGCCTTCAACTTCGCCGACGAGCAGGGCTACGTTCCCTTCACCCAGTTGCTCGACAAGGAGTCTGTAGAGTATGCCATCAACATCGTTGACCACGCTGCAGAGCCTATGGCAGGTGCCATCGTCACCGTCCGCCAGCTGATGCAGTTCGTGCAGACCTTCATGATGCAGATGCGCGTGAACCAGGCACAAGCTCAGGCGCAGAACCAGTAAAACGTGGGTAACTTCTTCCCCTCCTAACTCAGGAGGGGAAGATATTACTCTATCGGCAGAAAAAATCCAATCAGAATTTGCTAAAACGGACATTAACAATTAACAATTTAACAATTGGTATTTGAGGAATAGGATTAACATATAAAGTAATATTATTATATATTATAATATATAATAATATTAATATAATATATAGATAATTGTTGTTCGTTATCGACAAAAGCAAATGTTAATTTGTTAATTGTTAACCTCAGCATCTTGAAAGAATTGAAATTACTTTACATGCTACAGAAGCCGTATTTGCGAAATTTATAGGATAAGGCAAAGCGGAAGTTTAGTGCCTGTAAAGTTGGAGTTTAGATTTAGTAAAGTCGGAGTTTAGTCTATGGTATCAAGAATTAGCGAATTAGAGAATAAAAGGGCAGCTCAAGGCTGCCCGAGGTGTTGGTAAATAATGTTTACTTCTGCAGGGAGGAAGGTGCGACGCCGGAGTCTTGTCAAGTGCTCGAGATCGGGTTCTTCACTCAGCAGAGATTTGAGTTTGAGCCAGGCTGAGCGTGGCTGGATGTAGGGAAAGTACATTTGGGCCAACTGCGTACGGCCCAAAGATTGAGAATTGAGAATTGATAATTCTTGCGTCCCTTTGGTAGGAAGCGGCAAGCCGAGCGGAGAATTATGATTACCTTGTAGCATTGATATGTAATGATTTATAGTTTGATGGTACAAAGGTACAAAAAAAACTTGAGATATGCAAGAAAACGACAAATATTTTACTAACGACAAATATGATTTAATAAACGACAACTATGACAACAAAGACAACATTTACGGGGCGACAAACATGTCGCCATAGGCAGCAGTGCTGCCAGAAAAAAGTTGTCTAAGTTGTCAAAGTTGTCGTAAAAATCAAGCCCTCAGTTGTCGAAAGTTCATATAACTTCATAGAAGGTGATTCGTAATGAATAAATGCTTGTGCAATTTAAAAATAATTCGTAAATTTGCAGATGAATTCAGGAGAGAAGGTGAGATGATGATGGCGCCTGTTCAGACCACCCCTAACCCCTCCTCGCTCGGCTTTGCCGCTTGCTACTGAAGGGACGCAAGAACTTAGGAGGGGAAATAGATACCTGAAGGGCGGGAGGTAGCGACCCGATGTAGATCGCTGCAAAGAGAAAAGTAAAGTTTATGTTTAATTAAAAAAAGAAAGGAACAAAAGAAATGGCAAGATCAAACATTCCAATGGTAATTAACCTGCGTCAGAACACCAATGACGCCAACGCTGCTTACGGCAAGTGGTTCGCTGAAGTAGACTCGAAGGAGCCTCTGAACCTGAAGGGTTTCGCCAAGCACATGACCGGTCACGGCAAGATCGCCGACTACCAGATGTGCGTGCTGGTGCTGGGACAAGTGGTGGACTGCATGAGCGAGCTGCTCTCACAGGGTCAGCCCGTGAAGCTCGACGGTCTGGGAACGTTCTCACCGAGCGTCGACGGACAGAAGCTGGGTAAGGACACCCTGGCGAAGGCTGTGGAGGCCGGTGCCGACGCGATGATCAACGGCATCAAGATCAATTTCACCCCGGAGAACATCAAGGGTGAGAAGCTCACCAGCCGCGCCTTCAAGGAGCAGTGTGTGTTCGAGCTCGGGTACGTCGTGGAGAGTGAGGTGCGTATGGTCGGAGGCAAGGAGAAGCGCTACCAGAAGAAGACCCCGATCAGCTACCTGCTGGCACCTGCAGCCGACGGCAACGGCGGTGGCAACAACGGCGGTTCTTCGCAGAACGGCGGAACCCAGAGCGGTGGAACCTCTGGCGGTGGTTCGCAGTCTACAGCACTGGCTTCGCCCACGATCAGCGGTACGACTCCGTTTACTGAGACTACCTCAGTGAGCATCAGCGGCCCTGCTGGCGCAGAGATCCACTACACCACCGATGGCAGTGCGCCTACGGCCGAGAGCACGCTCTACAGTGAGGCATTCACTCTGAGTGACACGGCTACCGTGAAGGCTATCGCCATCAAGGATGGTGAGTCGAGTGAGGTTGCAAGCAAGCTGTTCACCAAGTCCAGCGGCGACGGCGATGACGAGATGGATCAGAACTAAGGTAATCTCTTCCCCTCCTGAGTTCTTGCGTCCCTACGGTAGCAAGCGGCATAGCCGAGCGAGGAGGGGTTAGGGGTGGTCTGAACCGCCTCAGAAATGCGATGGTTCAGACCCCCTCTGGCTCCCCCTAACTTAGGGGGAGAAACAGATACCAGACAAGCGCAGAATAGCGACAGAAAAAGAAGAAAAGGAGATTAGCAAATGAAGAAGCGGATGATTGAGATAGCGGTGAAGGTCGTAGTAGCCGCGCTCACGGCGTTTTTGACGGCCATCACAACGACGAGCTGCATGGGACATGGACCCATCTGGATCTAAATGAAATAGGACTCGCATTGCGGGTCCTATTATTTATAATAATGTGCCGTTGTTTCAGAAAAATGTATTATCTTTGCAGGCAAATTGGATTTGAAACTAAAAACAGAATGTTATGAAAGAAGCGATGAAGATAGTCATACTTGACGGATATACGACTAATCCTGGGGATCGGTCGTGGAAGGGACTGGAGGCGCTGGGCGAGTTGACGGTGTATGACCGGACGAAGGCCGACGAGACGGTGGCGAGGGCTGCCGAGGCGGACATCGTGTTGACAAACAAGGTCATTATCAACAGGGAGGTGATTGCACAGCTGCCTCGGCTGAAATATGTCGGTGTGCTGGCTACGGGCTATAACGTGGTGGACATTGAGGCAGCTCACGAGCGGGGCATCATCGTGACCAACGTACCTGCCTACAGCACGGAGAGCGTGACGCAGATGGTGTTTGCGCACTTGCTGACGGTGACGAACCGCACGGAGCATTACGCCATTCTTAACCGTCAGGGCCGCTGGAGCACGAATCCAGACTTCTGCTACTGGGATACGGAGATGACGGAACTGGCGGGCAAGACCTTCGGCATCGTAGGACTGGGGAATATCGGCTGTCGTGTGGCTCAGATCGCACTCGCCTTCGGCATGAAGGTGAAGGCGCTGACGAGCAAAACGGCTGATGCCTTGCCTGCCGGCATCGAAAAGGCTTCATTGGAAGAACTGCTTGCGACCTCGGATGTCGTGTCGCTGCATTGTCCGCTGACGGACAACACCCGAAGGATGATGAATGGCGAGACGCTGCGACTGATGAAGCCCACGGCCATTCTCATCAATACCGGACGCGGACCGTTGGTAGACGATCAGGCCATCGCCGAGGCCCTTGAGGAAGGGAGGCTTGCCGCCTTCTGTGCCGACGTGCTCACCGAGGAACCGCCGAAGGCAGACCATCCGCTTCTGAAACAGCCAAACGCCTTCATCACTCCTCACATCGCATGGGCCACGAAAGAGGCTCGCAGCCGTCTGATTCAGGTGGCTACCGATAACGTCAGCTCGTTCCTGAGCGGCAAGGCCATCAACGTCGTATAAAGGCGATGATGGCTACGGCATGATACTGAGGATGATACGGCGATAGGCCACCAGACGGAAGGGGCCGTCGTCGTGAACCTCACAGATGAGGTGTAGCGTCTGTCCTGCGGCCTCGGCAGGGATATGAATCGTGGCTATCGGCTGATCAGACTGGTCGATGGCCACTTTCGCTGTGCCTATCTCCGGCTGCTGCCACCAAAGGAAAGACAGGTGGTCGCCGTCAGGGTCTGAAGAGGCAGAGGCATCGAGGGTGAGGATGGAGCCAGCCTTGACCTGAGTGACCTCTGAGGCGAGGCGGACGATGGGATTGTGATTGCCCTGTCCCTCGTCAGCCCACTGCATGCGGGCCATGAAGTCGTTGAGCTCGTCAGGATAGAAGCGGGTCTTATAGCCCACGCTGATGCTGCGGACAGGCTCCTGCCAACTGGTCCAGGCGGTGGTGAGCGAATCGGCACAGAGTCTCCGCTCGTGATAGCCAGCCCAACCTGCCTGACGAGGATCCTCGGGATCGTTCAGACCGTTGGGCATCACATAGAGGAAACTGGGTGTGTCGCCCTCGACACCCCATTTGTAATCGGGGTATTCCTTGCCCAAGGCGCCCTTGCCCTGAATGTGGTTCTTATGCTGGTCCCAGTGGCGCTTGCCCAGTTCGCACTGCTCCTGCCAGGTGCCTTCGTCCCAGACGAACTGCAGATCGTCGGCAAACTCCTTCCGCAGCCACTGGTGGGAACTGTAGGCACGATCCATCCGCATGCTGTACTGCATATCCTGATCGGTGATGGTATAGAGGCGGAACTTGCGGACGAAGCGTTTCTGGGCTTCTGGCGACCTTGTCTGTTTGACGCGCCAGATGGCCTGTGCCAGGGTGTTCGCACCTCCCCAGGCAGCGACGTAGATGGGACGGGGATCATCTTCGTCAGCCAGACGGATGAGGAGTTCACTGCCTGGCGAGTCGTTGCCCTCGCCGATGACCTTGATGCCGCCACGCTCACTACCCATCACAGCACGGGCTTTGAGATAGTCGGCACTGGGCCAGTAGCCTAAATGCTGGGCGCCGTTCTCTTCGTCGAGCGAGAGGAAAGACTGCTGGGCAGAGCGCTTCATCAGCTTCGACACATCCTGACGATAGGCCTCGATGGCACGCTGGAGGTATTCAGCCCACTCCTTGGGGTAGGGGTCGCAGTTCCAGCCCACGGAGGTGATGAGGGCCTCGATCTCAAAGAGGTCGGCATAGGCCAGCAGCCTCACCATCGACTCGTTGTCGTCTGGCTCGACATCAGCGGGCGCAATGTCTGTACACACCACGAGACGGGGCTTGAGTCCTGCCTCACCCTTCGCCTGAAGCGACGTGACGACAGACAACAACACGGACAAGAACAATATAGACCTTTTCATTCCTCTACTGGTGCTTGCTTCAGTTTTTCAAGGGCACGGCAGAGCTGGTCAGGGCAGGAGGTGCCTTTCGTACCACAGCGGATACCGTCGAGACGCTTGATGACGTCGTCGATTTTCTGTCCACGCACCAACTGGCTGACTCCCTGAAGGTTGCCATTACATCCGCCCAGGAAGAACACCTGCTGGATCACATCGTTCTCATCGGCAGTCACATCGATCATCTTCGAGCAAGTGCCCCACGTTTCATACTGTACATGCTTTGTCTTCATACGCTTAAAGTTTTTATTATCCAAATTTGAGTGCAAAGATAATGCTTTTTAGACAAAAGAACAAATAAAAGACATATTACAGAAGAACTTTATCTTTTTTTAGACATAAGGACATAAGAACATAATTGCTGCGCCATCAGGATGGATTCAAAATATGTTCTTATGTCCTTATGTCTAAAAAAATAAGCTTTTATGTTCTTTTGTCTAAAAAAATAAGTACCTTTGTCGGCGATATGAGTTTGATTGATATTATCCTCCTGGCTGTGGCTCTGGCGATGGACTGCCTGACGGTGTCGATCGTCAGCGGAGTCATAAGAGTGAAAAGTGAAGAGGTGAAAAGTGAAAAGTGGTGGATCATCCGGATGGCAGTGCTGTTTGGGCTGTTTCAGGCGATGATGCCACTGATAGGATGGTTGGGCATCAGCCATTTCCAGGCATATATGGAGGCGTATGACCACTGGATAGCCTTCACGATGTTAGGATTCATCGGCGGCAGGATGGTGTGGGAGAGTTTCGGCCCAGAGGAGGAGCAGCATTTTAATCCCAGAAGACTGCGGACGCAGCTGCTGTTAGCCGTTGCCACGAGTATTGACGCGCTGGCGGTAGGCATCTCTTTCGCCTGCACAGGCTATACAGCCGTCGGACAACTCACGCTGCCGTTAATCATAATAGGTGTGGTGTCCTTCCTCTTCAGCCTCATCGGCTATCAGTTAGGAGCACGCTTCGGACGCAGCATCGCCCGCAGGCTGAAGCCGGAACTGTTCGGAGGCATCATCCTGATAGGCATCGGCGTGAAGATACTCATAGAACACTTGCTTGAAAGGTAAAAAGGTGAAAAAGGACTCGCTTTAGCGCTTTTACAAAGCGTAGCGACTAAAAGAAAAAGGTAAAACTTAACGGTTATGAAGAAACAGTATTTGGCGGAGGAGAGCCGCTACGAGAACGGAATGGAATACGAGCGCTGCGGGCGCTCTGGTGTGTTACTGCCCAAGGTGAGCCTCGGCTTCTGGCATAACTTCGGCAGCGTCGATCCATACGAGCGCAGCCGGGAGATCACCCATTATGCCTTTGACCACGGCATCACGCATTTCGACCTGGCGAACAACTACGGCCCCGTCTACGGCTCTGCCGAAGAGACGATGGGACGCCTGATGGACGAGGACTTCCGACCCTATCGCGACGAGTTGTTTATCTCGACAAAGGCTGGCTACGATATGTGGCCAGGACCCTACGGCAACTGGGGTTCACGCAAGTACCTGATGGCTTCGCTCGACCAGAGCCTGAAACGGATGAAGATCGACTACGTGGACCTGTTCTATAGCCACCGGTACGATCCCAATACGCCATTGGAGGAGACGCTGCAGGCACTGGTGGACATCGTCCGTCAGGGGAAGGCGCTCTATGTGGGCATCTCAAACTGGCCCTTGGAGCCGCTGAAATTCGGCTATGAGTATCTGAAGGCCCACGATGTACCCCTGCTCATCTATCAGGGGCGTCTGAATATGCTCGACCGTAAGCCACAGGATGAGGGTATTCTCGACTTCTGTGCAGACAACGGCGTGGGATTCATCGCCTTCTCGCCCCTGGCTCAGGGACTGCTCACAGACCGCTATCTGAAAGGCATCCCACAAGACTCGCGGATGTCGAAAGGAAAATTCCTGAGGGAAGAGATGCTGACACCGGAATTGTTGGCGAAACTGCAATACTATAATGAGGTGGCGGAGGGCAGAAATGAAACGCTGGCAGAGATGGCCTTGGCCTGGATTCTCCACCAGCGTGGTGTCACGTCTGTACTCGTGGGTGCCAGCAGCACAGCGCAATTGGAGAAGAATCTGCGCTGCGTCAGTGCTGCTCCCTTCGATTAAGGAGTAATCCTTTCCCCTCCTGAGTAGGAGGGGTTAGGGGTGGTCTGATCCGCCTCAGATATGCCCTTGTTCAGACCCCCTCTAGCTCCCCCTAACTTAGGGGGAGAAGTAATTACAGATATTATTTGACGAGCCTCACCTCGTAGATCTCACCGATCTGACGGTGGGGCTTCGCCACAAACTTTACACGTACCTGCTGCTTACCCTTCAGTGCCTCCTCCGGCACGGGGTAAGTCTCGTACTTGAATTCTGAGATACGATATTTGCCCGTGTTGTTCACGGAGGTCACGAGTACGTCGTCGACGAAGATGTCGAACTCGTGGCTCTTCCACTCGCCCACACCCCAGTACTTCAGTCGCAAGCTGAGGTTGGTCTGTCCGTCTGTCTTCATCAGATAGCTGAAGTAGTGGCCGTTGTTGGCATCGCGGTAGAACACATCGTTGGAGTTGCCTACAAACGACTCGTCGGTCTCCATGAAGTGGTCTGATTCGGGCTGCTGCTCACCAGGCTGCACCTTATCCACCGTGCGCTCTTCCAACTCCTGACGCTCCTTCTCCTGCTTGGCCAGATTGTCGAGATAGCCCTGATAGTTGTCCTCTGAGAGGGCGAGCCAGTACATCATATAACGGCTGTCGTGGAGTTCGAAGAAGGGCATCAGTTCGTTACGAATCTCGTTGACCATCTTGGTAGAGAGCGTGAAATGCAACGGCTTTCCTGCGATGGGCTTCAACTGGTTGGCGATGTCCTCGATGTTATTATTAATAAGGATAGGCGCCTGGTCGGTGGGGAGTTTCTTACCCACGGCGAGCTGTCCGAAGCGGCTGTCGTCGGCAATCAGCATGGCGAGGTCTTCCGTACCAGTCTTCATCGCCAGCATGACGGGACCATGCATGAGGGCGATGTACTGCGGCAGGTTTGGCAGATACTTCACGTAGTTATACATCGGGAAGGAGATTTCCACCACATCACCCTTCTTCCACTGACGGTCGATGGCGACGTAAGAGGAGGGACCAGTGATGATGCTCACGGGCTGACCATTCACCTTCACAGCGAACTGTCCGGGCTTTACCCAACCAGGATAACGGACCAACAATTTGAATTGAGAATTATGATTACCAACTTCCGTGATGGTAATCCTACTAGACTCACTATAGGGGAAGGTGGTCTCCTGACGGAGGGAGATGCCTTTTTCCTTCCAGTTCAGTTCTGAAGCGACGAAGAGATTCACAAAGAGGGCATCGGCCTTCTTGGTGTAAATGAACTGTCCGTACTTGCCGTGGTTCTCCATACCAGTACCCACACAGCACCACATGGCCTCGTTGGGAGCCGAGTAATTGCGATAGTGTCGGGGACGGGCTGAGGTGAAATAGACGTAGCCGCCGTGCTCTGGATGCTGGGTGGAGAGGATATGATTGAACATCGCCAATTCGTAGAAATCGGCAAAGCGAGCCTCAGGATTACGACGATGCAGATCCTCCGTGAGTTTCAGCATATTGTTCGTGTTACAGCTCTCCGGACCGTCGATGTCGTTGACAAAGTCCTTACAGGCCTCCTTGCTGGGGAAGTGCTCACGACGGCTGTTACCACCGAAGGCTAGCGAACGCTCTCCCGTGACGATATCCCAGAAGTAAGCACCTGCCGTATGATAAGCCTCATCGCCAGAGAGTTCGGCGATACGCTCGAAGCCGATGACCTTTGGCACCTGGGTGTTGGCGTGCATATTGTCGAGGCAGTCCTGTCGCTGTGAAAGCGGATTCAACAGCCGACGGTGCGAGAAGCGCTTGGCCACGTCGAGGTATTTCTGTTCGCCCGTGATGGCATAGGCATCGGCCAGCACCTCGTTCATGCCACCATGCTCCGTATCGAGCACACGCTCCATCTGCTTATCCGAGAGGCCTGCCGTGAGGTCGATGGCCCAGTCGCAGAAGCCAAGGAAGAGCTGCTTGGCCTGTTCGTTGCCACAATACACCCAGGCATCGCGCAGGCCTGCGTACATCTTATGAATATTATAGAAAGGTACCCACGAACCATAATAGGCCCCGAAGTCACCTTTCTTGAAGTTACCCCACACACGGTCGCTGCCAGGCACACCGCCTACATAGCCCTTGCCCCACGCAGGGTGGTTCTTGGCGTTGGCATCGGCACAAGCCTGCAGCTCGCTGATGAAATAGTCCATACGCTGGCGACACTCCTCGCTGCCTGTGGCCGCATTGATGGCCATCGCCGTCAGGTAGTGGCCACCTACGTGTCCGTCGAGACCGTCCCAATTGGGATAGCTCTTGCCCTTGGGGGTGAGTCCGGCTTCCTTCAGATAAGGTGCCAGCAGACGGTCGCAATCGTACTGAAGGAGCACCTTGATGTTCAGGTCGCGGGCTTTCTTCAGCGGACCGTCGAGCAGGGTGACGTCACCAAGTGGAAACTCATCGGCATAGAGCCGATCCTGTGCCTGAATGCTGCCTACGCAGAAGAGCAACATCAGCATAGAAAAAAGTCTGATTCTTTTATACATGATTTAGAGATATTGATAATTTTGGCACAAAGATACAAACAATCGCCGACATATCAAAGCGATTCTTGAAAAAAATGAAGAATGAAGGGTGAAGGATGGGGTATCTTAAAGCACTTTCCGGGTGCTTTCCCTCACTTCCAGCCGTGCATTGGCGGTAACGTGGTAAATATTGGTATCGCCGTTGATTTGCCCTTGCAGTAACTGGAAGGCTTGTGTACCAAACTCCTTCGGACTGTGTCTCACAAACGTGATACGCGGGGTGTTCATCTCCGACACCCAGTCGCTCATGAACCCGATAACCGACATGTCTTCCGGTATGCGCAAGCCTTTGCTACTGATAGCCTGAATCGATGCAATGGTCAGCATGCCGTTGGTGGCTAAGATAGCATCTGGCGGCTCTGGCAGGCTCAACAGTTCTAACGTGTCGGACAGCCCGGAGTTGAAACTGAGGAACCCACACTTCACCAGCTCCTTCCTGACAGGGATGCCCCGTTCGTGCAAGGCCTCGATATAGCCGTGCTTGCGGTCTGCAGTCTGTTTGAGCAGGTTTGGCCCCCCTAAGAATGCTATGCGATGGGCTCCGCCATCGATCAGATGTAGCGTAGCCTGGCGGGCAAGCAGCTCATCATTGATGGCAACAGACGAGATTTCTATGTCTGCCGTCCGATCGAACAGGACTAAAGGTATGTGGTTCCGCATCAACCGTTCCAGGTGGGAGAAGTCCGTCGTCTCCTGAGACAGGCAGAGGATGATACCCTCTACATGCATACTTTCGAGAAGTTCCACACACTCCACCTCGCCAGCAAAGCTGTCGTCAGAATCCATGATGATACACAGCAGGCCAGCCTTCCGGGCCTCTGCCTCTACCCGCTTTACGAAATGGGCATAGGGGTTGAACGACACATCGGGCACCACAATACCAATGGTGCGGGTGGTGTCGAAGCGAAGACTGACGGCAAAGGGGTTCGGACGGTAGCGCTGCTCGTGAGCCAACTGCTCAATCCTCTGTCTGAGGGCTGAGCTCACACCTCCTTGTCCTTTCAGCGCCCGGGATACCGTCGAGACATTAATCCCGAGGATCTTGGCGATGTCGCGCTGGGATACTCGTTTCTTCAATCTGGTGATTTATTTAATAATGTGCAAAATTAATAGATTCTGCATATATAGAACGTATTCATTCCGTGAAATATTACGCAACGCGTTGCGCAGCAAAACAAAAAAAGAACCACCAACTTTCCCAAGCTGGTGATTCCTCAAAGATCTATAATTGAATTTTTGTGTTGTTTTGTGTTGGCGATGCAAAGTAACAGCATTTATGACGAATACGCAACACTTTGCCACAAAAAAATATTCGCAACGCATTGCGCATTTCAAATAAATTCCTTACCTTTGCAGCAGAAAGTAGAAAAGAAGACAGATATGTTTAGTCAAGAGATTAACTTCGACAAGTTCGTGCGTGGCCTGATAGGGGTCATCATCATCGTAGGCATCATCATGCTGCTCAACAGGTTGAGTGGTGTGCTCACACCTTTCTTCCTGGCGTGGCTCATCGCCTACATCCTGTTCCCGATGGTTAAGTTCTTCCAGTACCGCTGCAAGATGAAGTACCGTTTCCTCGGCATCCTAAGCTCCTTCATCGTCATGGGGGCCATACTGACAGGACTCTCCTACCTTGTCATACCTCCGATGATTGATGAGAGCGTCCATGTCAAGAACCTGCTGGTGGACTATCTCTCCCAGTCGCAAACGCTCAGCAACATCCCCCGTGCCATCCAGGAATTTCTGCGTGAACACTTCACCGTCGATGAGATCAAGGGAATCGTCACCCAGAAGGGCTTCATCGAAGGCGTCAAGATGGCTGTGCCAACGGTATGGGATGTCATCATGCAGTCGATTGGCGTACTCTCCAGCATCTTGTCGATGACGATGGTGGTGCTCTACACACTCTTCATCCTGCTCGACTATGAGAAGATCAGCGGGGGATGGCCCAACCTGCTGCCCGAAAGCTACCGCCCATTTGCCATTCAGCTGATGGCCGATGTCGAGGAAGGCATGAACAAGTATTTCCGTGGTCAGGCACTCGTCGCCTTCTGCGTTGGCATCCTGTTCTGCATCGGCTTCCTCATCATCGATTTCCCCATGGCCATCGGCCTCGGACTGTTCATCGGACTGTTGAATATGGTGCCTTATCTGCAGTTGGTGGGCTTCATACCCACCATCCTCCTGGCGATTGTCAAGGCTGCCGATACGGGCGAGAACTTCTGGTTCATTCTGTTCATGGCGCTCATCGTGTTTGCGGTGGTGCAAATGATACAGGACTCGTTGCTCACGCCGAAGATCATGGGTAGGGTGACGGGCCTCAACTCGGCCATCATCCTCCTGTCGCTGTCGATATGGGGTTCGCTGTTAGGCGTATTAGGTATGATCATCGCCTTGCCGATGACCACGCTTATGCTCACTTACTACCAACGGTACATTATAAAGAAACATACTCCTTGAGGGCTTCGACGAGAAGGTCGTTCTCCTCTGGGGTACGGGTTGTGACGCGGAAACAATGGTTGTCGAGCCCTCGGAAGTTGGAGGCATCTCGAATGAGGATGCCATAGTGGTCGATAAGCCATTGTTTCAGGTCATAAGTGTTGCTCTTGTCGATATTGACGAGCATAAAGTGGGTGTTCGTGTCCATCACCAACAGCCCGTTGATAGCTGATAGGTTCTTGTGCAGACGCTGGGCCTCAGCAAGAAAGGCTGGCAGATCGGGAATCATCTTGGGATCGTTCTCCAACAGATATTTCCCTGCCTCGATGGCAACGGCGTTGACGGTCCAGGGCTGACGGATCTGTCGCAGACGGTCGATGATGATAGGCGAGCTGAAGATATAGCCCAGACGCAGGCCTGGGATGCAATAGGTCTTCGAGAGTGAGTGGACGAGCATCACATTATAACAGTCGGTCATATCCTTGGGCTGGATCATCGGACTGAGCGTGTAGTCCTTGTACGACTGGTCGATGACGTAGAGATAGCGTGGATGCTGGCGGATGATGTGCCTGAATAGGAGTGTGTTCACCACATTACCCGTCGGATTGTTGGGATTGCAGAGCCAGTAGATACGGTCCTCGGGCAGCACTTCAAGTTCGTCGTCAGCATTATATGATAAAAGGTGGTTGTAGAGTTTGCAGGCATCCTCGTATTCCGTAAAAGTGGGCTGTGGGATGATGGATGCCCAGCCACTATAGAGTTGGGCGATGAGGTAGATGGCTTCTGTGGCGCCATTGGTGACCATCACGGTATTATCGGGCACGCCCAGTTTCTTGGCCAGCATCTTCTCCAACGAGGTAGGCTCAGGCTCAGGATAATGGGCTACGATGCCGAAACGGCTCGCCAGATGTGCCTGCAAGCCTGAGAGGTCAGCCCCGTAATAGATGTTGGAGCTGAAGTCTATCTTAATCTGTTCGCCATAACGAAAGGCGTCGTCACCGTGTCCGAATATCATAACCTCAATTCTTTTAGTCGCTACGCTTTGTGAAAGCGCTTACGAGAGTCCGATTTATTTCTTCACTTTGATGGTCAGTGTCTCTTTGTCAAAGACGATGTTCTGGCGTTCGATAAAGCGTCCGAGGTCGCCACTTGCAGCCAAAGCCTCTGGCGATCCTATCGTCACAGGCCCCTTGACTCCTGTCTCCTGACTCCTGTCTCCTAACTCCTGACTCCTGTCTCCTGACTCCTGTCTCCTCATCAGCCATATCGTATCCGCCAACTGAAGTGCCAACTCCACATCGTGGGTAGATAGGAATATCGTCTTCTCGGCCTCACGGCTGATGCGTCGCAGCAACTGCAACACCTCCACCTTACTGGGATAGTCGAGGAAGGCCGTTGGTTCATCGAGGAAGATGACGGGCGTCTGTTGTGCCAGTGCCTTGGCGATCATCACCTTCTGACGCTCACCGTCACTAAGAGTATGGACTGGACGACGTATCAGATCCGTGATACCCACCATCTCTATCGCCTCATCCACGATGCGGAGGTCTTCATCCGTATAGGTGCCCCAAAACCCCGTATAGGGCGAGCGCCCCAAGGATACCAACTCACGTACTGACATATTCCTGACATCTGGCTTCTCCGTCAGCACCACCCCAATCACCTTGCTCAGCTCCTTATCCGTAAAAGAGGTAATCTCCCTCCTCACTCCACACTCCTCACTCCTCGAAATCAATATCTCCCCGCTAATCTGCGGCTGGAAGGCAGCGAGGGTGCGCAACAACGTAGACTTACCCACACCGTTGGCACCAAGCAGACACGTCAACTCTCCGCTGCGTATCGCACCGTTGATACCCGCAGCCACCGTCTTGACGCTATGCTTCGTCTGATAGCCGATGCTGAGGTCCCTGAGTTGGATTGTCTCGTTATTCATCTTTTCGGTGCAAAGATAATCCTTTTTTTGGACAAAAGAACAAAAGAAACAAAAAAATATATGTTCTTATGTCCTTATGTCTAAAAAATAATGTACTTTTGTACCGAAATGAGAAATATTGAAGCTAAGATGGCGGCATTTACCGATGCCGGCCTTTACGAACAGGACAGCCATATCGACTTTGAGGCTGAGGAACATGTGTATATTTATAGGAGTCAGGAGTCAGGAGACAGGAGTCAGGAGTCAGGAGACAGGAGTCAGGAGTCAGGAGACAGGAGTCAGGAGTCAGGAGACAGGAGTCAGGAGTCAGGAGTCGGGAGTCAGGAGACAGGAGACGAGAGACGACTGTTGCCCGTCAGTTCATTAATCGCCTACTTCTTCGAGCCCTTCGACGCCCAGCAGCAGGCCATGCGCCAGTGGGAGCGCTATCGCATCCCCGTGGAGGAAACGCTCGACAAGTGGGCTCGTGTCGGCCGTATGGCTGCCGAGGTAGGCACCTTCGTCCACGAACAGACGGAGAACTGGTTCCGCGATGGTGTGTTTGAGACCGTCTGTCCCTTCTGCTATAACGGCAAGACGGAAAAGATCTCTGTGGAGCATGAGAAACAGCAGTTCCTCTGCTTCATCCGTGAATACGACATCCATCCCTATCGTCAGGAGTGGCCCGTGTATGACCTGGAGATGAACGTGGCTGGCACCATCGATATGATCTGCCGTAACGATGACGGCACCTTCACCATCTACGACTGGAAGCGCAGCAAAAAGGTCGTCAACGCCCTGGGACAGCCCATCACCGAGGCCTTTGCCAATAAGACCAGCCTCAACGGTATCACCCTGCCCGACACCTCTTATTATCACTATTGCCTCCAGCAGAACCTCTACCGCCACATGCTCGAGTCGCACTACGGCATCCGCATCGCCGGCATGAACCTCGTCGTTCTCTGCCCAGACTATCCCACCTACTTCGTCGCTCCCGTCCCTCGCATGGAAACCATCATCCGCCAGATCGTCGCCATCTGCCGCGACCGCGACTTAGGCCACCAACTCTTGAACCGACCATAGTAAAGCTAAGAGCAATCAATCCGGCAAAATATAAAGTAGAATTATAATAAAGTAGAATTATATTCTTAATAATGTCTAAAAGATTTGGTTAAAATGCTGAAATAGCGTATCTTTGTGACGTAAAATTAGGGATATGGAATTTGTTGACAGAAAGAAAGAGCTTGAACGCCTGCAAAAGTCATTGAAAAGGGAGAAGCCTCAGTTCATTGTTGTGTATGGACGGAGACGCATTGGCAAGTCCACGCTGATAAAAAGAGTGATGGACTTTAGCCGAGGTGATATCTATTTCCTGGCAGACAGAACTTCGGAACCAAGTCAGCGTCAGTTGTTCTCTGCTACCGTAGATATGAGCATCGAAGGATTCAGCATGGCTACCTACCCGACATGGGAGTCGCTTTTTGTCAGCCTGAACAGATCTGTAGACCACCGTATCACCGTATGCCTTGATGAATTCCCCTATCTCGTAAAGAGCTGTCCTGCGCTGCCATCCATTCTCCAAAAGCTACTCGATGACAAGAAATTGAAATTCGACCTGATTATCTGCGGCTCTTCTCAGCAGATGATGCAGGGCTTTGTTCTTGATAGTAAGGAACCCCTTTATGGCCGTGCAGATGAAATCATGAAAATGAGCCCTATTGCGCCATCATTTGTTAGCCAGGCACTACAATGTGATGCCGAACAAGCTGTTAGGGAGTACGCTATATGGGGTGGTGTACCCAGATACTGGGAATTGCGTGAAAACTATGATAGCCTTTATGATGCCATAGAAAATCTGATGCTAACCTCAGAGGGCACCTTGCACGAAGAACCATCCAAACTGTTGTATGACGAAATGCGTGATACGGTTCAGGCTTCATCCATTCTGTCATTTATTGGCTACGGTGCAAATAAAATGTCAGAGATTGCATCCCGGGCAGAAAAACAGGCTACAGATATAACTCCGCAGTTGTCGAGATTAAAAGAACTCGGATTTATAAGTAAGGAAGTCCCATTTGGTGAGGAGGAAAAGAAGAGTAAAAAGGGCTTGTATCATATCTCCGATCCTTTACTTCGTTTTCATTATCGTTATGTTCTTCCTTATAACTCTTTGATAGAGTTGGGTAATAGTCAGGCTGTTTTGGACGTATTTAAGAAAACCGAAAACGATTTTTATGGCCATGCATGGGAAGAACTATGCAGAAACTATGTCAGCACTCATGGCGCAGATGATATCATGTATCAGATGGCAAGACGCTGGTGGGGCAGCTATTACAACGAAGAGAAACAACAATATATCCCTGTTGAACTGGATATAATAGCAGAATCATTTGATGGTAAACATTTGTTATTGGGAGAATGCAAGTGGCAAGAACACATTGATGCTAAGGAAGAACTTACTAGGCTTCAGACCATAGCCAATGGATTGCCTTTCTCGAAAGGCCATGAGATACACTATGCCTTATTCTTGCGAGAGACTCCTAAGAATCCTGATGTCGCGAAGATATATTATCCAGACGATGTGATGGCTATGCATTAGCTGCCAAAGATGCTATCTAAGGTTCATTAAGATGCCAAGTCACAGTGTTGGAGATGCCTTCTATGGGGATATAGTAGGCATTACTTACTCTGTCACTAAGCATCTTTTACTGTTATGCCTACATCAGGAAATCAATGCCGATGACGAATCTTGGATGGCTATGGAGGAAGTCGTGGCCCCAGAGGTAGAGGTTCCAGTTCTTGAAGGTGTAGTAGAGTCCGGCAGCGGGTTCCGGATCCTGATTAAAACGCCAGGAGTGGACGGCACCTATCAACGGGGTAAGAGACCGGTTCTTTTTCAGAGGGATGGTGTAACCCAGATATTCGTAGTTGGAATAGGCGTCGTCTGCACCGTCATTGACAATCCACCAGGTGTTCGAACACCAAAACAGACGGCCATCGCCTGTAATCGCCCCGTTCAGGTAGAGCCCGGATGTGAGGTAGGAGAACTTGAAACTATCATTGAGATTGAATGACGGGATAACCTCTGCGCCAATATTGAACCACTTGCTGGGCTTCACGCCAAAGCGCACAAGCGCACCCCAATAAGCACAATCAGGCCCCGTATAGAGGTCGATACCTGTGTCGAAGTGATCGCCCAAGCCATACTGGAAGGTGGTGTAGGTCTCTTGGTGGTTGATGCCGGGCCGCACTTTCAGCGAGGTATAGCCATACAGTCTTCCTTTGCCCGCCGTTCCTGCATAATAAGGTATCTGGGCGAAGGCCCGGAGAGAGACCAACATCACGAGCATCACAGCCGTCATTGTCAGTAGTAAAATACGCCTCATAAGCACAACATTCAATATTGGTACTACAAAGTTACTACATATTTTCACTTCTACCCTACTACCCTATCTACAATTATAATTGTTTAACACTAAACGCATCGTCTCATGTCTTTTTCACTGAATAAATTGGGGTGTTCGCTGAATGAATTTGGCGAACACCTTATTTTTATATTACCTTTGCACCTTGAAAAATTACAAGATTATAAAATTAAAAAATTATAAGATAGATGAAGAAGATTGCTTTATTATTAATGACGCTGGTGGGTGGCGGACTGGCCGTGCAGGCGGAAGATACCTACACCTACCTGACTTTTGAGACGACAGACGGCTCAAAGACCTCCGTGGATGTATCGTCGCTGCCAGTGACGATTAACCTCGACAACTCGACGCTCGCCATCGGCAACGAGACATTTGCGCTGGCCGACCTGAGCAAGATGTACTTCTCGACGCAGAGTGAGACGACGGGCATTGAAACAATTGACAATGGACAATGGACAATGGACAATTCTGCAGAGTTCTACGACCTGCAAGGCCATAAGGTAACGAAGGCGCAGATGAAAAAGGGTGTGTATATTGTAAAGACGAACAGCAAGACTTATAAAATCGTTGTGAAATGAAACAATTATTATTATCCGTGATAGCTCTCGTGCTGACGATAGCAGCCACAGGACAGACGCTGAAGATTACGACCAGCAGCGGCACGAAAGAGTATCAGGCATCGCAGGTGACAGAAAGTTCGCCTGCTACATTCACCGGCGGCACCATGCTGACCGTCGGCAACGATGTGTTCACCATCAGCGACATCACGAGTGTTGAAGTAGTCAGGAGTCAGGAGTCAGGAGTGGAAGCCAACACAGTAAACATCGTATATAACGGCTCGACAGCTACGGTGACGATGGCCGACAACGTCTCCAGCTACGTCATGGCAGAAGTGAGCGGCGCACATGTCACCATCACGCAGACAAATACGGAGGCCATCGACAACGACGAGATCACCTACGTGCTCAGCGGTTCGACGGCAGACGGATCGCTGACACTCGACGGCTCGTACAAGTGTACCATATCGCTGGCAGGACTGACGATGACGAACCCCTCGGGGGCCGCCATCAACATCACCAACTCGAAGCGCATACAGCTCAGCGCCAAGAACGGCACGGAGAACACGCTGACCGACGGTAGCGACGGCAGCCAGAAGGCCTGCATCTACAGCAAGGGACAGTTGCAACTGCAGGGCAAAGGCACGCTGAACGTGGCTGGCAACACGAAGCACGCCATCAAGAGCGGAGACTACATCAGCGTGAAGAACCTGACGCTGAACATCACCAAGGCTGTGGGCGACGGCATCAACTGCGAAGAGTACTTCCTGATGAAGAGTGGTACCGTTTCCATCAGCGGCGTGGGTGACGACGGCATACAGTGCGACCTGGGCGGCGACACCTCGACGGGTGAGACCACCGATCATGATGACGAGGACAGTGGAAACGTCTATCTGGAGGCTGGTACGCTGAACATCACTGTGACAGCCGCAGCCGCCAAGGGCATCAAGGCCGATGGCGACATGAAGATTAGCGACGGCGACATCAACGTAAAAACCACTGGCGGCGGCGCATGGGACAGCGACGACAATAAGACCAAGGCATCGAGCTGCCTCAGTGCCGACGGCAATATGACCATCAGCGGCGGCACACAGAATCTGACCAGCATAGGTGCCGGCGGCAAGGGTATCAGCGTTGACGGAGCGTTTACTATTACAGGTGGTACTGCGACCATCAATACCAGCGGCAATGCCGTTGTGGCATCGTCGGGCGGCACCATCTCTACAGTCAGTTCGTCGAGCCAGCTCGACCGCTACGACAGCGACTATAAGTCATCGCCCAAGGGTATCAAGGTTGACGGTGCCATCACTGTCAGCGACAATGCCATCATCAGCGTCACCACCACAGGTGCCGGCGGCGAGGGCATCGAGAGCAAGACTAATATTAACATCATGGGCGGTCAGGTGACCGTGAATGCCACGGACGACGCCATCAACTCGTCGTACAGCGATGATACAAAGAGTTTAAGCACTGCCGGCGACCTGACCATCAGCGGCGGCTACGTCTATGCCCGCTCTACCGGTAACGACGGCATCGATAGCAATGGCAACTGCTACATCAAGGGCGGACTGGTATATGTCATCGGAACATCAAGTCCTGAGGTGGCCATCGACGCCAATAGCGAGCAGCGGAAACAACTGTACGTCCAGGGGGGAACCATCATTGCCATCGGCGGACTGGAGAGCGGTGCCAGCCTCACACAGTCGTGCTACTCTACCAACTCATGGAATAAGAACACCTGGTATGCCCTGACCGTCGGCAACGATGTGCTGGCCTTCCAGACACCATCCAGCGGCGGCAGCACGATGGTCGTCAGCGGAGCCTCACAGCCAACATTGAAGAGCGGTGTCACCGTCAGTAGCGGTACCGAGATCTTCGGCGGCGCTGGCTATATCGATGCCATAGTCACTGGCGGCTCCAGTGTCAACATCTCGGCTTACACCGGTGGTAACCAAGGTGGTGGCTTTGGCCCCGGTGGAGGTGGCTGGCCAGGCGGTCACTAATTCGCAATAAAACAATCCTAAGGCAGAATCTACCTGCCTTGGGATTGGACACAAATATTCATTATTAACAACAAAACAACTACGTTTATGAAGAAGTTTTTACTTACAGCAACGGTTTTGATGGCAACAGCCATCGGTATGAGCGCCCAGCCTCCTAGCGACAGTTCTCCAAAGTATCCGCAGGGTGCCACGAAGCAGTATTCCAACGGCACGAACACACTGACTGAGGATGTCGATTGTTCAACGCAGTATTATAACGCTGTTCAAGTT
>JAEEPF010000051.1 GCA_016284635.1 Prevotella sp.
ATAAGAGATAAAATTATATAAAAATGAACAATTTTGATAGTGTTTCCTATGGGAATACCTCTAAAATGTATATCGCATCCAGACTCCACAAAGCTGCATTGTTGGTGCTGACACCCGGCAGTTCGGCCATCGGAGCGGGCACTTCCGGCGGCAAAACGGTGTGCGACTTCCCGGATAGCAGGAGGTCGTTGTCAGCAACGCCCCAGAGAGCCTCCCATGTGGATTTCATCCGCGACGGGTCACGGTCATTCCATGCGGCATAGGCTTCCAACCGGCGCACTGGGAAATGGCTGTTGCGCGTTTCGACTGCCATCTGCTTGTAACGGCGGGCAAAGTCGAGCCAAGTTTTATGGAATTGAGAATTGAGAATTGAAAATTGAAAATTATGATTACCAAAGAGGGGGAGGAGTTCGTTCATGATCTCAAAGCCTCCCATGATGGTCATCAGGTGGTTGGTGCTCCTGACGGCAGGGTTGCCATCGTAAGTGATTCGGCCTGTGGCGGGATCGTAGCCCTTGGCGAGGTTGCCGGTAAAGATGCCATCCTCCAAGGCGGCGATGCTCTGGAGACCCGTCAGGATCTTATCGCGGTATTTCGTTGTTCCGAATCGTTCCCACTCCGTCATCCAGTTGCCGGCGTATGCTAACCAGTCTGGACCTATCCTGAGACGTGCCGGAGCCTGACAGGGATATTGTGAGCGGGGTTCTGCCAGTCGCATGGGGTCGAGGTGGTATAGCAGTGTGTCAGCATCGGCCTGTTCCCGCATCAGGTCACCAGTACGCTCGTCGGTGGTGAGATAATAGTAGAAACGGTCGAAGGCCGCCTGGCTGATGCGTGCCTCCTTGGCCCCACAGCCCCAGTGGCTCACATTGTGGCGGCTGCCTAAGGGTGCCAGCGGGCCGATGTGATAGGTGTCGACCTCGCTGCAATGGCGGGTCATGGCTTCGGCCATCGTAAAGATGTCACTGCGACCGGTGCGGAGGAAGTTGTACCACAGCCACATCGGCGTGGCCAGTTCTGTATTGTCCCAGGCAAATCCGCCGACGTCGTATCGCCACGAATGACGCTCCGGGTCATAGGCGTGCATCATGTCGCCGTAGTTCCACAGACCGTACCATTTGTGTTGCTCGATGGCCTGACGATAGAAATCGATGTACTGCGCCAGACGGCGTTCTACGGGACTGATCGTGTCTTTGGGCAACGACCAGATGCCAAACGCCCGCTTCTCATGAAGATATTCTGGGGTAGGGAGCAGACGGGCGTCGGCAGAGAGACGGCAGGCCGTGGAAGAGACGTCGGCCTTCCCGCCGTAACCGTCTTTCGCCACGATCCACAGTACATTCGTCCTGGCTATGCCGTAAGGGGTGCTCATGCCCTCCTGCACATCCTCGTAACTGGCAATCAGATTGTGTGCCACCGTGTCATAATGACAGAGATTCATGGACTCGGCCTCCGGACTCCAAAGCCACATGGTCACTTCTGCTTCGGAGCTGCGGGCCTGGGCTACCTCTATGGTGGATGGGTAGGACTGCCAGAAATCTTTCAGGCCGATGCCGATACCACCGCTGACATCGCCGACAAAGGCATAGCCGGGCGACCTGAAACCGGTAAAGGTGCCTATCCAGGGAGATGCTGCCGTGGCACGTTTGCGCACAGAGAAGGAGTTGTCGGTCAATTGGGAGAGACGGAAACCGTCCCACTTGGCCCAATGGTCGAGCAGCATCTGGTTCTGAGGGTCAAACTCATCGTAGGGCGGAATACGTTGCCCAAGCATCTGCTCCTGCTGGAGGTTACGCCTGACGCTTCTGTCGCCGATGCGGAGGTCGCGCCGACCGTCGAGCGGTTGCACGGGTTCTGCCCACACGCCGCCATTGTCCGTAGCAAAGGCGATATGACGGTTGTAGAGTTCTTCGCGCATCGGAACACGGAGCCTGACACCTAACGAGGTGAGCATATCGCGGTGCATGTCGCCGTCGTAGATAAAGGTATGTACCATCTTCACCTGTTCGCTGCCAGCATAGAAATACAGTCTCACCACAAAGGGTAGCCACTGGTGGCCGTCACGACAATGCCATCCGTCGATCTTGACGACGGCATGGACTTTGCCCTGGCGTTCAATGGTGACTTCCTTGATCTCTGACTGATAGGATCCTTGGGCTGTTGTAGCCACCAAAGAGACGCTGCCGCCAATCTTCTTTCCATGAAGCAGGAGACTGTCGAGCAGGAAAGGACCGCTCTTGGGAATGAAAGCCTCCAGACTACCTGTATGGATGATGAACTGCGACACATCTTTTATATATATACCAGCAGGAGATGTCTGTTTGCCGGGGCGTTGTCCGACCGTCAGCCTGTCAGCATCCGCTGGAACTACAGCCGCAAGACCAGCCCACTTCACGGAACCGTCAGGCCATTTGGCGTTCACCCATGTGTCTGTGGCAATGCCTTCGGAGAGTGTCAGCTGCGACACATCTTTCAGTTCCCCTTGTACAAACGGCACGCCGAAACTCACGGGACCTGACCCATGAGTTCCTACCCAGTGCAGCGGCACTCCCGTTGTCTGATACGACAGCATCGGGGTATCGTAAGCCTTGAAATTCGTGATCCGCGTTCTCGAAAGGGTTGTCCGGAATCCAAACCAGCCGCTCTCTAAGGGCTGGGGATCCAGATAGTCTACGATGCACTCCCCGTCGATGAAGAAACGGGTATGACCATGTTTGCTCTCGATCTTCACATGATACCAGTGGTTGGCCTTCAACAGGTGATCCGCATCGGTATATTCTTTCAGAATGGTAGGACGCCTGGTCGCATCGTCCACACCAGCCTCGTCACCGTCGTAGCGGCGGAACCGGGTCGTGGTGTTGTGGTTGCCGCCATAGCCGAGGTAGTACATCTGCAGCGTATAGCACCTCACGAAGATGCCGCTGCGCCATCCAGCTCTTGCCCAGAGGTCTTTGGCCTTCGGGTCACTGGCTAGCCAGAAGCAGTTCATGTCGCTCAGCCGGTCGCCGTCCTTGCCTTCGTCCACAACACAGGCGTCATACTCTACGGTCATGTCCTGACGCATCTTCTCCTTCCGCCAGAGTGTCAACCCCTTGGGCGACAGGATCTCACAGGTGTCGCCACGGAATGTCACCCGATAGTCGGGCGACTCTGACTCCACCCGCCAGAACTTATTGAATTGGCGCTTGTTGAGTCCAGACTCCGTTGCCTGAGTGCTTGTGGATACTGCGGCAATAATTAATAATAGAATGCTAAGTCTAAACATATTGTCTATAATTTTTCGAGAAGTTCTATTTCTACAATGCGAAGCTCATTCTTGGTGTCGCCACCATTCTTGGCCTTGAAGAGGTCGAGTTCACCTGCAGCGGGTTCTGTCACTTCGACGATTCCACCAAAGGCATCCTTGTCCTTGCCTGCTCCCTTCAGGCGGATGGATATCTCGTCGGTCTTGACAGCCTTGGAAGGCTTCAGATGAACATAGCCCAGACTGCGATCAGTCTCACCGCTCCAGATGAGCGTCTTGCCGGCATAGATTTCCAGTGGATAGCTTCGCAGACGCCATCCTGTCAGTTTCAGACAGATATCGTCGATGACAGCCTTCTTGGCTAAACGATAGGTAATCCAGGCTGTTGACAGGCGTCCGTCGTTCTTCCATTCGGACAGTTCATTGTCGTCATAACTGTTAGTAGCATGATTGTTGTCAATGCCTGCCTTGGCAGAAACAATACGAACCTCACGGGCCTTCTCGGTATAGGATGGCGTCAGTGGGGTCTCACCACGGTCTAACCGACACGGAAGCGTCAGCGACGGCATATACTTCTCACTTTTCACTTCCTCACTTCTCACATCCATATAGGCCGGCTTCAGTCCTTCGGCATAAGCAGAGAGATGTATTTCGCCAGCATGGATGGTGGAGCGAACCAGTACCCGATTAACGCCGCACTCGACAGGCAGGTCCATAGAACCAACGTAGTTGTCTGATATGTTTTTTGTAGCAGCGGCATCAAGCAGGCCTGCAGGACGGTTGTCGTCAGGACGCTGCATGTCTTTGTTGTTACGGGTCCCTATGCCGCCGATCCACTTGCCTTCGCCCCACAGGTCGAAATGAATCATACGGTTGTCGAGCGGACAGCGACGGCCTTGGGCGTCCGTCACTTCCACCTCGAAGAGCACCATGTCGGCTCCATCGGCCTTCATGCCGTCGGGATTCTGGATGGCGCGGATCTTCAGGTTCTTGGGCTCACCGGCGGTCTCTATCTGATATCGGCTGCCGTCGGAACCTACTGCCTCGAGGATGCCAGACTCAAAGCTGACATCGTCGACGGTGAAGAGATAGCGGTAACTCTGGCGGCCTTTGCCTAATGAACGGCCATTGAGGAACAACTCTACCTCATCAGCAGTAGAAACTACATAGACGGGCTTCTGCGTACCCGGTTCGTAGTTCCAATGCCCTATGATATAGGTCTGGTAAGCCTCCGGCTCCACCCAGCCGTTCCACATCACCTGATGTACGTAGAAGGCATCCTTTGGAAGACGCATGGCATCCACAACTCCACTGGTGCGATAGTTGGACTCACCACGATGGTGGGTGTTGGTGTCGGAGAAGACAATTTTCACCCCGCCGCTGCTGACACGTGTGCCAGTGCCAGGACGCTCACGGTAGTAGTCGTACCATCTACGAACCATCTCAACGGCAAAATGGTCCATGTTATGATTATAGTCGGTAGCGGGATTGCCACGGTAGAGCGGGCCGTCACCTTCCTTGTGGAAAGGATAACTGTATTCATCCCAGTATTTGCGCAGTCCCTCGTCACGGCAATACTCCATCGCCCACATGGGGTGTTTCTTCGATTTGTTGATATACAGCATCTCGCCACCGTATTCCGCCTCGTCGATATCCAGCATCTCACGGCTGCCGATGGCCCGGCCGCCATAGGGATCGTACTCGTCGCGGATCAGCTTCATCTCCAGCATGTGCTCCCGTGAAATACTTTCATTGCCGCACTCGTAGAAGAGGATAGAAGGATTGTTGCGGTTGTAGATGATGGCATCGCGCATCAGTTCGGTGCGTTGCGCCCAACGGGGACCTGTGACATCCTTCTCCGCATCACCGGCCGGCATCGCCTGGATGAGTCCCACACGGTCGCACGACTCGATGTCCTGTTTCCAGGGGGTGACGTGCATCCATCGTACCAGATTACCATTCGACTTGACCATCAAATCGTTGGAATAGTCACTGAGCCAGGCTGGTACAGAGATGCCGACGCCGGGCCATTCGTTGGAGGTGCGCTGGGCATAGCCGTGCATCATCAGCACGCGGTCGTTGAGCCATATCTTCCCCTCGGCGAACCTGGTCTTGCGGAAGCCGGTGCGGATGATGACCTCGTCAGTCTGAGTGGCGTGGTCATCTTTCAAGCCTGTCACGACCGTGTAGAGATAGCCATAGCCCCACGACCAGAAGTGCAAACCCTCTACAAGTCGGCTGACGTGCACATTCTTTGTCTCGCCAGGTTGCATCGTGACGCGTTCGCTGTTAAAATGGGCCACCTCCTTGCCGTCGATGTCAAGTATCTTTGCATAGAAGGTAAAGGAACGAGCCTTTGTGTCTTCATTCCTTACCTGCGACTCGGCATGAATCACCGCATTCCGGCCTGCAATGTCGAAATCTGTAGCATAGATATAGGTACCGGTAGTGCCGAGGTTGGAATACAGGGGGAGTGTCTGATATAGTTTGTCGGTTACATGCAGATATACATTCTTGGGTATTCCGCCATAGTTGGCGTTGAAGTTCCGGTCGTTCCACTGGTAACGGCTGTCATGTTTACGCGAACGGTATGTCCAGCTGTTGTCACAGCGAACCGCCATCACGTTCTTACCTTTATTTATATAAGGTGTCAGGTCGAAGCCGCAGGCCATCACGCCGTTCTCGCTGTATCCGAGGTGCTGGCCGTTGAGATAGAAGTCGGCGCCTTGACGAACCCCCTCAAACTCGATGAATACTTTCTTGTCGGCAATGTCGGTCAATTGGAAAGTCTTACGATACCATGATATGGTGTCGGTTAGGTTGACGATGTCTTTCCGGAAAGCCTCGTTGCCGTTGAATGCGTAGGGTAGTGTGACCTGCTGCCAGCGGCTGTCGTCAAAGTCTTCATGGCTTGCACGGCTCTCATCGCCTATGTACAGGCGCCATTCGCTGTTGAAGTTCATCTTCTGACGGCCGAAGGCTCTGGCGGGAGTACTCATAGCCAGCGATACCAGCATGACCACCTGAAGGCATAATAGTTTCTCGATTCTCATTTGCAGTTCGATTAGTTTGCTGCAAAGTTACGAAATATAGCGATTCTATCCTTCTTTTATTATACGAAAAGTAATAGAATTGTCCGTCTATGTAAAAAAACTGCTGCTGGCTGGTGGTCTTTTCGTAGAAAAACACTATCTTTGCACACGATTACTAAAACATAACAATGACATGAAGCGTGTTCTAACTTTTCTTTTCGTAGCCGCGACGCTGACTGTGCAGGCACAGGTGGCTGAGGCCCCAAAGGATGTCAACGGTGTCATCGACAACACTCCCGACAGCATCGCCAAGGCCCTGACGGCACGGCCCGTACCGGGGTCGAGTAGGGTGGGCGACAATCCGGTACTCTTCCTGATCGGCAACTCCACCATGCGGACTGGCACCCTCGGCAACGGCAATAACGGACAATGGGGCTGGGGATACTATGCCCACGAGTATTTCGACCCCGCCAAGATCACCGTCGAGAACCAGGCACTTGGCGGCATGAGCAGCCGCACGTTCTATAACAAACTGTGGCAACCGATCAAGCAGGCCATCCGTCCCGGCGACTGGGTGATTATCTCCATCGGCCACAACGATAACGGCCCCTACGACTCCGGTCGTGCTCGGGCCAGCATCCCCGGCGTGGGTGACGACTCCCTGGAGGTGACGATCCAGGAGACTGGCGAGCACGAGACCGTCTATACCTATGGCGCCTACATGCGTAAATATATTAATGATGTCAGGGCGCAGGGTGGCAATCCTATTCTGATGTCGCTGACACCCCGCAATGCCTACGACGACAGCGGAAAGATCATCCGCAAACCCCATACCCAGTGGCAGATGCAGGTGGCTGCCGAAGAGGGCGTGCCGTTCATCGACCTCAATGAGATCTCCGGACGCAAGCTCGATGCCTACGGGCCGTGGAAGACCGACTATCATTTTTTCCTCGATAAGATCCACACCAGCCGCTTCGGGGCTCAGATGAACGCCCGCTCGGCGGCAGAAGGTCTGATGGCAAGCCATAACCCCGCACTCCGTCCGCTGCAGGCGATGATGCGGAATGTGGAGCCCGCCACCTGGCAGGTGGACCGCTCTGAAGGCAAGCCTGTCGTTTTCATCACGGGTGACAGTACGGTGAAGAACGAAGACAAGGCGGACGATGGCATGTGGGGCTGGGGCGCCGTTGCCGGAACGGTGTTCGACGAGAGCAAGGTCAGCATCGTCAACGCCGCCATGGCCGGTCGCAGTTGCCGCACCTTCCTCAACGAAGGCCGTTGGGAGAGGGTCTACAACAGCCTGCAGCCGGGCGACTTCGTGCTCATCCAGTTCGGCCACAACGATATCAGTCCCATCGACATGCCCAAATACCGCGGAGCCATCGCTACTGCCTCTGACACCTGCCACGTCTATCAGATGAAGGCCGCCAAGGAGGATCTTGCGAAGCAGAACGTCATCGACCAGAAGCTGAAGTCGAACACGCTCGTCGGCAGTTACGAGGTCGTCTATTCCTTCGGCTGGTACTTGAAGAAGTTCATCCAGGATGTCCGTGAGAAAGGCGCCACGCCCATCCTCGTTTCGCTGACACCACGCAATGAGTGGCCCAACGGAAAGATGGAGCGTCGCAACGACACTTACGGCCTCTGGTATCGTCAGGTGGCGGAAGAGACGGGCGTGGAGTTCGTTGACCTGCATAACATCGCAGCTGACTTCTATGACAAGAAGTGCGGCAGTAAGGAGAAAGCCGACAAATACTTCAAGAAAGACCATACCCACACCTCGCTCCTTGGCGCCAAGACCAATGCGAAGTGCGTGGCCCAGGGCCTGATGGCCAACAAGAGTCCGCTTGCGAAATACCTGAAGTCAAAAATCAAGTAACAATATGAAGAGATTCGCATTTAAGATGCAGCTGAAGCCGGGCTGCGAGAAGGAATATGAGAAACGTCATGCCGCCATCTGGCCGGAGCTGGTGAAGATGATCAAGGACGGGGGAGTCAGTAACTACAGCATCTATTGGGATCGCGACACGAACATCCTGTTCGGCTATCAGGAGTGCGCCGGAGAGGGGAACTCGCAGGATACGGACAACGTGGACCCCATCACCCAGAAGTGGTGGGACATGATGGCTGACATCATGGAGGTGAACCCCGACAACTCGCCTGTAACTGTTCCCCTGGTTGAGGTGTTCCACCTCGACTAAGCGGCACCTTCGCCTGCTTTTCGTATATTTAACGGGGAAGAGGGACGATATTTCCAAAAGATTTCGTACCTTTGCAGCCGATATTTTAAATAAATGTATTATGATAGGAACACTTAGAGCAAGTGATGTCTATATGGACATACTTGATACGTTGCCCAATGAGGATAAACTCGACTTGATTTCCAAACTTGTCAAGTCGATGAAGAAAGCCGTCACAGTGAAGAAAAAGCCGAAGGACGTCTTCGCCCACTTCTCCAATGATTGGGGCGGTGACATGGCTACCGAGGACTATGCCGATATGCTTCGTAGTGAGAACGTGGAGAGTACACGAACTGTTGAAACTTGGTAATCTGTTATGGCTAAGTATCTGCTTGACACCTGTGTCTGTATCTCCATGTTCCGCAATGAGGGTAATGTACGTGATACTCTTCGAAATGTAGGAGTTGAGAATTGTTACATCTCTGAGATTACAGTGGCTGAACTCTATTTTGGCTTGGCTAAATCTACCGACAAGAAGCGTAAACAAGAGGATATTCGCGAGGTGCAGCGGCTCTTCCGAGTCATCCCTGCCTATTCTTCATATAAGGAGTACGGCGAGATACGCCAATCTCTTGAACATACAGGCCAGCGAGTCGATCAGTTCGACCTGCTTATCGGAGCCACGGCTCTCCGCCATAATCTGACACTTGTCACTTCCAACCTCAAGCATTTTGAACGAATGGAGGGGTTGAAGATTGAAAACTGGAAATAATCTGAGGATGACGGGACGCGAGGGACATATCATAAAGAGTGTCCCACGATCAATGCACGCGGATAGCGACGGTGAAGGTCCGTGAGTAGTCGCCGGAGTGACGCCTTCTGCGCCTCAGTCCTGGTATCTGCGGGTTGTCCTCTGATGTCCAACCCACCCTCATAGCAGACGCCTATCGAGTGGGCGTTGTGGTTCACGCAGTGGGCACCGATCATCCATTCCGGCCTCCCCGGCTCGATCTCGCCGTCCCGACGCACGACATAGTGATAGCCGATGCCGAGCTTCCATCCCCGCTGTCTATGCCAGCTATCTATCTGCGCCGCCGAGCTCGTCTGCCCCGGCTTCACCGCCGAACAATGAATGACAATTAATGTGATGACTCTCATTTTACGACAAGTTGTCGTTAATTTAAAGCATGCAGCTCTGCATGAGGAAGGTGGATACGAAGGCGGTGATGACCGTCAGGATGAAGTTGCCGATCTTCTCGGTAGGAATGTTCTTGAATAATCTCATAATGATACAATAATTTCGATTGATAACATGTTTTTTATTTGGAAACGAATGACCATAATAAACCCTAATTTTCATAATAATATTATTAGAATTATTAGTGGATAAAATTATGGTCATTATGGCAATTCGTTTCTAATAATCAGCCGTTTCCGCCTTCGCCGGATTCGGCCTCGGGCTTGAGGGCAGTGTCGTAGGTCTCCTCGAAGACGACATCCTTCACCAGTGTCTTGACGACGACGAACTTCTGCTTTACCTTGCCGTCCTTCTTCTCCTGGCCGACGACCACACGCTCGGTCTCGGGCTGGAACAGCACGCGGCGCGTGGTGATGTTCTGCGCACCGCAGTCTTCCTTCTTGTTCGTGCCAATAGAGCTGAATCCCACCTTGAAGATCCCGATGCCGTCGAGTTTCACCTTCTGGCCCAGTTCGAAGAAGTGCTTCATCGCGCTGCCCAGCTCGTCGAGCACCGCTTTGATGTCGGACTTCTTCACTGATGCCTGTGTCTGGATGAATTCGGCCAGTTCCTCGGTGGTGATGAAATGCTGGTCATAGACCGCTGTGGCGAACCATTTGCCGTAAGCCGTTGAATTGTCGTTCTGATTCTGAAGTTTCTTAAATTTCTGACTCATAATTTTTAGAAGTTAAAGAAGTTAATGAAGTTAAAGAAGTTAAAGGAAGGGCCCCTGTCACAACAGAACACAGATTTCTGTGATTTCTTGCGTCCCTTTGGTAGCAAGCGAGCAAGCTCGAGCGCCGTGATTTCTGTGTGACGATGCAAAGGTACAACATTTCAAAACCGCTTCTACGATTTCCCACGTTCTCTTACGGACATTGACGTTCTTCCACGCTCTTATCTATTATGGTGCATGGAAATGCTTCCCGTCCGTTACTCTGATGCCTTCCGTGACTTGTTCTGATATCTTCCACGACTCGTTCTGATGCCTACTATACCTGTATAGAAATGCCTTCCATGACCCGTGCAAGGCATCTGCACGACCCATAGAAGGCATCTTTTTTCTCCCCCTAAGTTAGGGGGAGCTAGAGGGGGTCTGAAGGGGCGCTTGTTCAGACCACCCCGTCCTTCGGACACCCCTCCTTACTACGGAGGGGAAGAAAATACTACGGCTCTCCGAGGTAGTACACGATCAGCGCTACCTCCTTCGGGGTGTACGACTTGGCCTTGCGGGCCATACCGCAAGCCTTGAGGGCGGCACTGAGGTCCGTACAGCGGCGGATCCAGAAGTTCAGGTTGCTCAGTGCACCGGCAGGCGTCTGTGCTTTTGGGAAGTAGCGCATGGCCAGCTCCGACTTCCCGTAGGAACGGATTTCGAATGTTTCCAAATGTCATGGTTTTGGGTTGAATAGTAAATCTACGATATCGATCTTCGCCGCCTTCTGCTCCGGCGTGGCCTGACGCTCGAGCAGTGGACTGACGTAGACAGGTGAGAGGAAACTGCGGGAGGCCTCTTCGGCGATGGCCTTCCAGCAGGCATACGTTGTGCCGTCGGGGTCTGTATCGGGAAACAGCACGACCTTATGGTCCCGTAGCGGACGGAGTTTCTCTGCCGACAGCGCACTCAGTCCTCCCGCCGCCATCCAGACATACTGCGGATAGACTTCCGACATAATCACCGCCGTCTTCTCCGCCTCCACCACCGCGATTGTTTTTAACGACAACGAATTGCACGCGCTCGAGCTCTGCTCGCTTGCTGCCAAAGGGACGCAAGAATTAAACGAATTGATAGTTTTTTTATAATTAGTGAAATTCGTGAAATTAGTGGTCAATAAATGTGTGCCGAAGAGGCAGCGCTCGACGGGCAGTTCACCGTCGTAGCCGTAGTACACCTTGAGCCTGGCTGAGGCCCACGAGGGATGGCGCGACTTGTCGCGGTGGCAGTCCTCCCGGTAGTACATGATCTTCCCGTCTCTGGTACGTCCCTCTTCATCGATCTGCCAGAAGATCACACCACCGTCCCGGCTCCTGCCAAGCCTGTACCTTTCCGCCGCCCTTAGCATCTGCTCCTCCGTGAGATACCCGCACTTAACCACCGCCTTACAAAACACGCTCTCTGTACTCATCCACGCCTCCCAGAACGGCTGTTTCCCCTCCTGAGTAGGAGGGGCTAGGGGTGGTATGAGCAGGTTATCCGTATAATCCATATAATCCGTGTTCATAATAACTTTCCAAATCTGTGTTAATCAGTTCCATCATGATAATCTGTGACTAATAATATTCTGTGTCATCTGTGTAATCTGTGGCTTATATATGACAGTCGTAAGTCCCAGACTGATAACTCCCCCCTCTACTATGGCCCCCTATAAAGGGGGCTTAGTATAGAGGGGACAGAGCCATCAGTCAGGCGCCGCCAGCCAATAGTAGTGCCTCTTCCCCGCCTTCCGCATGCAGAGGATGCCATCGGCCTTGGCTTTTTCGAGCAGTTCGCTGTACTGGAAGGCACTCTTCATGCCGCACAGGCCCATCACCCGGTCACGCAGTTCGCCGCCGCACAACTCTCCCCGTCCGACCAGTGCATCACGGAAGAGCTGTTGGTAGTTAACCTCCCAGGAACCGCCTTCATGAACAACGAGATACTTGGCTTTGAGACCTGTCTGCCGGGCAATGACATCTACGGTGACGACCGTTTTAACCTCTCCTGTCATTGGTGCCCCTACCTGATGTGGCAGGCCGCGGTCGTCGACGGTGAAGTAGAGCGAGTCCGTGATGTCGTACTTGCGGGTGAGCTTCTGCGTGAGGACGAAGGTCCTTGACGGCATCATCTTCTCGCACTCGTACACCTCGAAGGCCTTGTTGGTCAGCTCCGTGCCGATCGAGCCGCGCAGGGTGCGGTCTTCGGCGGCCTTGTTCTGGTGGATCACGCAGACAATACAGCAGCGTGCCTGCTGTGCCACTCGCATCAGCCGCTCGGTCACGTCATGTGCCAACTGTCCATTGTTGATGTCATCCACCAGGTCACGCACACCGTCAAGAATCACCAAATCGGGCCGGCACATATCTATAGCCGCCAACAACAGCGGCAACCGCTCCTGCCACGATTCCGTTCGAACATTGAAAATATCGTACATACTTTCGGGGAACCGTTCCCCTCCTGAGTTCTTTGCAGAGCAAAGCGGCAAAGCCGAGCGAGGAGGGGTGCCGGCAGGCGGGGTGGTCTGAACAAGGGAATCTGTGCGCTCCTTCAGACCCCCTCTGGCTCCCCCTAACTTAGGGGGAGAAGAGATTACCATCGGTATCAGCCTGTTGCGCAGTATATCCTGCGTACTCTGGTCGCTCTGCTCGGTGTCGAACCACAGCACCTGCAGCGGCTCGAAGGTCGTGCGCCGGAACGCCAGTGCCTCAGCCGCGCTGCCAGCCGCCATCAGCATCGACATGACGAACGTCTTGCCGCTCTTGGCCTTGCCGGTAAACGCCACCAGCTCGCCCCTCGGACAGATCGGCACGTCGAACAGCTTCAGCAGGAACTCCATCTCCGGCAGTTCCTTGTCGATCGTGATACGGTCCTTCTTCAGTTTTCCGATCAGTTCCGGATCCGTGCCCGCCTTCGCCAGCTCTTCGGCAATCAATTTTGCTGACGATTCAATCATACAACTCGTCCAGTCTGTTTAATTCGAGAAATTCGTGGTCGTTAAAGTCCTTTTCTGCGTCGAAGACGCGGATCCCCATGTCGAGCCAGAAGTCCTGCCAGTCGCTGAAGGTCATGTCCTGGGCGATGGCATAGAGCGTGGTGACGAAACAGTCGGCCCGCTCCGGCACCTCCCTGTGCAGCAGTTCCTTCATCGCCTCGTCGATGGCGTCGTCTTGTGTCGGGTCGTACTCGCTGATGCTCTGGTGCAGCAGCCGTTCAATCAAAGGCATCTCCTGAAAGATGCGTGATGCTTGTTTTGACATTGATGTTTGGTTTTAAGTTTTTACTTTTTTACCTTTTTACTTTTTTACCTTTACAGGTGTCGCGACGAGGGCAAAGATACAAATAAACCAAACATCATGCAAGGTTTTTACCGCTGGGTTAAGACGTGGGTTAAAAGTTAAGGTATAGGTGAAAAATTTAGACGACTCTATGAAAAATAAAAGCCACCCAAAGGTGACTTTTAAAATGGAGCAGGGGCGATACGGGCTTACAAATATTTGAGCATTATTTTGCTTTTTATAACCCATTTTCTTCCAAAATCTCCTTGAATCGTTGAGCCACGGCAGCCATCCTGTCGAAAGGCTTTCTGGTCTTTGAGGTCACTGGATCGAAACGCCATTGCTCGAAAGGCTTACCAAAGTCGGTCTGGCTGATGTTCTTGACCGACTCCTTCCGATAGGGCTTATTCACCTCCTCCGGCATTACTGTGCGGATAAAGATATCGAAGCCATCAAAGTCGGAGTCGCTGCAGTAGCCCTTATCTACAAGTATGCGATAGATGGCCTGCCAATGACTTTGCTGGTTAAACAGCAGTTCGTCGCCATATAACTCCTGCATCAGTAGCGTTATGCTTTGGCAGATGAGTGCCTTTGCCTCCTTCTCCGTTTCAGATGCTCTTTTCTCCCTCCCCTTGGGAGGGTTGGGATGGGCTCCCAGATACTGGTTCTGGACTGTGTCTACATGCTGTGCGCCGGGGGCGACGTAGACGATGCTGAGACGGCTGCCGAAGTTCGTTAAGTCTGCCTGATGCAGCCGCTCAAGCAGACGGTTTAGTAATGCGAGGAGATCCCCACCGTTGTTGATTTCCATTGATTTTATCTCTGTTTCTTGATGATTTGATCATATCATATCCTGCGCCAATAGGCGAGAAAAGAAGGTACGGAGATCGTGGGTGTAATATTGGATTATCAACTATCTTCACAGGTCGGCAAAACCCTCGCAAGATATTGATACGGCCAAAGCCCACGTCTCCGTATGGGACGTGAGCAGGCAGCCGTTCTTTCTTGCGATTATATTCTTTTCAGAATTTGCCGTTCGTGAAGATATCAAGAAAGCTGGTTGCTCAACAGGGTGCAAAGATACTATTATTCCTTCACACTTCCAAATATTTTTCGATATTTTTTACGGACTCATCTATTAACTGTTTAATATTAATGGCCCACATAGGATATATCTCTTCTCGAAAGTATAGCTAACGCATTTGCTGATAATCGATGACAGATATTTTACAACTGCAGACCACATATGCATCAAGCCCTGTTTTGGGATAGACCGGTGGATAACTTTTGTAGGCATCTATTTTAAACTTAACAGAATCTTTTATTGCCATATCAACAACACCAATTTCTTCTGTTATCACAGAAACAGCGGTGCCAGTACTCAGGTTCTCAACGACAGACGAAGGACTGGACATGTCAGTGATATAGATAATGGACTCATTATTATCAAATCCGAGAATGATTCCGCTATATACATTATTATCGCCTTTAGACCAACCTTCTGGAATGTCTGCGTTACTGCTACATCCTACAATAAGGAGCATAAAACATGCTACAATTGCACCCAGTGATAGAGTTTTCTTGTATTCTTTCATTGCTTTAGCTTATTTTGATGACACATTGATTGCAAAATTAATACTTTTCTTTGAAATACACAAACTTTGTTCCAATTATTTTTGTAATATTTATTTGTGTTAGTTTAAAGATATAAGTGGGGAGAGCCCCCCACTTTATCATTTCACCGTTATCTTAGCAGTATATAGTTTATCACCAATATAAGCGCAAATGATATAGACACCAGGCTTCCATGATGATGTGTTAAGTTCAAAACTATCGCCTTCAATCAACTGAGCTATTATCTGATTCAAATCAGTCGCATTATAAACCCTGATTACCCAATTTTCATTGAATTCCTTATCTGCTAACTGTTCCTGAAGCTGCAAGTAGCTCTCCAAAAGTTCTACTTTACCAGTGATCACGAAGTGTCTGACACATTGTGATCCTTTCCTTCACCTACCCAAATAATTCGCTGTTTTTTTACGGACTAAATGCTTTTATCTCCATTTATAGACTATTCATTCCTGATTTAGAGAAAACCCTTTTCGGTACCAGATGTATATGAGAGTCCATCCGGAAACCGGCTTAGGAATAGCCTTGTCTTTTCCTACCTCAAATCGAACACCATCTTGATGGTAGTAATTGTCGAAATAATTGGAATGGGCATAGTCGGGGATATAGTATACCGTTTCATCAGATGCCTCACCTTGGTAGATTAACTGATAGTTCTTATTACCATTTTCCCATTCCGTGAACATGTCGACAAGCCAGGAGGGTATTTGCCCCTTCTCCACCAAATGGGTAGTGTCGGCATTTTCCAAAATCTCACTTAAAAAGTCGTCAGCACCAGTGTTCGTGGTCGCTTCACCGTCATTACTACAGCTGGCTGTACCTAACAGAATCACAGCTGTCGTTAAAAAACATTTCATTTTCATAATTATCACTTTATTATTTCAATTAATCTGGATTCTTTGCCAAACTTTTCTCATTCTCCCTTTATATATTCTTTGCAAAGTTACAACAATTTTTTTATATTGCAAGTATTATGTTAGAAAATTAAGCGGCTTATTTCAGTGTTATTTTGGCTGAATAGGGTTTCCCGTTAACATAAGCTCGAATTATGTAGATACCAGCCTTCCATGAAGAAGTGTCAAGTTCGAAGCTGTTGCTTTCCACTAACTGAGCTAATACCTCTCTTAGATCGGCTGCATTGTAGACCCTGAATACCCAAGGGGAAAAATCATATACTCCTTTTTCTGATTGTTTCTTTAATAACAGTGCTTTTTCACCCTCAAGACCTACGAGTGTTAATATGAGGTGACCGTCATCTTGTACAAAAACTTGAAGGAGGTTTGAATCGTTTCTAGAGTACTGGGGGTAGAACTTAAATGAACGGTCTGTGCATCCCCCCAACACCCATAATGTCAAATAATCACTGCTAGATAGATTTGGCATGTCAAATTGTACCGTATTACCATTAACATTTAGTGTCGTGTAAATCGAAGGTGCAGACGATGTGGATATCTTTACAGTTTTACCTTGAAAATTATCCGACTCTACAAGAATGGGATAGCCTGGTCTTGCCCAATTGTCATCACTGAACAGGACATCCATATAGTCATTCCCACTCCACCAATATCCAACAAAAGAATTATTGTCACCATATATATACGTTGAGCATTGACCTATATAGTTGCCCTGATAATATATAGTGGCTGTCAAAATACCTGTAGTAAGCTGTTGATATGACCGATATAGCGTACATGAATTCCCCTGAGTACTCTGTATATAAGGATGGGCATAATTATTACCTGTCAACGGGGAATAACTCCAATTGACAGTTGAACCTGAAACTATGGTTCCAACACTATATGATGCCATATTACAAATTTGTGATGGACCGTAAATATTAAATGTTCTTTTTCTGAAATACCTTTTGGTAGAGTTGGGCAAATAATCTGATGGAACATTGTCTGGGCTATGTCTGACCAGTGCTAACATACCCCATTTTGATTCATACAACTGACTGTTAATTCGAATTGCAGAATGATTACCTGCATAAGTTACATGAGTTGCTTCTGACTCAGACACTTCATCATAGCTCCCCTCATCCCAAAATATATGGGGCGTATAATGAATCCAGACAGAATCTCCACCTTCATGTAACCACCAGGCATAGCCATGACAATTGTATTTGTACGAAGGCTTGGCCTGATAAACGGGCATGCTTGAAAGATTATAATCGTAGTACAAAGAGTGCATTAAATAATTGAATGATACGGAGCCCGGCTGTACATCGACCCCATTGTATATTTGCGCGTATGGTATGCTATTGTTATAACTTGTATAAATAGCAACATCCTCATAATTGTCCGGATCATAATCAGGTAAATTCGGGTTGTTCCTTAATGTTTCCTGGATCCTTTTTCTCCTTATAATGGATTTTGTAAGGTCTGTCAAACCACCGAAAAGGACTCCCTTTTTTTCTATGGAGTCACAAATTGCTACCATTTCTGCAAATGCATCTTCCTTTTTACTTTCACTGATTTTAGAAAAAACGGAATCATGTAATAATATCAAGTCTAAAACAAACGTCTGGTATGCAAACTTACCCCTTTGAAAACTGTCAAGCGAAGAAACTGCTCCAAATCTTTTAGGTAAATTTTTTAGTTGAGATAGGCAAAGATTAGAAAGATCATCTCTTTTTATTAGTTCTCGAAAACCATTGAAATCCTTAAGGACAGCATTAAAACCTTCTCGAAGAGTGTTGTAGCACATCAGGTCAACTAAATATGGATATTCAAGACAAACATCCAACAATTCCTGAGTTGAGATATCTTTCAAATACTCTTCAGGTATTTGTAGTACTTTTTTTCTGTCGTTCGCATTTTTGTAACCTTTCCATTCTTTAGTTCCTGGGGAAATAGAATACCTGTATCTCATGTCTTTTGTATCTTGTCCATAAGATTGTGAAATGAAAAGACAAAGAATTGCGAAAATAAACTTTTTCATATATATCACCTATATTTTTGTTTTTGTAACTTCATAACCAATAGATAATTAATTGTCACAGAAGGACACACCACAAGGGATATTGGGGAATTTGTTCTCTGTGATTCTAAGGCTTTGTTGTCTCATTGCCGTATTTTCATTATAACAAATAAGATTCTAGTGAGCCTCTGTTGAGGCTCAATGGCTTATATTAATCTGCAATGACTGTGATCTGGTACTGGGCAATCACACCGTCGGCGGTCGAGAGGGTGAGGATATAAGTTCCCTCAACATAGCCAGCCAGGCTGTCGGTGTAGCTCTGCCCTGCATTCAGTGCAACGGTCGTGTTGATGTACGTCACGCCATTACCTGTAAGGGTGATGGTCAAACCCGTGATGTCGTAGTTCGGACAGATGTATAAATCGCCCGTGTTGTAGTCCAAGTCGAAAGCGACCTGATTCACAATAGGAGTTCTTACAGGAGGTTTGGGAATTGGCTTCAGTTCATCATAAGGATAATGATCTGCAAATATTTGCAACGGCGAAAGGAAAAGTCCCATCAGAAAAGTAAACAATAATTTTTTCATAATGACATATTTTTAGACGCTGCAAAGGTATAAATTTTGTACCAGACAGAGGATAAAAGCGTGTTTCTTTTTTTCAAGACTTAAATGCTTGATATTCAGGCGAATTCCCTTATAATGATTTTAATATGACCAATTTCAGAAACACTTTTTTAAAAAAATATTATGCACAAAACGAGTCCATAGCACTTTTTTATCAATAAAAGAACAAAAAATGCAGTTTTATGAATAATATTGTTTACCTTTGTAGCCATGATGAAAAAGACGATATTCCTATTACTGCTCTTGACGGCAATGGCCGGTTGCCATGAGAAGAGCATCAGTGAACGGATGAACGAGATAGATTCTTTGGTTGTCCGTGAGCTATACGACTCTGCGTATGCGAGTGTGTTGAGAATTGACAGGTCAGAACTTACAGAACGGGAAGACTCGTCTCATTATTATCTGCTTCTGACTCAGACAAGCCTGATCACTCACCATCCCGATACGGTGAATATGCTTGATAGCTTGGCTATCCCATATTATAATAAGGTGGAAAATCATGAGAAGTTGGCTGAGTCATATTATTATAAGGCATGTGGAATCTTGGACAAAAATGATTTCCCAGAAGCAGTACGGTATTTTAAAAAAGCAGAAGAACAAGCTTTCTTGACAAACAAGCTCCGCCTTCAATACAAAATTGTTGAGAATCTATCGTATATCAATGGAGTCATCGGAAACCATACATTACAACTTGATTATGCCCAAAAGGCCCTTGAAACAGCTAAAGCGGCACAGAATAAAGAATGGATTGCCTATGCATATTGTAGAATGTCATTTGCACACTCTAGACTACACCATAATGACAGTACCGTTATTCTTATGAATAAAGCTATGCCTTACGCCCGCTATATCAAGAAAGAAGACCAACCAACGTTCTTGACCAATGCTGCTTATGTGTATAAGTACACCTTGCCGGATACAGCAAAAAAATACCTGATAAAGTCATTGGAACAAGAAGAATCCTCAGTAACAATTCAGCATCTGGCAGATATTTATTATATAGAAGGAAACAAAGAAGAAGCCTATCGTTTATGGAAGAGGGCTCTTGCCATCAATGACGGAATCCCCAAAGACAACATCCTGCACAACATCCTTGACTATGATATGGAACATGGCCATACAGACCATATCTGCGAGACGGTGAACGATATTATCCACATTAAAGACAGTATGCTGAACAGCCTGAGGAACGACACCATCAAGGACTTGCAACTGCGCTTTGACCATGAAGTAGCCATGCGCCGTCAGGAACAAGTGACCGGCAACTGGCAGAAAGGCGTCCTTGCCGCCGTTATTCTGGTGATACTGTTGGCTGCCTATATCTTTTTCAGGAGAATTGTAGAAAAGAACAAGATGCAGGAGGTACAGATGCAGATTAACGACTATATGAGCCAGATACATGATCTGGAGGAATCAGGCAAGGAGTCGGATGAAGAGATAGCCAGACTGAACAAGCAAATCAAGGATTATATGAGTAACAAAGCACCAGACCTGTTAAAGGGGAGTCTGTATTATGAACAAATAAAAGAAGACAAAATAAAGACTCTCTCCGAAGCTGGATGGAAGAAAAAGGAGGAGCAGCAATTCATAGATTACTATACGGCCATAGACTACAGAACTGTCAACAGATTAAGGAAAGCCAAAAGGAAGGAGGAACTCACAACCCATAACTTATTTTTCCTCCTATTACAAGAAATGGGGAAAACAGAGGAATACATAGCCAACCTATTTGGTATTAACTTAAGAAGTATAGACACAATTAAGACCAGAATCAAAGTTGTTGAATGAGTCTTAAGGTATATTCGGCTCATTCCCAACAGCGTCCTGATGTGCCGCAGCCTCTCGCCAAGTGTTCGTGAATCTATCATCTGCCTTTACGATTTTTCCAGCCATTGAGCAAATAGAAAGGAAAAAGCGTAAGCTCGTTGTACCATTATGGATCTTTAGGCGATTGACGTGCCCTTGATCGACGTGCCCTAGCCAGACGAAAAAACGGAAGTCGCTTTGACTCCCGAATCCCTTCCCCTTTCAAAATAAAAGATCAATGACCTGTCCCCCTGATC
>JAEEPF010000052.1 GCA_016284635.1 Prevotella sp.
CCGTCAGCGGCTTAAACGTCTGATCCTCAGAGTATTTCATGCGATATTCGGCCACACCCGTCATCAGGTTCTTCCGCATGTCGTAGTTGGCTGTCAGGAAGATCTCCGTCCGCATCGTCTGCAGCGTCTCCTGGGGCACACTCTTCAAGGGTTTCATCTTGTACTTTTTGCGATAGTCCTCCATGAGGGTGATTTCGTAGGCCGTCGCAAAGACGCTCTTCACCAGGTCAGGGTCGTTATGAAACAGCGGATGCTCCAGCGTCATGCCCTGAGCGTGCGACAACGGAATGCCCTGCTCCAGCGACTTGCGGGCTATCTGTTGCAACAGCTGCATCTGACGGTCCTCGTCAGGCAAGTCAAAATACTCACCCAACACCTCGCGAACAATAAAGAGCCAGTTGAAATGATAGGTGCGCGTGATGGTACGTCCTGGCATCAGCATATCACTCTCCCACGAAATCCGTGCCTGCTCCGGCTGGTCGTGCTTCTCGCAGTCAGCCTTGAAGGGACGCGCATCCGGATTGAAATACATCTCAGGGTCGGCACTCATATAAACCGTCCGCTCCAACTTAGGCTCCAGATACTCGATGTCCAACCCGAACTGGTTCTGATACGCCCTCCTCGCCGTCTCGTACAGGTTCTTATGAAACTGCCGCATCTCATCCTCGCCTATTGGTAATCTTTTCCCCTCCTGAGTAGGAGGGGTGCCTTTAGGCGGGGTGGTCTGATCCGCCGCAAACATCTCCCCTCTCACTACGATCTTCACGCTTTTCCCCGATGCCCCCAAAAACGCCATCACCGTCTCGTCCATCCTTGCCACCTGGTTCCTGATATTCACGGCCTCCTCATACGTCTTCAGTCCATTCACCTCGACCACCACCAGTCCATTGTACTTCAGCCCCTTCTGCATCTCCTTGTAGTTCATACACTCAACGGCAAAGAGCAGTCGCGGCAGGTTCACCGTATGCTGTTGGTCGTCGAGGGTAATCTGTCCGTCTGGCATTCTCTCGGGTTTATAGAACTGATATTTCAGTCGAAGATTATACACCTTGTCCTTTTCAGGATTCTCACGGATCATCTCTGCAATCTCCCTCAACTCCAAACGCTTGATGACCTCCTTATTTCGCGAAATTTTCAACAAACTTACTTTCATATATTCACTTTTTTAGTTCTACCTCTACTAAATTGTTGACATTTGGCTGCAAAGATACCGATTTTATTTGGTTTCTACAAATATTTCCATAATTATTTCCTTCTATTTTACTTCTACAAAACCTCTACTAACCCTCTACTAACCTTCTACCTTGCCTCGACAAGCAGAAAGCCTTAAGCTCATAGTATATTCCCACGGTGGGAACACTATGTTCCCAGGCTGGGAACACCACATTCCCAGTATGGGAACAATAATTCCATCTAATGGAAATCTTGAATCTTGATGTCACATAAGGACAACACGACGCCTTCCTCCTATCTGCAGACGATTGGTAGATGAGCGGTAGAGGATAGGTAGAGGATAAGTAGATGGTTTGTAGAGGTTAAATAGATATAAAATCTTAGCTAAACGATTCATAAACAGCCATATACACACATTTCAGTAGAGGTAAACAATAGACTCTACTTTCATTCAAAGTCCCAATCCGTCACATAATGATCAAAACCAATCCCCTCAATGCTTCCAAACTTGGCAAGAACCGCCAAAATCGCTTCCTGTTTTTGGGGCGAAAGCAGATTCTCACCGTGATGCACTCGATAGTACGGCCCATTCCCGCCACCGAATAATGCATGCACACACTGGCGAGCCTCAGCCCTTTGCCAATGAGGCACGTTATCATAGAGTTTTGTGAAGCCCCATGCTTTCTTCACCAGTTTCTTCTCACGGAAACACCGGCACTTGCCATCCTCCCAAGCTGTAGGATAGACAGCCGAGCCACTATATCGATCTTTGGGCATCAGCAGCCTGGCCTGATAGTGCATGCACTTGTCCTTATCCGCACACTCACTGTTAAAACACAATGGATACCCCCAAGGTATATCTTCCACTTTCAGTTCTCTTTCTTCCATATCAGTCATTTTTTAGTTGTTCATTATAACATCGTCAATTTGACGGCACAAAGTTACGAAAAACGAGAGAAATACAAAACTTTTAAGCACTTAAATGTTATTAATCCGTAAAAAATTTGCGGAATACAGAAATAATTATGTATATTTGCGGCAGAATAAACTAAGAGAACTGTTATGCTTATCAAATTTGCCGTAAAAAACTTCCGAGGCTTTGCAGAAAGGATTGAGTGGGACTTATCCCATCCAAGTAACTACACATTTAATCCGAACGCCATTAAAGACGGGGCCATTAAAAATGGTATCATCTATGGACCCAATGGCGCAGGCAAATCCAATTTGGGCATTGCCATTTTTGACATTGTCAACCATCTGACGCAAAAATTCAAATCAGAAAAGTACTACAAGAACTTCACCTATGGTGGCGACTCCAATCTGGATGTTCTATTCGAATATACATTCATCCTTGGAAAACAAAGAATTGTTTATCAGTATCAAAAGAACTCTGAAGGAATTCTTGTTGAGGAATCACTCACAGTAGATGGGACAACCGCTTTTAATAGAAAGCGCAAACATCTGGAATTAGATGAAAAGCAATTCCCTATCAACCCGAATGCCAAGGCAAATCTACAAGCGAATGCCAACAACATTTCAATTGTGAATTACCTATTAGCATCATACCCTCTCACAAAGAATCATTATCTGATAAAGCTACGTGATTTCGTCGAATCTATGCTGTGGTTCAGGTGTTTGGGAGTTAACGAATTCATGGGTTTTGAAAGTACCCCAACGAGCATTGACGAGTTTATCATTAAAAACAACCTGATCAACGACTTTTCTGATTTTCTGTATAAGGTAAGTGGCCAGAAATTTGAATTCGACTTGGAAAAGTGCACAGACAAACTGCTTTTCTGGAAAGCAGGAACAGGTTCGTTAGTATTTGATGCGACGATTTCAACAGGCACACAATCTTTACACCTATTATATTATTGGCTTAAAAAGATTGGCAACGCCTCATTTGTCTTTATTGATGAATTCGATGCGTTCTATCATTTTAAGTTAGCATTTGAGGTTTGCAAACAGTTATTCGATCTGAACTGTCAGGTATTTATGTCCTCACACAACACATACCTGCTGACAAACGATCTGCTTCGTCCAGACTGCAATTTCATCTTACAGGACAATACAATCAAGCCTCTACAAGCCTGCACAGAGAAAGAGTTGAGATTTGCACATAACATTGAGAAAATATATAGAGCAGGAGCATTCCATGTTGAATAACGAATTACATCTTTTCGTATTTGAGGGTGTTCGGGCAGAATCAAAATATGTAGATATGCTTGAACAGAATTTCCTTGGGAAAAGGATTTCTGTCAAGTGTGTCTTTGATGCGGAGATTTATCAGCTCTACAAGGTCCTAAAAGAAGATGATTCCGATTTTGATTTGGTAGAACTATTAAAAGAGCGAAACAAAGAGAATGCAGAACTCTTGCGAGACTATACCAGAGACAGCTTTGCATACATATACCTTTTTTTTGATTATGATGCCCACTCGACGCTCGCGGACGATGACAAGATAGAGGAGATGCTCGATTTCTTCAACAATGAAACAGAAAACGGTTTGCTCTACATCAGTTATCCGATGCTTGAAGCCATTCGCCACTATAAAGACATGCAGAGTTTCAAGGAACTCACCGTCAAATGCAAACGTGCCAACTGCCCATACAAGGAAGAATGTGATGAAGTAGAAGCATGCTTAAAGGAGCCTCACTATAAGAACGTTTCGGCCTCAGAGTGCCAGCCTCAACTTACCAACATCAACAAATATACGAAAGAGGTATGGCAAGAATTGATTCGTGCTCATGTTTCCAAGATGAATTATCTGGTACACGATATCTTTGACTTGCCCATACAAATAGAGTCGCAAAGTGTTATATTCAGTAAGCAATTGGAAAAGCATATCAATCACAAATGCCCTAAAGTTGCTGCATTAAGCGCTTTTCCAATTTATGTTTTAGACTATTATGGAATAGAAACGCTAAAGAAGAAACTAAATGAATAACAATATGAATAACAATATGAATAACAAAGAACCTGGCTACGTTTACATACTCACTAGAGCCAGAGATATTTATTGAACCCAACAATTATACGATTATAAATGGAAAGAGAAATATGTGAGACGTATCATTTTATCCCATCAGACTACGACGAAAAAGGACACCGTCGCAAGGATGGGCATTCGTTCCGTGAATTAGTCTGCGACTTTGAAAGGGATTTTCATTCCAGGCATTCAACAGAATACGCCTTAAACTTCTATGCTAATTCTAACACCATGTTGCTGCTGCAAAAGTCGTGCAATGCAGAGCCATTTATGATGTATGGGATGGACTTGACTCAAGGAAAAAGTTTCGATGCAGAACAAGACCCCTATATCAATCATGAAATGGATAAGCATAGTAAACATATATATGTATATGGTATTGACTCTGCCTATATGACGGAGTTTGACAAATACGGTTATCCCATATTTGGTGAAAATAGCGATATTTATCCCCTTACGCTTCTTATTGACAAAACGATGAAAGACGGGGAAGTCAGATTAGCTGTTCCAACGCTTGATGATGGGGATGACATAGTGAAGGTACCTGTTGGTGTTCCACAATTTGAATATGCATGATGGAAAAGAAAGACAGCAATAAGGAATGGCATCTGGTTCGCAATAATAATGGCGAATGGATTAGTGAGGAATATGCAGAGTTCCTCACACCACTGGAAGTGGGTGTTTTACAAGTGAGAGCTGCACAACAAGGCATACAGCTAGATGTTCAGCATGGTGTCGATGGACAAATCTGGTGCTACAAACATCAACTTGATGCTATTAAAATAGAACCTATTAATGAAACAGTTATGAAGCGTGAATTAAGAATTAAAAAGAAATTATTAAGTAGCTACTTAGGACGCGGGCTGCACTCCGATAAATGGGATAATGCATTTGGAGAAAAAGGAAAGCTTAGAGGCTTAATTGAAATGGTTAAAAACGACGACGAACTCGTTTTGCAGATTCGTGAAGACTACTTCAATGTATATTACAAAGGAGGAAATCTGCTTAAGGTTTCATCTGAGAACAGTTTCCAGTTCGACTGCAATTATTACAAATGCGATACGGAACTTGATACACCAGAAAAAAGAAAAGCAAAACGCCGTAATGTGTTAGAATCACTGAAAGAGAAACGAGACTTCAAGACTTTTATCGCTGATATGAAAGAACTGATGGATGATTACTGGAAGTGGTTGAAACGTGTTCATAAGCGCACATTACATGAGAAGGATACGCAACACGCACTATGCATCAGTAATACAGAAAGCACAGACTATACAATCATTGACTTAGAATTTCAAGTGAGCACACGCAAAGATTGTATCTATCATTATGAACCATCTTCTTTACCCAGACACCCTGGAGTTGATGTGTACGAGAAATCGCCTCGCTTTGACATTATTGCTGTGCGCAATAGTGATCATCGTCTTTGTGTGATAGAATTGAAAAATGGTCTTGATGCACTTCCTGGGAAATCTGGAATTGGAGACCATGCTGATTCTTTCGAAGGCAGCATAGGCAAAAATCCTTTGGCTGAATTGACTTTTACTAAGGAAATGAAAAAGGTAGTTAGTGATAAACACCATTTCAAACTACTATCAGACGACTTCTATATAGACGAAAAACTGCCTATAGAGTTTATGTATGCATACGCTTATAAGTCGGAAGATGAAAACGGTAAGGAAGCCGAGCGCAACTCATTTAAAAGAGAGCAAGAGAAAGCATGTTGCATGAATTATAAGGTCATATATCTTAATAAAGGAGATTTTACCTTGTCAGACTCAAATTGCTAAGTATATGAAAATCACTATCCATCGAGGAGCAAACCAAATAGGCGGTTGCATCACAGAGATTGCAACCAAAGAAGCTAAAGTGTTCATTGACTTTGGCAGCAATTTGCCTGGTTCAGACAAGACGGATTATACTGCCGATAAAGTAAGAAAAATAACAGCTGATGCCGATGCTATTTTCTATTCTCACTATCATGGTGACCATGTAGGACTACATCATCTGGTACCTGCATATGTTAAGCAATATATGGGAGCAGGAGCCATTGACGTGATGCGATGCAAGTATGAAGCACTGAATGCGCATAAGGATTTTAGTGTGCAACTGGATGCAATTGAGCATATGATTCCTTTCAAAGCATGTGAGAAAATACCAGTGAATAATAGTATATTTGTTACTCCTTACTTTGTCAGCCATTCGGCTTTCGATGCCTATATGTTCCAGATAGAATACAAAGATAAAAGAATACTTCATACCGGCGATTTTCGCCGTCATGGGTATTTAGGCAAAGGCTTGTTTCCGACACTAGAGAAATTTATCGGTCATGTTGATTTACTCATCACAGAGGGAACTATGCTGGGGAGAAAACAGGAGCAAGTGGTTACAGAAAAGCAGATTCAGGAAAACACCATTCAGGCACTACGTGAACATAAATACGTCTTTGCCCTTTGTTCGTCAACAGATATTGATCGACTCGCTTCATTTCATGCAGCATGCAAAACAACAGGCACAGTTTTTCTCGTAGATGGATATCAACATAGTGTGCTTGATGTGTTTTCTAAATACAGCGGCAATAAAAGCCCGCTATATAATTTTGACTGTATTTTTGAGTTAAGTGGGCATAAAGCATATCGGATTCCAAAGATTAATGATTTTCTAAGAGCGAAGGGCTTTCTAATGCCTGTTAGGATGAATAGTTTATGGCTACTGGAAGATATGCTTCAAGTATTCAACGACGAAACCCCTTGGCTCATTTATTCTATGTGGAGCGGTTATGCAGAAGAAGGAGGAAATAATGCAATAGAAGATGTCCTGTCTATCCGAAATCTTTTCAAGAATCGTATATTGGATGGAGTAGAAAAGGGCTTTCATACAAGTGGACATGCTGATATTGATACTCTTTACGAAGTATGCAAGGCTGTCAGGCCGTCTATTGGCGTTATTCCCATACACAAGAATGCAGGAATGCAATATGTATCCGATAACTACAAAGTGTTTAACGAAGGGGTCTTTACATTAGATGGAATGGAAATTGAGGTGCATTGATGTTACAGAAGAGGGATTCTTTTATTATACGCATGAAGCAGTTATTATCTATAGTAGTATTGAGCGCCTTGTCTGTAACAGTTAATGCGGTGACTGTAGAGAAAACGGCAAATCTCAATGTGTATTATCCGGAGTACACTAGGATTGATCTGGTGTGTGGGCAGATGCCGAAGGCTGCACAGAAGGATGTGGAATTCTGTTGCGAGGCGGCATTTACTGGTGAGTTGCTGGACGAATTCAAGCACTCGAATGTCGCTGATAACCATATTTGCAGTGGAGAAATGAAGAAGGGCTATAGCTGCAAGGCCAATAACGGGGGCTTCGTATGGGGTAATGGCAAATGGAAGTTTATGCAGAAAGCGGATTTCCCTACTAAGGCTGATGGTTGGAATATGGGTTTCTGCCAGATGATGATCGTTAAGGATGGAAGTGCCAGGCCCATTGGCTCAAAGATGAAGAACAACGTGAATATCTATAGGGCACTATGTGAGAAGGATGGTAAGCTGTGTATCGTTGAGTCAAAGAAGAAGATAACCTATGAGAACTTTGTCAAGTATCTGAAAGCTTACAAGGTTACTCATGCCCTCTATCTGGATATGGGCAGGGGGTGGAACTATGCTTGGTATCGGGATAAGAAAGGAAAGGTTGTGGTGCTCTTCCCTGAGAGCAAAATGGCCCCAAGCTATAAGTATAGGACGAATTGGATTACGTTCTATAAGTGACAAAAGGCGATATTTAGTGACATTATAATAGCTGACTTGCAGGTATGCGCTCAATAGTCTTACCATCGGAAGACACAATAATATCTTCACCACGCAATGCTTTCTCTTCAAGCATCCGTTTACCAGCAAGTTCTATGCCAGCCTTTAATTTCTCTGAAAATTCTTTATTTGACATAATCTGCTATCGTTTTATAAGTGGATTCTACAATTATGGAAGTCTCATCATCTTTTCCACCTCTTGCTATTTGTACGGCAGGATATCTACTATTGTCATAAATCTCCCATGAGTCAACTTCGCTCATAAACAAGCGGAAAAGATTGCAGATGCCTGCAACATATCTCCGCCTTACGATAGGCTCAGGAATATTATGCCCTCCTTTTGCAACTCTTTCTGCTATTCGTTGCAAAGCCAAATCTGGAGAGTTAAGCCAGAAGAAAAGAAGTCTGACAGTATATCCCTTTTCCTGTGCTCTGCGTACAAGATTAATGTAGGACTTTGTTGCAAGAGTAGTCTCAATTGAGAAAGATTCTTCTTTGGAAAGTAAATCCTCTATGCGTTGCAACATCAAACGTCCTGCCTCAATCGCTACACTTTCAGGATTGAAAGGCGACAAGCCTTTAGCTATCTCATCAGCGTTTACAAACTCTTTGCAGTGTAAAACCTCTGGCAACACCGTATAAGATGCTGTCGTCTTTCCTGCTCCATTGCAACCGCTTATGATATATAGGTTCTTACTCATATCGGCAGCGAAATTACGAATAGTTTTTCAGATAGCAAGCACTAAGCTCTTAAAAATGTGACTATTTAACATAAAAGAGACATAAATCGCCCTGTTAAAACGAAAAAGACCGAGAATCTACGATTCTCAGCCTTTCGTTTGGTCGGGATTACTGGACTCGAACCAGCGACCTCGCGCCCCCCAGACGTGTGCGCTACCAACTGCGCTAAATCCCGATCCTTTTAAGCTTGGCACCGACCTCTTGAACAAGTCATTTTGTCGAATGCGGGTGCAAAAGTACACAGATTTTTCGGAATATGCAAATATTTGAGGAACTTTTTTTAAAAAAAGGTGAATTTTGCGATTCTTTCTTGCACATACATATAATAATGTGTAACTTTGCACGTTATTTAAAGGTAAAAAAGTGAAAAGGTAAAATAGTAAAAAATAAAAACGTGACAACATATAGACTTACGGCCCCGCAGCGACTGGACACCACCGTCGACCTGCCAGCATCAAAAAGCATCTCCAACCGTGCACTCATCATCCACGCACTCAGCGGCGGAGATACGCTCCCACAGAATATCAGCGACTGCGACGACACGGAAGTGATCGTTGAAGCCCTGCGACATATGCCCGAAGAGATCAACATCAAGGCGGCCGGCACGGCGATGCGCTTCATGACCGCCTACCTGAGCCTGATCCCAGGGACTCACGTGCTGACGGGGACGGAGCGGATGAAGCACCGTCCGATAGGTACGCTGGTGGACGCCCTGCGACAACTGGGTGCCGACATCGAATACGTAGGCGAACAGGGATTCCCGCCCCTGCGCATCACTGGCAAGTCCCTGCCTGGCGGCGACCTGGATATGGCGGGCTGCATCAGTTCGCAGTACATCTCGGCGATGCTCATCATCGGCCCTATGATGGAACGCGGACTGAGGCTCCATCTGACGAACGACATCATCTCAAGGCCCTATATCGACCTGACTCTGTGGATGATGGGCGAGTTCGGCGCTGACGCGAAATGGGTGTCGGCAGACACCATCGTCGTGGAGCCGAAGCCCTACAAGACAAGGGAATACTTCATCGAGAACGACTGGAGTGCCGCCAGTTACTGGTATGAGATGGTGGCCCTGAGCGATGATCCTGATGCCACCGTGAGGCTGACGGGACTGACCGACGGCTCGAAGCAGGGCGACTCGGTGACGAGGTACATCTTCAGCCTGTTGGGCGTGAAAACCCTGTTCGAGACGAAGAAACAGGGTGTGCCGCAGACGGTGACACTGAAAAGGAACGGCCGTTGCGTGCCGAAACTGGAGTATGACTTCGTGAACTCGCCCGACCTGGCGCAGACGTTCGTCGTGACCTGCCTGGCGAAGGAGATCCCCTTCCACTTCACGGGTCTGGCAACGCTGAAGATCAAGGAAACGGACCGCATCGAGGCCCTGAAACGGGAGGCACGGAAACTGGGCTACGTGGTAGAGAGCCGTAACGACTGTGAACTGCTGTGGAACGGTGAGCGCTGTGAGCCGAGCAACGAGGGCATCGACACCTACGAGGATCACCGTATGGCGCTGGCGTTCGCACCCTTCGCCATGAAGCGGCCAGGCCTGGGGATCAACAATCCGCAGGTGGTGAGCAAGTCGTATCCGAAATTCTGGGAAGACGTCAAAGCCGCAGGATTTAAGTTTACAGTTGACGGTTTACAGTTTACAGATGATATGCTGGCAAGCCGTTCTGACGATAGGAGTAATCAACTGTAAACCGTAAATTGTATTGTAAACAAAAGAACATGTCGTTTGTCTGGGTGTGCATAGGAATGATCGTGGTGCTGGGGGTGATTGCCGCAGTAGCCAATAAGTTCGACAAGGGAAACGACCAGGTCGAACAGGGACATGATTGTTCGACGTGCAGCGAGGCCAATGAGGGGAACTGCAAGATTCATTGCCTGATGGAAAAAAGAGGTGAGAGGTAAGAGGTGAGAGATATGATTAGAGGGAATAAGAAAACAGAGAAAATGTCGAAGGGTCTTTATCGGGCTCTTCGGTATTCTCTTACCTCTTACCTCTTACCTCTCACCTCTCTTTTACTCCTTCTCTCCTCCTGCAACATGAAGAAGAACACGGCCACGAACCGACTGTACCACTCGTTCACCGCCCGTTATAACATCTACTTCAACGGGCAACAGGCGTTCATCGACGGCAATCTGGAGAAGGAGAAAGGCAATAAGGACAACTATACGGAGATGATTCCCCTCTATATGGTAGGCAACAAACAGAGCCGCGAGTTGGGCAAGGGCCAGTACGACCGCGCCATCGAGAAGAGCGAGAAAGCCATCCGTCTGCACAGCATCAAGGGGAAGCCCGTGTGGAAAAGCAACAAGAAAAAGACCGCCAAAGACCGTGAGTGGCTCGGACGAAAGGAGTATAACCCCTTCATCTGGAGAGCGTGGATGCTGCTGGGTAAGGCACAGTTCCAGAAGGGCGCCTTCGACGAGGCCGCAGCCACCTTCTCATACATGACGCGCCTCTATCAGACGCAGCCCGTGCAGAGCGGTCTGGCAAAAGCCTGGCTGGCGAAGTGCTATACGGAACTCGACTGGCTATACGATGCCGAGGACGTGATCCGCAATATGAGCCGCGACTCGATGGACTTCCGCACCGTGAACGACTGGGACTACACCTACGCCGACTACTATATCCGCACAGGCGACTACGAGAAGGGCCTGCCCTATCTCAGGAAGGTGATCAAACACGAGCGCCGCAATGTGCAAAGGGCGCGGGAGTGGTTCCTGATGGGACAGATACAGAACATGCTGGGCAACCGCGAGGCCGCCTACAAGGCCTATCAAAAGGTGGTGGGCTGTCATCCACCCTACGAGATGGAGTTCAACGCCCGCATCGCCCAGACGGAGGTGATGGCTGCCAACGACGGCGGTAAGATGATCAGCCGCCTGAAGCGGATGGCGAAATCGGACAACAACCAGGAATACCTCGATCAGGTGTACTACGCCCTCGGCAATATCTACCTGAACCAAGGCGACACACTGCAGGCCATCGGCGCCTACGAGAAAGGCAGCAAGGAGTCGGTGAGGAACGGCATCGAGAAAGGTGTGCTGTTGCTGACGCTCGGCAACCTGTACTGGGAGATGGAGAGGTTCGGCGATGCTCACCGCTGCTATGGCGAGGCCATCGGACTGCTGGATCAGGACCGTAAGGACTATGAGGAGCTGTCATTCCGTTCGAAGGTGCTCGACGAACTCGTGCCCCATACGGAGGCCATCCATCTGCAAGACTCGCTGCTGGAACTCTCTGAGATGCCTGAGGCAGAAAGGCTGGCAGCCATCGACCGTGTGATCGAGGCCCTGAAACAGAAAGAGAAGGAGGAGCGCGAGCGGCAGTTGGATGCCGAGGCCGAAGAAATGCAGCAAGAAATGCAAAAACAGCAGGGCGCCAACCCCAACCTCCCTAACACCCCTACATCTCATACTCTCCCTACCACCCAAGGCAACGGCCAATGGTACTTCTATAACCCGATGGCCGTGAGTCAGGGTAAAACCACCTTCCAGCAGCAATGGGGCCGACGCGAGAACAAGGATAACTGGCAGCGCATCAACGTGACGGTGGTGAGGAACGAGCCAGAGGAATCAGAAGAAGATGTCGAGGAAGGAGGAACGAGTAATGAGGAAGGAGAAACGACCGAGGCGAAAGATTCGCTGCAGGCAGGCGGATTGCCAGAGAATCCAGAGAATGTAGCCGCCCCTAACGACCCTCATCACCCTACGGATTCCCTATCCAATCAACTCGCGGCAACAGACTCCCTCGCCAACGATCCTCACGAACGCGAGTACTACCTCGCGCAGATCCCCTTCACTGAGGACCAGAAGGCTGCCTGTCACACTATCATCCAGGATGCCCTCTTCCATGCGGGTGTCATCTTCAAAGACAGGCTTGAAAACCTGTCGCTCAGCGAGCGTCACCTGCGGAGGCTGACAGACAACTACGAGGAGTACGAACATCTGGACGAGGCATGGTATCACCTCTATCTGCTCTATTCGCGATGGCGGGACTCCGACATGGCCGACTCCTGCCTGAACCGGTTGATAGATCATCATCCGGAGAGCGAGTGGACCATCCTGCTTACAGATCCCTATTATGAGGAGAACGCCCGCTTTGGAGAACATATCGAAGACTCTCTCTATACCGCCACCTACGACGCCTTCAAGAACGACCGCTACGAGATGGTGAATGCCAACGCCAAACTCTCAGAAACCCGATTCCCACAGGGCGACCACCGCGACAAGTTCCTCTTCATCGAGGGTCTGAGCCTGTTGAATGAGGGCTACGGCGACAGTTGCATCGTCCGACTGAAAGAGGTGGTGGAACGCTTCCCTGACAGTGAGGTGAGCGAGATGGCGGGTATGATCATCAAGGGCGTGAACGACGGACGACGGCTGCACGGCGGTAAGTTCGACATTGGCGACGTATGGTCGAGACGAGACATCACCCTCTCGGCAGACTCCACCCGTCAGGACACCCTCGACGCAAGGACGGACCAGAGTTTTGTCTTCATCCTCGCCTATCAGCCAGACTCCGTCGATGTGAATGAGAACCAGTTGCTCTTTGAGATGGCACGCTACAACTTCACCAACTTCCTGGTGCGTAACTTCGACATCCAGATAGACGAGGATCACGGACTGCGACGGATGCTCATCAGCGGTTTCCTCAGTTACGACGAAGCGCTGCAGTATGCCCGCCAGCTCTATGCCGACGAGCGGATGAGCGAACAGGTGAAAGACTGCCGGAGCCTCATCATCAGTGAGACGAACCTCCCGCTGCTGGGTACGGCCTACAGTTACGATGACTATCTGAAGTTCTACGAAGATACATTCATCCCGTTGAAGATCAGCGAGGAGGAACTGCTGAATGTGCCTGAGGGTATGGTGCCGCTGGATCCTGAGGATGTCGGTGATGACGAGGAAGGGAGTCAGGAGTCAGGAGTCGGGAGTCAGGAGACTGACGATGATGATGATCTGTTCCCGATGCAAAAGCCCCAGCCGAAAGTGCAGGACTTCGACTTCGGAGATGACTTCTGGTAAAAAGAATAAAACCACGAATTACACGAATTTCACGAATTAATCATCTGCGGTAGAAAAATTAGTGTAATTAGTTAAATTCGTGGTCATAAAAAAATAAATATATGACAAATGGATTATTGTTGTGGGTGGATGACGAGATTGAGCAGTTGAAGGCTCATCTGATGTTCCTGGAAAAGAAAGGCTACGAGGTGGTGACGGTCTCGAACGGTCCTGATGCCATCGACCAGTGCCGTGAGCGGAACTTCGACATGGTGCTGCTCGACGAACAGATGCCTGGTCTCAGCGGACTGGAGACTCTGCAGAAGATCAAGGAACTGCAGCCTGCGCTGCCTGTGGTGATGGTGACCAAGAGTGAGGAGGAGAACATTATGGAGCAGGCCATCGGACAGAAGATCGCCGACTACCTCATCAAGCCCGTCAACCCCAATCAGATCCTGCTGGCGCTGAAGAAGAACATCCACCGTCGGGAGATTGAGACGGAGGTGACGCAGAGCCAGTATCAGCAGAACTTCCAGCAGATAGCCATGCAGATCATGGACTGTCGCGAGTGGAAAGACTGGGCTGATGTGTACCGTCGACTCGTACACTGGGAACTGGAACTCAGCAGTACCGACAGTAATATGACCGAGATGCTGGCGATGCAGAAGGAAGAGGCCAACAACGGTTTCGCCAAGTTCATCAAGAAGAACTACCTCGACTGGATTGCCTCTCTCTCCCCAAACGCCCCTAACCGCCCTAATAATCCTAATAGCCCTAACCCTCGTCCCATTCTCTCGCCCGAGATCTTCAAGACCAAGATCTTCCCCCAGCTCAGCAGCGGCAAGAAGGTCTTCCTCGTGGTGCTCGACAACTTCCGTTACGACCAGTGGCGGATGCTCGCCAGTGAACTGAGTGAACAATTCGACATCGACGAAGACCTTTACTGCAGCATCCTGCCCACAGCGACGCAGTATGCCCGCAACGCCATCTTCAGCGGACTGATGCCCAACAAGATTGCAGAGATGTTCCCCAACCTGTGGGTGGACGAAGACGAAGAGGAGGGCAAGAACCTGAACGAGGAACCGCTCATCCAGACACAGCTGGAGCGCTATCGCCGGAAGGAGACATTCTCCTATCATAAGATCAACAGTTCTGTGGATGCCGAGCGATTCATGCAACAGTGGCGCCATCTGGAAAAGCACCAACTGAATGTGGTCGTGTTCAACTTCATCGATATGCTCAGTCACGCCCGCACGGAGTCGAAGATGGTGCGTGAGTTGGCGAGCAACGAGAGTGCCTACCGATCGATCACCCAGTCGTGGTTCCGCCATTCTGTCATCTCAGATTTCTTCAAACTGCTGGCACAGACGGACTATAAGGTCATCGTCACCACCGATCACGGCAGCATCCGCTGTACCCAGCCCGTAAAAATCGTAGGCGACCGCAATACGAATACAAACTTGCGCTACAAACTGGGCAAGAACCTGGCTTACGACGATAAGAGCCTCTACATCATCAAGGAGCCGCAGAAGGCGCTGTTGCCGATGCCCAACCTCTCGACGAGTTACGTCTTCGCCACTGGCGACTCGTTTTTCGCCTATCCGAACAATTACAACTATTACGTCTCCTACTATCGCGACACCTTCCAGCACGGCGGTATCTCGATGGAGGAGATGATCATCCCCTTAGTCACACTCTCAGGAAAGAAACGATAATATGGAAATAAAGATCAACGATTTGGAACATATCCGCGAGGCCGCCCGACAGTTCATCGACGCAATGGGCGACCAGCAGGTCTATGCCTTCTACGGCCACATGGGCGCTGGCAAGACCACCTTCATCAAGGCCATCTGTGAGGAACTGGGTGTCGACGATGTCGTCACCTCCCCAACCTTCGCCATCGTGAATGAATATACGGCTGCCGACGGCACACCCATCTACCACTTCGACTTCTACCGTATCAAGAAACTGGAAGAAGTCTACGACATGGGCTACGAGGATTACTTCTACGGCGACGGTCTCTGCTTCATCGAATGGCCGGAGATGATGGAGGAACTCCTGCCCGACGGCGCCACCAAAGTACAAATCACGGAAAATCCCGACGGCACCCGCACCGTCAGTTTTTAAAACCACTAATTACACTAATTTCACGAATTTATACCAGGCAGACAATTCCTGTCTTAGATAATTCGTGTAATTAGTGTAATTCGTGGTAGTTAAATTATGCGTTCTGTTCCTGGAAGTCCAGGTCTGCCTGTACGATGAAGAACACTTCCTCCGGATTGAACGACGAGCAGAAGCCCTCATCCTTCGCACGTTTACAGACATACGCTGCTACTTCCTCAAGATCGATGTCCACCTCTTCCGCCTCACTCTCCAAGATGCCGCTGGTATAATAGTAGTCCACGATCAAGTCCATCATATAAAGGATGTCCTTGTCGCTGTAGAACTTCTTGATGTCCGACGGCAGTTGTGTGCGGATATAGGCTAGTTCCCGCCTGTTCTCTTCTTCGTCCAGACGGATTTCCTCGTCAATACTTGCCATAATTACAGCAGTTGTTGGATGGCTTCGTCGATCTTGGCCTTCGCCTGGGCACCCACCAGTTTGTTCACGACCTCACCGCCCTTGAAGAACAGGATGGTGGGGATGTTACGGATACCGAATTCGGCAGCCAGATCCTCATTTTCCTCTACGTCGCACTTAGCTACGACGACCTTGCCGTCATAGACCTCAGCCAGTTCAGAGATGATGGGAGACACCATACGGCAGGGACCGCACCAGGTAGCCCAGAAATCCACTACTAACGGCAGATTGCCATTCTTCAGAGTCGAGAAATTCTCGTTTGTGATTGTTACTTCCATAATTCAAATTTTTTTAAGCCCCCTAAGTTAGGGGGTTGGGGGTCTGAACAAGCGTTCATCGCCCCATGTTAAACAATAATTTATACTATTCTTCAGCAAATATCATGCCATAAAGTCTGATCAGACCCCCTACCCCCTAACTTAGGGGGCTTGTTCAATTAATCTTATAGTCGAGCATATCGTGCTGCTCGATATAGTCGATGAGGGTGTGGCGCACATCGACACTGCTGTTCTTGCTATGCAGCAGCACGTGCTTCTCGCCCTTCGAGTCGCGCAACTGGAAGAAGAGTTTGGTCTTTCCTGGACAGGAATTGATGATCTCACTCAGGTCTGCCACAATCTGTTCGTCGAGTTGGTCAGCTACCATCGAGATGGTGATGCGGTCTACAGCACGTTCCTTCACCGTCTGCAGGTATTCCACCGTCTGCACCTTCAGGCCCATGATATCGCTATCGCGGAATCTCGGCTGCACCTTGGCTGTCACATAGACAGAGGCACCCTCTGGGAACATACCGCTCCATCGACCCCAGTCCTCACCGAACATCGCCAGTTCGCCGGAGCCCTCAAAGTCTTCGAGCGTGACGAAGCCACAGGGATTGCCGCGCTTGTCGAAACGGGTACGGACTGCCGTAACGATACCACCCACCACCACATCGGCCCGGTCTTTCAGACCGTTAGGGTCTGCCAATTCGGCACAACGGGTGTTGCAGAGGTTGTCGAGCACGATTCTATACTCGTCGAGCGGATGGGCTGACAGGTAGATGCCCACCAGGTCGCGTTCCTTGTTCAAGCGTTCGATGTCACTCCAACGCACATCGCTCTTGGGAACAGGCGGTGTAGCAATCTCCACATCGTCGAAGCCACCGAAGAGCGAATTCTGCGACTGGGCTTTCTCCAGCTGATAGGTCTGTCCGTAGCGCACCAGCACATCGAGCCACACCTCACCCTTGGGTGTCTGGGCGAAGAAGTCCTCACGACGGATGCCGAAACTATCGAAACCGCCACTCAGGGCTAACGATTCGAAGGCCTTGCGGTTCACATTACTCATATTCACACGCTGGGCAAAGTCGTAGATATCTTTATAAGGACCGTTCTTATCGCGTTCGGAGATAATGGCCTGAGCCGCAGACTCTCCCATACCCTTGATGGCACCGAGACCGAAGCGAATCTCACCGTGATGGTTCACACCGAACTTCTCGTACGACTCGTTCACATCCGGTCCCAATGTGGCGATGCCCATCTGCTTGCACTCATCCATCAGTTTCGTGATCTCCGTAATCTGATCACGTCGACGACTCATGATGGCCGCCATAAACTCAGCGGGATAGTTGGCCTTGAGGTAGGCCGTCTGGTAGGCCACCCACGAGTAGCAGGCGGCATGCGACTTGTTGAAGGCGTAAGAAGCGAACGCCTCCCAGTCGCTCCAGATCTTTTCGAGCACCTTCGGATCGTGGCCGTTCTTCACACCGCCGTCGATGAACTTCGGCTTCATCGCGTCGACGATGTCTTTCTTTTTCTTACCCATCGCCTTACGCAGGGCGTCACTCTCACCACGGGTGAAGTCGGCCAGCAGTCGCGAGAGCAACATCACCTGCTCCTGATACACCGTGATGCCATAGGTATCCTTCAGGTATTTCTCCATCACGGGGATGTCGTATGTGATAGGCTCATCACCGTGCTTACGGCGGATGAACTGTGGGATATAGCCCATAGGACCAGGACGATAGAGGGCGTTCATAGCGATGAGGTCCTCGAAGACGGTGGGCTTCAGCTCACGCAGATACTTACGCATACCGTCAGACTCAAACTGGAACGTGCCGACGGTACGACCCTGCTGATAGAGCTCGTAGGTCTTGGGATCGTCGATGGGAATGGTATCCAGATCGACCTCAATACCTCGTGTACGTTTGATATTCTCGCAGGCCTCCTTCAACTCCGAGAGCGTCTTCAGACCAAGGAAGTCCATCTTGATCAGTCCTGTCGACTCAATCACGTGGCCGTCATACTGTGTGCAGTTCGTCTTCACACCCTTAAAGTCCGGGTCGTCGGCAGTGGACACAGGCACCCAGTCGGAAATCGGGTCACGACAGATGATGAAACCACAGGCGTGAATACCCGTTCCTCGCACCGTTCCCTCCAGCATCTTCGCATACTTGATGGTATTGGAGAGGTGGGCATCATTCGAAGCCTCCGCATCCCGCAGTTCGGGCACATATTTGAGGGCGTTGGGCAGATTCATCTTCGTCGCCTTGCCGTCAGGACCGTCGGGCAGACGGTCAGGGATTGCCTTACAGAGAGCATTGCTGATGGCGATGGGTACCTTCTCCACACGGGCCACATCCTTGATGGAGTTCTTCGTGGCCATCGTAGCGTAAGTGATGATATGGGCACAGTTCTCGTGACCGTATTTATCTTCCACCCATTTCAGCACACGGCCTCGGCCGTCATCATCGAAGTCGGTATCGATATCAGGGAGTGAGATACGGTCAGGATTGAGGAAACGCTCAAACAGCAGGTCGTACTTCAGCGGGTCGATCTTCGTGATACCTAAGCAATAAGCCACCACAGAGCCTGCTGCCGAGCCACGACCCGGTCCCACCATCACACCCAGTTCGTCGCGAGCAGAGTTGATAAAGTCCTGCACGATCAGGAAGTAACCTGGGAAACCCATCGTCTTCATGATATGCAGTTCGAACTTCACGCGCTCCACCACATCGTCGGGTATCGGATCGCCATAACGGCGCTTGGCCCCCTCGTAGGCGAGCTTTGCCAGATAGTCGGCCTCGAACTTGATACGGTAGATCTTATCATAGCCGCCCAGCTTCTTGATCTTCTTCTCACCGTCCTCGGGCGAGAGCTGGTTCTGGCCATTCTCATCGCTCGTGAACTCGTCGTAGAGTTGTTGCTCTGTGAACTTCTGCCGCCACTCTTCCTCCGTACCAAATTCCTCAGGAATGGGGAAGAACGGCATGATCGGGTCGTTGTCGAGGCTGTAGGTCTCCACCTTATTTAATATATCCAAGGTGTTCGACAGCGCCTCGGGCACATCGCTGAAGATGTCGTTCATCTCCTGCTGCGTCTTAAACCACTCCTGCTTCGAATAGAGCATACGAGTGGGATCATCGAGATCCTTGCCTGTGGATAAACAGAGCAGATGATCGTGCGCCTCGGCATTCTCCTTATCGACAAAGTGGGCATCGTTAGTACACACCAGTTTCACGCCATACTCCTTCGCCAGTTCTATCAGCACCTTGTTCGCCTGCTGCTGCAAGGGGAAGGTCTCACGATTGGCGCGGATGGTGGGGTCTTTCACTTCATGGCGCTGCAACTCCAGATAGTAGTCGTCGCCCCAAAGACTTTTGTGCCACTCGATGGCCTCACGGGCACCAGCGATATCACCCTTCAGAATCTTCGCTGGCACCTCTCCGGCGATACAGGCTGAACAGACGATCAGATCCTCGTGGTATTTCTCCAGATCCTTACGGTCCGTACGCGGACGGTTGTAGAAGCCGTCCACCCACGAGTTGCTCACAAGCTTGATTAGGTTCTTATAGCCGTGATAGTTCTTCGCCAGCACGATGAGGTGATAGCCGCCCAGGTCCTCTTTCTGGTCACGCAGGTTCTTGTCACCACGACGCGCCACATACATCTCACAACCGAAAATGGGCTTGAAAGGTTCCAAACCGTCTTTCTTACGCTTTTTGTTCACATCGTTGCAGATGTCGTGAAATTCCTTAATGCCGAACATATCACCGTGATCGGTGATTGCCATACCCCGCATTCCATCGTCGATGGCTTTGTTTACAAGCTTCTTGATGCTTGACTGACCATCGAGTATCGAGTAGTATGTATGTACATGCAGATGTACGAAATCTTCCATCTTTTTCTTTGAATTCTTTTGGTTTTGTGGCTCAAAGATACGCCTATTTCTTGGAATTACCAAAAGAAAAGCGTGAAAAGTTTGTAACTTACACAAAATTTGTGTACCTTTGCACACAATTAACAGAACAATTAACGAAACCAAATGGGAAAAAGGATCAATAAACTGAAAAAGATCAGGATTCACCGCGAAGGAACACAGGAGCTCATTCTGAGCGCCATTGCCGTGGTGGGCATCGCCTGGTTGCTCCTCCATTTCATAGACTCTGTCATTCCTTTCTGGATTTTCATCATCATTTTCGGAACGGTGTGGTTCATTGCCCTGAACTTCTACCGCTGCCCTATCCGATACTT